>JAJZMH010000029.1 GCA_021850365.1 bacterium
TTCCAAATCATTACTGCCCACTTATGACCAATTGGAATTACAATAATAGGCTTTTTTACTTTATAACTTTTAAGTTCTTGATGCTTATTTAATCTAATTAAATTTTTGGCTACAAATTTTCCATCATAAATTGCAGTTTGAGCCGTACCACTATATGGTGTATTCGCGTTATCTCCTATTACAAATATATTGCGATCTGTTTGAAGATATGCATCAACTGAAACTTTCCCCCTAGATGTTATCGTAAAATTATTGTCTTTAAAAAAAGGATTATTTTTAGAACCTGCTCCCCAAAGTACTGAAGTTGATGGGTACTCTTTTTGATTAACAATAATTGAATGATCGCTAACTAGTTCTAATTTTGAATCAAGTTTTATTTTTACTTTTAATTTTCGAAGTCTTTTATGGATTATTCTAGACGCATCTTTTGGTAAATTGGGTAGCAATCTTGGTGCAGCTTCAATAATAGTTAGATTAATATGTTTTTGCCTAATTCCATGATTTGTCGCTATTTCTTTAACAAAACTGGTTAAATTGCCAGCAAGTTCAAGTCCAGTAGGTCCAGCTCCAATAACAAAATAATTTTTATCTAAGTGGTGATTATTAGCGATTTGATCATGGATATGTTCTTTAAACTTTTTTATACTCTGCATATTTTTAATATCATATGTATGTTCTTTAACTCCAGGGATATTATAATCATTAGTTATTGTTCCTAAAGAAAGCACTAAATAATCGTAGTTATATTCTTTTTTGGATAATGTTTGAATGGTCTGTCTATTCTTATCAATTGTACTTACAATCTCTTGAATGATATGAACATTCGTTTTATAGAACAATTCGTCAAGGGATATTGCTGAATTAACTTTACCTAAAGACGTAGCCTTCTGATACTGCAAGGGATAATAGATTAGGTTTTTAGATTTAGAAATTAAAGTTATTTTAAAATTTGGATCTTTAGATAATCTAAGGGCACATTTAACTCCCCCAAACCCACCACCTACAATAATTACCTGTTTTTTTGATTCTAAACTCATGTTAACAATTTTAACAAACGCTTATCCAAAAAGCTAATGGCTATATTTAAGTTATAAATAGTGTATAATATATCTAAGATATTAAAATTAAAACTTGTAAATAATGAATATTGAAGAAGAATTAAATAAGCTTGGTCTTTCTGGTGAAGTTGATTCTAGCTCTTTAGTAATCGAGAAATATAGTCATGATGCATCAATGTTTGAAATAAGACCCAAGGTAGTTGTTTTCGCAAAGGATAATCAGGATATATCTAAAATTATTCAGTTTGTTAATAAACATAAGGCTGAAAATAAGGACTTATCAATTACTATTAGATCTGCAGGAACCGATATGGCTGGTGGAGCAATTAATGATTCGATTATTATTGATGTTAATAAGTACATGACTAAATTAATTGAACTAGATCATGATCATGCCATTGTTCAGCCCGGAATGTTTTATAGAGATTTTGAAGTAGAAACGCTAAAGAAAAATGCACTTATGCCTAGTTACCCTGCATCAAGAGATCTAGCTAGTGTTGGTGGGATGGTGGCAAATAATTCCGGTGGAGAGAAATCTTTAGAATACGGTAAGGTTAAAGATTTTATTAATTATTTAAAAGTAATTTTTGCTGATGGAAAAGAATATTTAGTTAAACCATTAAATTATCATGAACTTCAAGATAAATTAAATCAGGATGATTTTGAAGGACAGATTTATAAAAAAGTATTTAAATTATGTGAAGATAACTATGAACTGATTAAAAATGCTAAACCTAAAGTTTCAAAAAATTCAATGGGTTATACTCTCTGGGAAGTATGGGATAGAGAATCAAAAATATTTGATTTAACAAAACTAATTGTTGGTTCAGAAGGAACACTTGGTGTTGTTACTGAAATTAATTATAGATTAGTACCTAGTAGAATTCATTCCGGACTGCTCGTATTATTTTTAAGAGATATAGATGCATTGGGAGAAATTATTCCAAAAGTTTTAGAATATAAGCCGGCTACTTTTGAATCATTCGATGATCAAACTTTATGGCTATCAATTAGATTTATGCCTAGTTTCTTAAAATTATTAGGAGTTAAAAAATTCCTACATTTGATAATTTCACTCATCCCAGATGGTTTCCAGCTTCTAAAAGGTATACCTAAATTAATTTTAATGGTAGAGTTTGAATCCAACGATCAAAATGAAGTAAGACAAAAAATTAAAGAACTCCATGCCGAATTAAAAAAGCATCGTGCTCGGTATGAAATTAATGGCGAAGAAGAAGATCCAACTGAAGGTAAAAGTGAAAAGTTTTGGGTAATGAGAAGACAGAGCTTTAATTTACTCAGAAGTAAAGTTAAAAATAAACACACTGCACCGTTTATCGATGATCTAATTATTAGTCCTGATCATATAACCGCATTCTTACCTAAAATTAGAAAAATTATAAGAAAATATGGTTTATTTGCAACTATTGCTGGTCATATGGGTGATGGAAATTTTCATATCATACCCTTGATGGAAATCGAAAAGAAAAATGAAAGAGATAAATTACTTCCTGCCATGAGAGAAGTCAATGAGTTAGTCTTAAGCTTTAATGGTTCTTTGTCTGGAGAGCATAATGATGGGTTGGTTAGAGGACCTTGGTTAAAGGATCAATTCGGAGAAAAGGTGTTTGATCTATTTAAAGAAATAAAAACTATTTTTGATGAGGAGAATATTTTTAATCCGCACAAAAAAAGTGATGCTAGCTGGGATTATAGTTTTAGTCATATTCGTGATCATTTTTGATTAAAGATTAATTTTACGTTCGTTCCTTCCTTAAGTTTTGAAGAGATGAGAATATTAATATTATGGATATCTGCAATCATCTTGGCTATTGAAAGACCTAAACCAAATCCATTATTTTCGGATGTTTTTGTTCTAGCATTATCTGCCTGATAAAATCTATCAAAAATATGTTCAAGATCATCGGGATTAATACCTATACCCATATCTTTAATATTAATGATTGGTGAGCTATTTTGTTTTGATTGAGTAATTTCTATTGAAGATTTCGATCCAGAAAATTTTATGGCATTATCTAAAAATATTTTAAGTAATTGAACCAGACTATCTTCATCGCCAATAGTTTTATATATTTTTTTAGAATCATATTTGATTTTTATGTTTTTTGAAGTGGCTAGCTTCTGGGTTATAGAAATTGACTTTTTAATTATTTCATTTAGATTTACTTCCTTAAAGTTTTTCTGGTATTCTTCAGCTTCAAACTTAGATAATTTTAGTAAGTTATTTATTAAAAATTCTAATTTTTCAACTTCTTCTAGATTACTTTTAATAATAGCTTTTAATTCATCTCGATTATTTTCACTGTTTATAAGTCCTACTTCACTTTCCATACGAATTGCTGTTAATGGTGTTCTTAGTTCGTGACTTACATTTGCTGTAAATCGTTTTTGTTGTTCATGAGCTTCTTCTATTGGCTCTAAAGTTTTAAATGCTAGCCAATAACTAGCAAGTCCAGCAAAGAATAAAACAATTAGATTAAAAAAGGCCAATCTAATGAAGAGGTTGTGGTCTTCATCTTTTATGTCTTTGGCTGGATCAAGAATTGGGTTAGTCTCAAAGACTGGAAATGAGGAATAAATTCTTTCAGATTGTAATTTTATTCCTTTTGCTATATCTCCAGTTCCAACATTATATACTGCGATGCTAAAGAATAGACTGATAGTCATCACGATAGCGAGATACCAAAAAGTTAATTTAATTACAGCAGCTTTAAACATTTTTAATCATTACTGAGTTTATATCCAAAACCTCTAATCGTATGAATGAGAGGTTTATATTTTTTAAATGGTCTATCAATTTTATTTCTAAGATAACCAATATAAACTTCTATAGTGTTTGGTAAGATAGATGAGTCTTCGTCCCAAACATGATTAACTAAAGTATCCTTTTCAATTATCTGATTTTGATTACGTAGCAAATATTCTAATAGAGCAAATTCTTTGTGTGATAATTTAATGTTATTAGAACCTCTTTTAACTTGATAGGTTTTAGGATTCAAAACTAAATTGTCTAGTTTTAGTTCGTCTCCCAAATTAACTGGAGGTCTTCTAAGTAATGCCTGTACCCTGGCAATTAGTTCATCATATGAAAATGGTTTAACGAGATAATCATCAGCACCAGAGTTAAGTCCACTAACTTTGTCGCCAATTGTTCCTCTAGCAGTTAGCATCAATATTGGCGTATTGATTTTTTCTTTTCTTAGATTTTCACAAATCGCTGTACCATCCATACTGCCAGGTAGCATTCGGTCTAAGACGATTAGATCATACTCTGGATCTAAACCATAACTATATCCCTGGTCTCCGTCATACACTAGATCTACGGCAAAGTTTTTTAATTCTAGGCCTTTTTTAATAGCTTGTGCAATTTTTGGTTCATCCTCTACTACTAATATTTTCATAATTATTATTATACTTTAATTATTCCTATATTTTTAGACTAGATATCTCTATAAAATAATAATCCTTTTAATTGTTAGTGGGGATTTTTTAAGCGATATTACCCTAACCTTTTGATTTATACTTAAATTAGCTACTAAAACTTTCTTTTTAGATTGGATAATAATTGATTTAGGGCTTATCGTATATACTTTTGTTTTATTAGTTTTTGAATTTGTTATAGTGATTTGATTTGATGAAACTGAAGTTATAGTTCCATAAAATAACAAATCTCTTTTTTTATGTTTTTTAGCTAAGTGAGCTTTCTTAGGATTATTATTTGTACTGGTAAAAGAGCTTAAACTAGTTGGCTGATTATTCTTTTGATAAATAATTCCACCCATAAAAGCTGCAATTAGCAACATACTAACTGCTAAGCTATACCAAATCATCCGAGTTGATACGGATATTGACCTAGGCATTTTAGCTGGTTTTGAACTTATTGTTGCTGGATATGAACTTTCCATATAATTTCCTATTTAACGCTATTATTTAATACAAATATTCTTAAGATTAGCTTATATATTTATTAAGTTGTTCTTTTAAGTTATTTGGAAGATAATAAAAACTAAGATCATGAGCTTAAAAGATATCCTTAAAATAGATAAACTCAAGGTCACTTATCTTGTAGTAGTTTTTTTTAGCTTATATTTCGTTTTAAATCTATTTCTTGGAAATTCTTTCAATTTAAAAATAATTAATGATAACCAAATAATTAATTATTTATTAATTTTTCTATTTGTCTTAGGTTCTTTCTTTTTTGCTGCCCTTTCATACTATTTTCTTTCTTTTCATAAACTTAGTTTATTTAGAACATTTATATTTCAGTTTGGTTCTAATTTGTTAAATAAAATACTTCCCTCTGGCATAGGAGCATTAGGGATGAATTATCTTTATTTGAAAAAGAATAAGTCCTCAATAACTGAAGCAGTGGCTACATTATTTATTAATAATTCATTAGGTGCACTTCAGGCTATTCTTATTTTTATTCTTATTTTAACTTTTGGAGCTAATAGGTATTTATCGTTTTCAAAATTAGATTATAAATATCTACTTATTTTTATTGGGATATTATTAATTTGTTATTTTGTCTATCTAATCAATGCTAAGTTAAGAAAAATAGTAAATAAATTTTTAAGTGAATTGTTAAATACTTTGAAATTATTTACTAAACGAAAAAAAGAGATTAGCTTAGCTTTAATTACTCAAGTGCTGATTAGTCTTTTTAACAGCTTGGCATTATATTTTTCTTTAAAGTGTTTTGGAGTTAATTTGGGGTATTTAAATATCTTTATTGTTTATATTATTGGTGTATTTTTTGGTACTTTTATTCCTCTACCTGGTGGATTGGGTGGAGTTGAACTTGGTCTTAGCGCTATGCTTATAATTTTTGGAGTTCATTCAAATATATCGATTAGTGCAGTACTACTTTTTAGGTTATTTAACTATTGGATACCTTTAGTAATTGGCATACCAATACTCTTCTATATTAAAAAGTTTAAATTAATTTAAAAATAAATCTTATATTATAAAATTGTAAAAGCAACCAATAATGATATAGTATAATTTAATTATGGAGAAAGAATATAACTCTACTAATATTGAATTTGAACGAGATAAAATAGACGAAGCTAGATCTAATAGGTTTAAAATATCTGCGGGATTGCGAATGGTTTCTGCAGGAATTCAGGCATGGGGTGGAATTACTTCCAATCAAAGTCCTTTAGTTGTTGAAGCAGCTTAAGAGTTGGGGGATAGTTTATTTTTTGCGGCTGGTTCTATCGAGGCTGGATCTAAAAATAAAAAATATACTCAAAGAGCAAGAAAATATGCCAAAGTATTTGCTGGGACTGCTGCTGTTTTTTCAACTATTGATACATCTTTGGATATATATAATGATCATGGAACTTTATTCGAATCAATGAAAGGTATTAATTTATATTCTCATCAATATGAAGCTGCCATCGGAGCTCTTGCCATTAATTCGGTAGTTTATTTTGTTAACAGAAAAGGACGAAAATCCAGTAATGCTAGTGATAAGTTTGCATGGAGGGATTCAATTAAAGACTCAGTAATACCTGCTGCAGTGATGGTTTTAGGAGCAACTAAAGCACCTCACCTTGCCGAATATGGTTTTGAATTCTTTGGGGTTGGCTATGGATGGTATAACGTCAAAAAATTATTCAGTAGTTGGAAGCCTAAAGCTAAAAAGATTAAAGTTTGATATAATAACTTGATCATACTATGAATAAAAACTTTAATATTGATGAGTTTCAAGATCGCCGTTTATTTCATGAATTAAAAGATGATACAGCTAATCTTATTAATGATCATTATAATAAAGCTAAATCATGGATGCCTATTGATTTAATTCCATTTGAAAATCATCAAAATTATAATCCTAAAGATGAATGGGATCAATCGATATATCCCCTATGTGAAGGAGTTCGAAGTTCGTTATTTGTTAATCTATTAACAGAGGATAATTTACCCTATTATACAAATACAATTAAAGCAATATCTGCTAAAGATCATCCTTTTAATGAATGGATTAATAGGTGGACTGCTGAAGAAGCTAGACATTCTGAAGTAATAAGAGGATGGGTTCATGCATCCGGTGCTCTTGATCCTAGAATGTTAGAAAGTGCTAGAATGGCACAAATGACAAAAGCTGAAGTTCCTGAATACGATAGTTTTTCAGAAATAATTGTCTATACATCATTACAGGAATTAGCTACTAAAGTTGCTCATAGTAATACAGGTAAATTCTTAAAAGAATTAGGTGGTGATAAGGTTATGGCAAGAGTTGCTGGTGATGAAGTTTTACACCATAGTTTTTATAGTAATTTAGCAAAAGTAGCATTTGAAATCAATCCAGAGTTAATGTTATTGGCTACAGCTAATGTTATAACATCTTTTAAGATGCCTGGAACAGGAATTGAAAACTTTAATCAGCACGCTAAGGCAATCGCTAAAGAAGGTATATATGATTTTTCTAAGTTTTTAAAATTGGTGATTGAACCTACATTAGATAAATGGAGTTATAAAGAAATAACTATTGAGACAGAAGTATCAGAGAATGCAATTATTAAAATTAATAAGCATTTAAATACACTGCAAAAAATAAGTAGAAGAAATAATAGGTAATGTTTTGATTAATTCTAGCTTATGGCTAGGGCGGAGGGACGGATTCCAAACCTTTAGGATTAATAAAGAAATTAATAATTCGGATATTTTAAGTATTAATCAAATACTAGACATTAAGGAGATTAGAAATGATTAATTTCTTTAAAAACAATAAAGATTGTTTAGAATCTACACTTGATACGAAGTTATATAATCAAGACACTTTCTATAAAGTTTTCATTAGAGACCTAAAGAGGGCTAGAAATGAAGTTATTATTGAGAGTCCTTTTGTAACCGTTAAGAGACTAGAGACGTTTTTACCAATTTTTAAGGCTCTTGTAAATTCTAATGTTAAAGTAATAATACATACTAAAGATCCGTACGAATTAGATGATTATTTAAAAGACGAATTATATAAGGGTTTATCTTCCCTGCTCGGCTTAAAGGTTCAAGTTATTTTTATTAAAGGATTACATCGCAAAATTACAGTTATTGACAGAGAAATACTCTATGAGGGGAGCTTAAATATATTATCTCAGAATAATTCTATTGAAATGATGAGGAGGATTAAATCGACCACATTAAGTCGGGGATTGATTAGTTCTTTATAAATAGTAGATTATTATTTTGGAAAGTAATTTGAAAATTCACTGGACATGGAATTAAGTATTTGTAGAGTAGCGATATCAAATTCTTTGATCATAATATTTAATATGGATTTATATGTTAGAAATGCTTTTTTAAGTAAAATATAGGCTAATGAGGGATCACCATTTACATTTTTTATAATTCTTGAAGGCTCGTGCTTTTCGGTTTCGAATAATATGGTGTTAATATCGCTATGAGCGAGATCGCATAAGTATTTGTAATCCAATAAATATTCATCTCGTGTAGTTCCTTGCAGGCCGGACTGTTCATAATAATAGTCTATAAGTTTACACTTGTCTGAAATACTCATAGCTTTTTCTGTATTTATATATACTTTTTTTGGTTTTTGTAAGTATTCAGTTATTTTATCCCAATTTATTTTTTTAGATATTTCATTCTTTTTATTTTTAAAGCGTTTTAGTTCATTTTCTAATTTTGTTACATTCAATTTCATGTCATTTTTATACTTTTCTGATGTTTTAAGCTGATTTTTAATTAGTTTTATTCGTTCAATTGCTGAATCCCTTAAAACAATAAATGAAAAATTAATATCGGCTGGAATTAAGGTTACAAGTTTAAGATTTATTTCAATTTCAAGAAGACTTCTGACTTGAAGAGAAGTTGAAAGAACTATGGATTTATTTTTACTTAAAATTAATCTGTTTATTGCGTCAAAATGCGCGACAGCTTGGTTTAAAAGAACTAAAATAACTTTGTTTTTTGGATCATCTTGTTCGGGGGTGTAGACTGTTTTGTATAAATTAATTCCAAATGAAGATAAATCGTCAAATAATAATTTAATTTTTTCGTAGTTCTGTATTAGGTAAGATTCTTCGCCTATTTGCATTTATTATTTATTTACAATCGTAATCTTCTTGGCTTTTTTGGGCACGAGTAATGGTTTTCTTCTAGCGTTTTCCTCAAAATGAATAAGATAAAAATCTCCCTCGTCAGATATGGAAATAACGTTACCGTGCTGAATTACTTTATCTCCCATTAACATTTTTGTTCCAACTTTTGCATTCCAAATATGGTTTATTCCTTTATAATCAGGATGTTGGTATGTAATCTGTTTGATCATTAAGCTATCCTTTCATGTGGGTATATTATCTATATTTAGATCTAATATTTTGGCTAGTTTTTTAATAGTTGCAAATGATGGACTTTGTTCATCTCTTTCTAGTTTAGCGTAGGTGTTTGGATGGATACTTGCTCTATTCGCAACTTCAATTTGAGTAAGATTTTTAGCTATTCTTGCCTTTTTTAGAATTTGACCGGTGGTATTATTGGTTCCCATTATATGCTTATTCTATCACTCATCGGATAGTTTGTTAATATCTGATTGTAAAATGCTAGGTATTTAACTAGAATTATCTTAGAGGTATTAGGATGATCCTAGCTAGCTTAAACCTATTTCAAAAGTTGTTTGGTACTTCTACTTCTAGTGTGGTTATTACATTTGTTCTACTAATCTTTATTATTGTTTTTATATTGCCGATTGTTCTGAGGGTTTTAAATCCAGTTTATGAGTTTATTTTACGCTTTATTAATATCTTGTTTGTTAAAAATAATGAGTTTGTTTTCTATAAAATTATCCCTCCTAATGATTTAGTTGAACTTAATAACGTCGTTGGTGAACTACTCGAGGCTATTCATCATCTTAATCAAACTAAGAAGTTAGTCGACAGGATAGTTTACAAGATTAGACCTGTTAGTTTTGAAATAGTATCCTCGAAGTACGATGGTATATATTACTTATTTTGCATTCCAAGAGATTATGCAAAACCTCTTAGTGAATTAGCTAAGAGTTATTTAAAAAACTTTAGGATTGAGAAAGTTAAAGATTATTTAGATAAGTTTCCCGTCAGTAAAGCTGTAGTTTATGAAGTTATTTTAAGTAAGAACAAGTATAGGCGAAGTATTGGTTCGTCTAATAATTTAGACCTATTGATTTCTTCAATGGGTAAGTTAAAAATGGATGAACTGGTTGCCTATCAAGTGGTGGCTTACCCTATTCATAATAATGTGAGTTTAATTAATCAAAGAAATGTTCTTGCTAGGCTATTTTATATTGTCAGATTTATTTATATCTTTATTTTTAAACTTTTTGTTTTTATCTTTAAATTAGTTGTGTCTCTATTGCTAGTTAATGTCGCATCGCCATTAAAGGATAAAGACAGACTTTATACTACACTAAACAAAGAGTTAACTTTTAGGATTGGAATTAGGCAACTTGTACTTATTGATAATGACCGGGACCAGAAGAAGTATATTAATCAATTTAAGAGTAGTTTTAGATTACTTGGAGTTAATCTAGCTAGAAACGTTAGATATATAAGGTCTAGATATGTAGGTTTAGGATTAAAAAATTTTAAACTTAGATTACCCAGATTACTCCGCTACACCGATTTAAGTATTAATGAACTTGAGAGCTTATTTAATTTTAATTATGCAGGTAAAAGATCTGATAATAATATCGAAAAGAATTTGACTAAAACTCTATCAGTGACTACTTCATCTCGTAAGAAAATTATTGAAAATAAGGTTGATTTATTTCTAGGAAAAAGTAATCACCAGGACGATAAAACTCTCATTGGATTAACCCTAGAAGAACGAATGAGGCACGTCTTTATTTTAGGGGGAACAGGAAACGGTAAATCTACTATGCTTCTTTATGCTATTAATCAAGATATTGTAGCCGGTAATGGAGTATGTGTGATTGATCCTAATGGTGATCTAGCCGAACAAGTCCTAGAGAATATTCCCGAAGAAAGGATTAAAGATGTAATTTACTTTAATCCAGACGATACTACTTACCCTATTAATATTAATCTGCTAGAAATTGACAAGTCTCTAAAGCCAGAAGAGCTTGAAAAGAGGAAGGAACAGATTAGTGAGAGTGTTATCTCTGTTTTTAGGAAATTGTTCTCCAAGGATAATAGCGGAGGACATCGAATTGAGTATGTATTAAGAAATACTATTCAGACTGCATTAACTCTAGAATCCCCTACTTTATTTACCCTTTTTGATTTACTTGATGATGATAGATATAGAAATAAGGTCGTTAAAGAACTTAAAGACCAGAAACTTAAGAATTTCTGGATTAATGAATTTGGTCGTGCTGGAGGAATGCAAAAAGTTAAATTAGCGATTGGAGTTACTTCAAAGATTGGTAGATTTAGCTTTTCTCTGCCAACTAAAAGAGTTATGGGAAGCTATAAATCAACCATTGATTTCGACGAGATTATTAATCAAAAGAAGATTTTGATATGTAATTTATCTAAGGGTAGAATTGGAGAAGATAATTCAATGCTGTTTGGTTCTAGTATTTTGGCTCTTATTCAAATGGCAATTAATAGAAGAGAAAGTATCGAAGAAAGTATCAGAGTTCCTTTTTATTTATATGTTGATGAGTTTCAGAATTTTGCAGATATTTCATTCATTCAAATGTTATCTGAAGCTAGAAAATACAGGCTACATTTAGTTATTGCTGAACAATCGTTAAGTCAACAGGAAGATAAAAGGCTAAATAATGTAATCCTTGCCAACTGTGGCACTATTGTTTGCTTTAGAACCGGTAGCCCAGAGGACACTAAGGTAATTCAACCTTTTTTTAGCCCAGAAATCAAGAAGTCGGATATAAATAATCTAGCTAGCTTCAATTTCTTTATCAGGATATTAGCTATTAAGCCTGAATCTCCGATGTCTGGAGAAACTATTGTTTCTAGGGGTGAGGTTTATAAAGTAAATAAAGAAGCTGTTATTGAAAGTTCTAGAAAATTATATGGGAGAGAATATGTTGAGAATAAAAAAGTTGAAGATATTAAGGATTATGATGAAATAGTTGGTGTGGACGTATGAAGCCAAGGGTAACTAATATAGAACATTATCTTTATACCCGAATAGTAATATATCTGTCTTAAAAAACTCGTCTATTTCAAGTGCTTTACATATACCGTTTACGCTTTTCATGAGATAATCACGGCCAAATTGAATATTTATATCAGGAATATCGTGTAAATAAAATAAATGGCAGTTTTCTAATTCTATAGGTGTTGGAGTACCTTTATTATTAAAATTATCCTCTTCGAATTTATAAAATTCCAGAAAACTTCCATAAATATTAGAAAGGATTTTAGGAAATATATATCCATAAATTTTATAGATTTTTTTTGAGTTCCACGGTTCCAGAATATTGGTATTATTAACTAAAGAAACTTCTTCACCTGGATGATAACTTATCCGTGCCCCATATTGTAGATTATTTTTTTGATTTTTTAATTGATATTTATATGGAATTGCTATAAATTTTTTATGGATTATTTCGTAAGAATTTAATAAACTGTTAATTTCTAAAAAAAGTTTATTAGTAAAGTTTTTATAATATAATTTTTCTGATTTTTCATCACTAAAATTTGGTAGATTTAGTTCAAGGGTAAACGATTTTTGAAATTTTTTATTTATTATACTCTCATAATCTAATCTTATTGAGATATCTTTGAAGATATTTTTACACTCATTTGGATGTTTAACTGATCCATAGTGCTTTTTTCCATTAATCACAAATACTAAATCATATATTGGTTGATTTTTTTTCGGAAAGCTTATTGTGTCAACCTTGGTTTGATCCAT
Organism: bacterium; assembly: GCA_021850365.1. Lineage (GTDB taxonomy): Bacteria > Patescibacteriota > Saccharimonadia > Saccharimonadales > UBA4665 > JAJZMH01. The sequence continues at coordinate 12,924 of JAJZMH010000029.1, forward strand.
AGAGTAAAGACCATCTTTTAATATATTGTCACAAACACGAATTTGAGCAATTCTATCATTCATTTTGGAATTATCGCTTAAATTATCTCTGACCTCGCTCATTACACTCTCAAATCCTGGAACGTCTTTAACTCTTCGAAAAAGATCTACATAATCTCGTTTAACTAGATATATCCATTTATCTTGAGATAAATATAATATCCATGGATGATCCAAAAAATTTGTTACATTATTAATTAACATTTCTCCTTTTTTGCCGAAGTATGCATCTAATCCTATTTTGTAATAATTTTTTAGACTATTTTTTCGTAATTGTTTTATTTTGTCTTCATCCATAGATGTTCCTTTTCTATAAATTTTAATATTTATTAAAAACGCTTCACTTTTCGTATTATTACGTATATACTATTATATATGATTACTTTAAAACAGAGTAAAATACTCAACATTATAAAAAATTACGTAGAACAGAACGGTATTCCACCAACCTTAAAACAAATTTCTAGTATTTCGGGCATTAAATCTCTTTCTTCCATCCATAGAATGATCAATGAACTCGTTCAAAACGGATATTTAAGTCGAGATAATAAATATGGAAATTTAAATATTAAGAGTAAAGATGTACGATTCTTTCATATTCCTATTTTGGGAAATATTGCAGCTGGGTATCCAATCGAGGCAATTGAAGATACACAGCCCAAGACTATAGAAATCAATACCCCAAATAATACTGATTACTATGCTTTGCGAGTTCAAGGCGATAGCATGATAGATGAAGGTATTTTTGACGGAGATATAGTAGTTATTAAGAAACAATCTACGGCATATAACGGTCAAACGGTAGTTGCTATAATTGACGATAACTCTGCGACTTTAAAGAAAATATATAAGGAAAAGGATCGGTTTAGATTACAACCCTCTAATCAATCATTATTACCCTTGTTTCGCAAAGAAGTTGAAATTCGGGGTGTTGTATGGAAAATTATTAGAAACTTCGACAATGAAACTTTTGATCAAAAAATCAAAATTTACAAAACTATTGATCTTTTTGCCGGAGTTGGTGGTTTAAGGCTTGGTTTTGAAAAATTTGGGTTTAGGACTGTATTTGCCAATGATTTTGATAAAGCTTGTAAGGTAACGTATGATTTAAATTTTAAGAATTCTAAGATGATCTTAGAGGATATCTCAAAGATTGCTGTTAATGATGTACCCGATTTTGATTTCTTAATTGCAGGATTTCCTTGCCAAGCATTTTCAATAGCTGGTTATCGGCAAGGTTTTGCCGACCCTCGTGGTAGAGGAAATTTATTTTTTGATATCGTTAGGATTATTAAGGCCAAGAAACCAGAAGGTTTCTTGCTAGAGAATGTTAAAAATCTGCAATCACATGATAATGGTAAAACGTTTGAAGTTATTTCTAATACTCTTGTCGATTTGGGATATCATATAAAAGTAAAAGTGTTAAATTCTATGGATTATGGTAATATCCCTCAAAATAGAGAACGAATTTATATTGTGGGATTTAAGGATCCCATTAAGGCAGAAGCATTTGAATTCCCCGAAAAGATAACACTAAAGAAAGAAATTACCGATCTATTGGATTCTACTGTACCAGAGAAATATTATTATAATAATAAACCACTCTATAATCGTATTAAAGACGATATCAAAGATGAGGGGAAAGTTTATCAATGGAGAAGACAGTATGTAAGAGAAAATAAAAAAGGTGTATCCCCTACCCTAACGGCCAATATGGGAACTGGTGGGCATAATGTACCAATCATCAAAGATCAGTTCGGAATAAGGAAACTTACCCCTAGAGAATGTTTTAGGTTACAGGGATTCCCTGATACATATATGCTACCTGATAATCTAGGCGATTCAGCTCTTTATAAACAAGCGGGAAATTCGGTAACTGTACCAGTGATTGAGAGGATTGCTGATAAAATTTATCAAGTAATGTGTAGTTATTAGTCGAATGTAACTTTCGTTTTTGAGATATCATCAATTCTTTTTTGTATAAAATTAAAATCAACCATTGTATCTCGTAAATTTATGTTCTTAGGATTAAACGTCGTAGTGATTTTAATAGCTTTATTATTATCTATCCAGAATTTTGGTCTTAATCTTAGTTCGAGTCTTTTCTTAGATTTATAAATTTTAGTATTTCCATAATTTGTATCTATGAAATTTTTTAAGAATAATGATGTCTCGGTTGCTCGGTCAATTTCTACCTTATTAATTTTGTTAATGTCTAATCGTGCACCACAAAGATAAAAACTCGCTTCGTTATTAGAAGATAAATTTGGCCTTAATACAAAGAAATAGATAATATCTTTTAATTTATAATCAGTTGAAGCTTTTTTAATTTTTTCTTTATATAAATTAAGCCAGGAATTCATTATCTGCACGTAAGCCTTTTGTTCAAATAAAGTATCTAATGATTTTCCTGTACCGATAAACTTTTGTCCTAATGATGCTTCGCCACTTGTTGTATCAGATGGTTTCCCGTCTATATTTATATCCATATTTAACATCTTTAAATCTGCACCCCATTTTTTTGATTCACTATAAATATCTATTGGATAGGAGCCTGAACCGATTGGTTTTACGTTAAGCGCTTGTGTAAACCACTGTTCAATATGCTCCTTGGGTACTTGGATCGGCAAACTTTTTTGTCCAACAATTGATTCAGGTTGCGCAATTAATGATTTTAAAATGAAATATTCTATTATTTTCTTGGCTTTTTCATCTAAAAAGGAGTTTAGGTCGTCAAATTCCATTGGGTTTATTACGTAGTTCATTGATTATATTGTATTGATTTATAGAACGATTGTCTATTTAGGGATGAAACCTTATATTTTCAAGTAAATAGTATTGTTTATTAATTCGATATTATTATTGAGAATTATTAAATATAAATGTTTTATTTTATTTCGAATATAAATAGTTAGTCGATTATTTTTATTATTCGTAGATCTGCATACTGATCCATAATATTTTGCAATAATCTTGTTAATGAAGTTTTAGTATAAAAAATCATTAAATCATTAAAATCATTAGAATTTATTATATTTTGTATATAGGTGCTAACATTCCTATTCGCTAAAGTTTTAGATATATAGATTATTCCTGTTTGTTCTCTATTCGGTTTAATCATTAAGATGTCTAACTTATGTTTATTAGTAAGTTCTGTTTTAGTAATAAATCTATATTTATCATCGTACTTATTTTTTAATTCCTGAAATATATCGAATACTTTAATATGATGGTTGATTAAGGTCTGGCTACTTATTTTATTCCTATAATGGATGAATATAGCATCGTGGTTGAAATAGGTTTGAGTTTTTAGAAAGGCTAGACTTTTTGGACGAAGATAATAAATTGCCGGATCTCCCTTAAGTTTATAGCTTTTGTCGTAAAATCGGCCAAGATAATCTTGATCTAAAAGAATTCTAAGCCTTTCATTGGCAACTCGTGGATTAACGTTAAGGTACTTTGCAAACTGTCTACTATTAATGTATCTAAATTTATATAAAAGGTTGATTATGTGAATTTGATTCTTATTTAGAGGTCTTCTGTATTTAACTACACTCATAATATATATAAAGTATAAAACAAATATTTTTAATATATACAGAGTAAAAATTAAGTTATACATATCCTAACGAAAAGATGTTTATATTACACTAGAACTATCTGCCAAAGGATAGTATAATTATCCTTGTAAGGATATGTAGCTATGGAAGATCTTAAATCTATTCGAGAGGGTAACGATATAAATCGTGAATTAGAATCAGTTCTAGAAGAGCTTTTAGATATTTATTTAATACTACTAGATATTCAACAAACAACTGTGGAGTAACTATGAATAATCAAAAATTAAATACTGTAATCCTAGCTAGAGTATCTTCTAAGTCCCAGGAAGAAGAAGGATATTCGCTTGATTCACAGCTTAAATTGCTTTCGTTATATTGTAACCAGCATGATCTAAATGTCATTAAGGTTTTTAAAATTGCCGAAACTGCTTCTAGAGATCAAGGCAGAAAAGTATTTAAGGAGCTAATGCAATTTATGATAGAAGAAAGCGTTTATCATTTAGTGGTTGAAAAAACAGATCGTTTTACTAGAAATTTTAAGGATGCAGTAGTAATTGATGATTGGTTAGAGGCAAACGAAGATCGCAGGCTCCATGCTGTTAAAGAAAATATCTTATTACATAAAAATGCTAAATCTGATGTTAAATTCATTTGGAATATAAACGTATCAATTGCTAAAAAATATACAGACAATTTACGTGAAGAAGCTATGAAGGGTTGGAAAGAAAAATTAGCCCAAGGATGGCTTCCTGGCTTCCCTCCTCCAGGGTATCAGACTGTTAGTGAGAATCATAAGAAGATTCATGTCCCAAATATTCAGACGAAGGATATTATGATAGATGCCTTTAAAACCTATTTACTGCCAGGCCAGACCATTAAGACGATTACCGAAAAACTAAACAAGGCAGGTCTTCGAACTAGACACAATAAGCCTTATTCTAAAAGTCACGTAGCAAGGATATTAAAAAATCCGTTTTATATTGGAATTAACCATTTTAATGGGGTAGATTATCCTGGGGCTCAAGAAAAATTAATATCTGAAAAGTTATTTTATAAGGTTCAGCTAAAGATGAATAGTGGTCAGACAAAAGAATATCAAAAACATCATTGTCCCTATCAAGGAATGATTAGATGTATGGATTGTAACTCACTTGTTACGTGGCAACTCCAAAAAGGTAGATATTACGGACTTTGTAGACGGCTTAATAGCACCTGTAAGTGCTCACCAGCACTGAAGGAGGAAAATATTGATGATGCCGTTAAAACAGCCCTAAAACAAGTAGTATGCCCGTATCCTGCTTTAATTAATTGGATAGTTCAAAAACTAGGTGAACTGAATATTAACAAGTCCAAAAACGATGATGACATGAGAGCTAGTTTAAATAAACAAATACATCATTATCGTCAAATGGACGATAATCTATATGACGATAAATTATCTGGGCTTATAACTATAAAAAAATATCAAATAAAACACCAGGAGTTTAATAGTAAAATAGAAAATTTAAACAAAGAAATCGATAGTCTTAATATTAATCGTAACTTGGATCTAGATTATAAAATTAAATTAATTGAACTTAGCCAAAAGGCAGATTTAATATACCAAAATGGCACTGCCGATCAAAAACGCTTAATAATTTCCAAACTTTTTGAAAATCTAACAATGAAAGGAGGTATCCTATCTATTAAATACAATCAAGTAATGACTATTTTTAGTCAAAAATTAGAGCAATCCATTAATATAATGAAAGGATAAAATATGACATTCAAAACTGCAAAAAGTAAAGCTCATAACAGAGATAAAAAAGTTCAATTGAACAAAAATAAGGAGCTTTGGAGCATTTGGCTAGGACGGAGGGATTCGAACCCCCGAATGCCAGGACCAAAACCTGGTGCCTTACCACTTGGCGACGTCCTATTAACTACCAATGAATTTTAACTTAATTTTTAAGTATCATCAACAATAAGTTATATAATTAAAACATAATAAGGTAATATTGATAAGAATATGTCTAAAAAGTTTATTAATCCTATGGACTATATCCATCCATTAAATGTTAATGGTCTTGAATGTAGATATTTATTTATACCTGCAAGATCTAAAAGGATTAAATCTAATTTATTAATTATTTATGACCTTAATTCAAATATAGAAAAATGGTTTGGCTATCTAACTGCTTTATCAAGGTTTAGTAATATAACGATGATTGATCTTCCAGGACTAGGTGGAGCTGACAGTTTTTTTTCAATAGGAATATGCCCTAATTTAGATAATATGGTTAGTTATTTATCTTCAGTTATTAAACTAAAATTTAGGAGGAAGAAATTATCTATTCTGGGGATTGGTTATGGCTTTGCTGTAGTTACGAAAATGCTCCAAGATAATCCAGATATCTTAAGTAAAGTTAATAATCTAATATCTATAAACGGTTATACTCATTTTGAAGATTTTAATTTAAATTTATTTAATAAAATTAAAATTTATCTAAACTATATATATTCTAAAAGTAAGTTAATGACTTCTATGGTTGCTAGCATAAGAAAAAGCAATTACTATCTAGTTAAAAAATATGATGATAACTTTTTTAAAAAGTATTTAGGTGTTAAATTCCCATATTTGAAACAATTTGCCATTGATTTAGATAAATCCATAGATTTCAGAACAGAAAATGTTATAAAATTTGATGTATTAAAATTAGATCTTTGTTCACATAATAAGATCAATAAACCTTTATGGGTTATGAACGTTGCTCCATCTAAAAAGTATTTATCAAATCGTGCTGAACAACATCTTAAAGTTATTTATTCAAACTATAATTATCTAAATTTACGAATTCGTAAGATGCCATATTTAATCAATGATGAAAAATTTGGATTAAAATTAATTCCACATAAACTAAAAGATATCCTTAAAAAACAATAATTACAATTTGCAATTTGATATATTTACTTGGATAATATATGTATGTTTAGATTAAAAAAATCTGACAATAAAACTATTGAAGTAGACATTTCAACCCAGACTTTTATCAAGATTGCAGTTTTGGTCGTAGCTATGTTACTTCTAGTAGTAATTTTTAGAAAAACTAGCCATGCACTTTTACTAATTTTTGTATCATTTTTTCTAGCCCTTGCCCTAAATGCTCCCGTGCATGCTATTTCTAAAATTATTCCTGGAAAGCTAAAGGGTAATAGGTCACTTGCTACCACGATTTCTTTTTTAATTGTAGTAATAATTTTGGGAGGGTTTATTGCCTATGTTATACCTCCTGTAGTTCATCAGACCGAAAGCTTTATTAGTGCTGCACCTAGATTAATTTCAGATTTTAATAACCAAACAGGAGCTATCGGACATCTTATTCGCCATTATCATTTATCTTCACAAGTTAATCAAATTTCTAAACAATTATCTAATAGATTACATAATGTTGGTGGTGTAGCTTTTTCGGCAATTGCCGATATTGGAAAAAGTGTCTTTGCGATTGTTACTGTTTTAGTATTGACCTTTATGATGTTAATTGAAGGACCAGGATGGTTAAGAAAGGCTCAGAAACGAATTCCTAATCAGTACCATGATCTAACGGTGAACGCATCAAATGATATGTACAAGGTTATTAAAGGTTACGTTAACGGGCAAGTTCTTTTGGCATTTTTGGCTGCAGTTTTAATTTCACCAATGGTCTTTATATTGCACTTTAGTTATCCTGTAGCATTAATAGTAGTTATCTTTATTTGTGGTTTAATTCCAATGGTTGGTCATACAATTGGAGCAATTATTGTTACTACGGTCGGCCTATTTCATTCATTTTCTGCAGGATTAATTATTTTAATCTATTATATTTTGTATCAACAATTTGAAAATTATGTACTCCAACCTAAAATTCAGGCTAACTCTACTAAAATGTCGCCACTTTTGGTTTTTATCTCTTTAGTAATTGGTATAGATTTTGGTGGATTGTTAGGTGGATTGGTTGCAATCCCGTTAATGGGTTGTTTAAGGATATTAATTTTAGAATTGTTTAAAATGTATGGACTAATAACAAAGAAAGAATTTAAAGAAGCCGTCGAAGTAACCGAATCTACCTCAGGAAATAATAATTAATTATTTCCATCTCCAAATATAATAATTAGGTCTATCTTCTATTAGAATATTACTTTCTTCTAATTCTTTTCTTATTTGATCTGCTTTAATAAAGTCTTTATTAGCCCTAGCCTTTTCTCTATCTTCAAGTTTATTTTTAAATACTTGATCGATGTCTGGAACATCTAATAACTTTAAACCTAATAGTTCATCTAATTTAGATAAAAACCAGTTAAAATCTTTTTGATTTGTTTCAGATATTCTATTAACAAGTGTTTGATCAATAATTTGGCTTAAATATGCAAGTACCTTGGGAGTATTTAGATTATCTGATAAAAACAATATAATTTGATCTATAATCGATTTAAAATCTATTATAGTAGTTGAGTTTTGTTGATCTATTTGAAATCTTAAAACAGACATTGCCTTAAAGTCTGAATATCTAATCTTTGCTGATTCTAGGCTTTCTAGGCTAAATTTAGATTGATTTTGGTAATGTGACTCCAATATATGCATTCTAAGATCCATAGGATTATAACCAAGCTTCCTTAAGTCTTCTAATGTAATTCCATTTCCTAAAGATTTGGAAATTTTTTGATTATTGACAGTTAAATGATTGCTATGTAACCAATAATTAGCAAGAGGTTTGCCAGTAATGGCCTGGCTTTGGGCTATTTCGTTAGTGTGATGTATTGGTATATGATCAATTCCTCCAGTATGCAAGTCTAGAGTATCTCCAAGATATTTCATACTCATTGCTGAACATTCTATATGCCATCCTGGAAATCCTTTTCCAAATGGACTATCCCATTCCATATCTCTTTTTTGATCTTTTGGACTAAATTTCCATAAACTAAAATCTGAGGGGTTTCTTTTTGAAGGATTAAATTCTACTCTTTTGCCTGGTTGTTGATCATCTAAATCTAGTTTGGCAAAATTTGGATATTCCTTGAATTTGGATGTATCGTAATAGATCCCGTCGTTTTCTATTTTATATGTATATCCTTTCTCTTGTAATTTTAGGATTAGATCAATTTGATCTTGAATATGATCCGTGGCTTTAACAATTAAAGTTGGATTTAATAAATTTAGCTCATCCCATGATTTAAAAAATTCATTTTGGTAAAATTCAGCAATTTCCCATGCTGTTTGATGTTCTTTATTTGCTTTTTTTTGAATCTTGTCTTCTCCCTCATCTTGGTCAGAGGTTAAGTGACCAACATCAGTAATGTTGATTACCCATTTTGGACTGTATTCATTAGCTTTCAATGCCCTAATTAGTAAATCCATTCGTACATAATTAAACCAATGTCCAATATGAGCATGATCATAAACAGTTGGTCCACAAGTATAAACGGTTACCTTTGGAGGATTTTGAGGTTTAAATTCCTCAATTTCTCTAGTTAAAGTGTTATATATTTTGAGCATCTAATTTATTTATTATATGACTGATTTTAGTAGTTAAATCATTAATTAACAAATTTATGTCAGAATATTCATAGGTTTTAAATCCTGAGGCATAATCATGTCCTCCTCCTCCAAATTCTTTGGCCAGTTCATTTGCTATTGGATATCCATAATTAGCGCGTATTTTAGCAGTGATTTTACCGTCATCATATATTTTTAATGCTATTGAGATAATGCAACCCGAAATTAAACGCATATCATCTAGAACTAAGATAGATGGATTATATTCAGGACTATATCTTTTTATTTCATCTGCGGGAATTATTATTATAGATAACTTATTGTCTAAATATGTCTGAATTCTTTGTAAAAGCTGGCCCTTATATTTAGTTAATTCTAGGCTCTTTTGATTGTATTCACGTCTTAGTTGATCTAATTCAGGAAGCTTTACCCCATTTTCTACTAGATCTGCTATTGTTCGAATTGTTTGAGGAGTTGTTTGTTCAGTGGTTAACCCTAAACTGTCTGAGAGGATGCTAATAGCTAGCATTTTAGATGCTTCTAAATTTAATTTAAGTTCTAAAGACTTAGAAATGTTATAAATTAATTCGCCCGTTGAAGATAAGGCTTGATTAATCATGATGTGTTCAAAGGGCAAGTTATCTTCTACATTATGATGATCAAGAACTACAACAATTTTATTTTTAAGAGAATTTGGATAATTTTTAGATAACTTTTCTAATAACGAAATACTTGAAGTATCTACAATAAAGACCAAATCAAAATTATTGGGAAAATAATTATTAACCCTACTCCAACCCTGCATATATTTTAAATATCCAGGAATAGAAGTTGCGCAATATAAAAAAGTATCTTTGCCTTTTTCATGAAATATTTGCTCCAAAGCAAGCGCACTACCTAGACTATCTCCATCGGGATTATCTGGTTGGATAATAAGGATATTTGTCGAACTATTAATTAAATCTTTGAGTTTTGAGTATTGTTCATTCATTTGACTAAGTATCTGCCTTCAAGTGCTTTAGTTAGAGTTATTATATCTGCATATTCAATATCAATTCCCGTTGGTAATCCTTGTGCTAAACGAGATAATAGGATATTTTTATCCTTTAGTAATTGATTTAAATAAATTGCTGTTGTTTCACCTTCAACAGATGCGTTAAGAGCAAATATTACTTCTTTGACATTATCTTCATCGACTCGTTTAATTAATTCTTTTATGTGTAACTGGTCTGAAGATATGTTATCTAATGGTGATATCAGACCTCCTAATACGTGGTAAGTACCTTTAAATTGGTTCGTTTTTTCTATTGCATAGATATCAAAAGGTTCACTTACTACTGCAATTATTGTCTTGTCTCTTTTGGGATCTAGGTACAGATCTGAATATTCTTGATCTGATGAGATTATTGCAAATGTCTTTTTACAAAAAGAAATTTTAGAATGAAGATTATTTAAAGAGTCTGATAGATTTTGAGCAATTTTAGGGTCTCTTTTGAGAAGATAATTGGCATATCTCTCGGCTGTTCTTGAGCCTACCCCTGGTAGCAGGCAGAAAGCCTCAACCAATTCATCTAAAGCTTTTGGTAATTTATCCATGGTAAATTAATGGAATTCTATAAACCTAGATTCCCTAATGCTCCCATCATAGGTTGCATTTTTTCTGCTGCAATTCTTTGTGAACTCGAAAGTGCTTCCCTAATTGCTTCTGTAAGCCAAATTTCTAATTGTTCAATATCATCTATATCTACATCATCTGGATTAATTTTTATTTTTTTAATTTTTTGGTCTCCACTAATTTCAACAACTACAGCACCATCACCTTTAGTTACACTAATTATTTGGTGTTCTAATTCTTTTTGAATTTTTCTAGCCTTTAATAACATTTTGGCTTGATCAAACTTACTCATATAATTTCCCCCATTATTTTCTATTATTTATATTTTATCAATCCTTGAGCTTAATTTCAAAGCTAGATCTAGAGGTTGGATTATTTGCAAAGGCTACAAAATATTGGCGTGTATTAAATAAAATAGAAAGCGATATTAAGATTATTAATAATACAATTCCAAGACTTCTAGCGATTGGATTTATTGGAAATAATTTTAGCCAGATTTGGAGTAAATAACTTATACCAGTTGCTAAGAATAGATAGAGGACAGGAATTACAAGGGATAGTGAATTGGATTTATTTAACCCCAATAGAATTAATCCAATTAATAAGAAACTAAATAGTATTTTGGATTGATTGTTATTGAAATGGATTACGTAAAAATATATTCCTAGAACTACACATACTAATCCAAATATATTAAACATTGGATATCTACCTAACCATATACTAGGGTTATTTGGTCCTAATAAGAAACTATGTATAATTCCTTCACCAAAATCTTTAAGTTTTGAAATTATATTAAAATGATTAAAATTTAATCCTAAAAAGACGGATAAAGCAGTAGTCGATTTTATTAAATTAATTACCAAAAGGGGTAAACATATAATGCTGAAAATAAGATATAGTGGTAAGGATATTTTATTTTGAAGCTTAATTCCATAATAGATGTCTCCTCTTTGAATTGCTATTAATGCAATTACAAACCAAATTAATCCTGGAATAAATATTAATAGAGTTAAAACAAAATTAATAATTATGTAAATAGAAGGCGACTCTATCCTTTTTTTAAGTAGACTACTTAATAATAGTAAAAGACTTATTCCAAATAAAAATTGTACATCGATTGTTGCAATACGACTTACGCTTATTACCCAAGGACTTGTGATGAATAATCCCATACCGAGTAAGGCAGTTTTGTTACCATACCAAAATTTTAAAGCTAATGAAAAAAATATCATTGTAAAAAAACCAAGTATTACGCTTACCAATCTTAATAGCAAAATAGATTGGGTTTTAAATATATGATTAACAATAAGTTGCAAGGAGTTATATATTAAATTTAAAGGATTATGGATTATGTAATTTAAGGTTAGTTTTTGGTTAAGATTTATGAGCTCTAAGTGGCTAATTCCAGGCATCAATGTAGTTAGTCTAAAACCCAAAACAAATATTATAAGCAAGGAATAGAAAGCTAAAATATAAAATTGATAATTTTTATAAAATTTATGCTTATTTTTATTCTTCACTATTAAAATTCCTACGGGTTGTTCTGATGTTTAGTATCTACAGAACGAAAACGTTGTTTTTCGTTGTCGAAGTATAACTCAATTCCTCCAGTTGGACCATTTCGATGTTTTTTGATAAATATATCAGTTATTTTTTTTCGATCTGTTTCTGGATTATAGTATTCTTCTCTATAAATAAAAGCTACTACATCTGCATCTTGTTCAATAGAACCTGATTCTCTAAGGTCTGCAAGTTGAGGAATTTGTGGACTACGGCTTTCTACTGAACGAGATAATTGGCTAAGAGCAAGCACAGGTACATTTAATTCTCTAGCTATACCTTTTAGACCCCTAGAAATTTCACTTATTTCCTGAACCCTATTCCCATCTAGTGCATATCTTCCTGCACCACTCATTAATTGTAGATAATCTATTACTATTAATCCTAAAGGATGTTTATGAGCCTCACGTCTGGCTTTGGTTCTAAGATCGGATATAGTAATACCTGGGGTATCATCTATAAATATTGGTGCTTCACTCAATGTGCCCATAGCTTGACCAATTTTTTCAAAGTCACTATCGGATAGATTCCCAGTTCTTAGAGCCCACGCATCAACGCCAGATTCCATTGATAGTAATCTATCTACTAATTGTTCTTTACCCATTTCTAAACTAAAAATGAGTATAGGCTGATTAGATTTTAGAGCTATATTATGAGCAAAATTGAGAGCAAGTGCGGTTTTTCCCATTGATGGACGTGCTGCAAGAATGAATAGATCGGACTTTTGGAATCCTGCAAGAATATTATCTAAGTCTTTATAACCAGTCGATAATCCACGTATTTTATTTTTATCTTTATGAAGATCGTCTAATCTTTCGAAGCTTTCAGCTAGAATTGCTTCTAAGCTAATTATATTTTGGCGAATGTGTTGTTCGGATGCGCTGAATAATTTCATTTCGGATTCTTCGATTAAATCCTTAATTTTTTTGGATTGGTCCTTACTTAGGTCGCTAATCTCTTGAGCTGTTCTTATTAGTCTTCTTCTCAATGCTTTTTGGGCAACAATTTCTGCATATTCTTCGATATGAGAAGCAGTTGGAACAAAATTAGTTAATTCAGTAAGATAAGATGATCCACCTATATCTTTTAAAAAACCTAAAGATGAAAGTTTATCACTTAAGGTTAATACATCAATGGCTTGCTTATCTTCGTATAAATCAATAATTGCCTGATAAATTAGTTGATGTTTCCGTTCGGTAAAATCATCAATTTTAATTAGATCAGCAATTTTAACAATGGCATCTGCATCTATTAAAATAGAGCCAAGTAAACTAGCCTCGGCTTCTACATTTTGGGGGATATTGATTAAATCCTCGGTAGTACTAATTGTTCCCTTCACCATAGAGTCTATTCATTATAGTACTTTTTATAGGATGATAATAGATGTATATTTAATTTCTATCCTAAGTCTACTAATTGAGATTGACCAAATATGGAATTAACTTTATCTAAGCTATCCTTTTGAATTTCTTCTGGTAATTTCAGGTTTTTATCTATATTAGTGACTATATTGTAGTTCTGATTAGTTAAAGTCTTTAAAGTATCTGAGATTATTTTCTTATTTTTTGAATCATTAATTCTCTTTTGATGAAAATCAAATTTAAAATTCAGGTAGATATTATTTTTATCAAATTTGGTCTCTGCCATTCTCAAAATACCATATAAAGTGTTATGCTCTTTTTTAAGTTCAAGTAATAATTCGTTCCAAGTATCTTTATCTACTTTTGAATATTTGGGGTTTGATTTAGGACTAGGTTCAGTTGATGGTTTTTTATTTCTTTTTGGTTTAGATTGAATATTATTGTCTTTAGGTTCAGTTTTCATTTGATTATCTAGATCTTGATCGTAGGGCAATGCTTTTAAGAGAATCAGTTCTAAAAAATTATCTGGATCAGTACTTGATCCAACTTGAATTAAATCATTTAACAAATTAAATGCTAATTGATTATTAAGCTTTAAATTATCAGATAGTAGCTTTTGTCTTAATCCTTCCATTAAGTGATTAGCTATTAATTTTGAATTTTGACCTTGATCATAAAGCTTCCTGATCTCGGAAGAAATATCAAGAAAAGTACTTTTAGGATTTTCAAGAAGTTCAATTAATTTTTCAATTTGATCAGTAGAAGGAATTCCTAGAAGATAGGTTACGTCTTTAGTTTCTATTTTATTTTTTATAGAGCTAAACTGATCTAGTAAACTAATACTATCCCTAAAACTTCCCTGTCCGTGTTTTGCGATTATTTCCAAAGCACCATCATCGATTTTTATATTCTCTAATTTAGCAATATCTCTTAAGTGATTAATAATTAATTGATCAGGAATTGGTCTAAAATTAAACCTTTGTGTTCTACTTATGATAGTCTCAGGAAGCTTATGATATTCAGTAGTTGCTAATATAAAGATTACGTGAGCTGGTGGTTCTTCTAAGGTTTTTAGAAGCGCATTAAATGCTTCTTTAGTAAGCATATGGACTTCGTCAATAATATATATTTTATATTTCGATTGAGATGGTAGAATATTAACTTTGTCCTTAAGTTCTCGGATCTCATCAATTCTTCTATTTGAAGCTGCATCAATCTCAATTATATCTAGATTATTTTGATCATCGATATATGGCGTCTGATTAATTTGATGGGCTAAAATTCTGGCAATTGATGTTTTACCAACTCCTCTTGGTCCAGTAAATAGGTAGGCATGGCTTAAACGATTATTTTTGATAGCATTTTTTAAGATTTTTGTAATATGATCCTGGCCAATAATTTGGTCCAAAGACTTAGAACGGTATTTTCTATATAACACCTTGCTCATATCTTATTTATTATATCAAAAATTAACTTCAAGTAGTTATTTAAATTGCTGCTTCTAAGGCTGCCCATTCGGCATTTTCATCATTTTCGGGAACGTTAACACTTACTTGATCACCAGGTTTTGCCTTAAAGTAAGTTACACTTGCAAGTAATATCTGATATTTTTTACTTCCAACAGTGACAAAGTATTTTCCATTTTCAAGATTTAGCAATCCAACTACTTGTTTTCTTGGGATTGGACCGATTTGCTTGTATAAGAATGTTCCATCTTCAGTAATGGTAAGTTTTAGGATATCTCCTTGAACAAGTTTAGATTTAGAAGCATAGTTCGCTGGCACAGGGTAAGTTTTTCCGTCACTGCCCACCATATTTTGACCATCAAAAACACCTTCAATTATTTTTCCAATAGGTTCATCAACAGGAATTGAGCTTATTTTTTGATCATCTCCAACTAATGAGACAATCAATTCATTTGCTGCGGCTAAATTAGTTTCAGCCTCACGAATTAAGTTCTTCAGTCTTTTAATTTGTTTTTCGGGTATTTCTGACATTTTATATTGTTTTTAATAATTATATTAGTTTACCTCTTACCAAAACCACCGTTTAAGCGATTCTATTTAACCGTATCACTTTTAAGCAAAATAATCAAAGAAATTATTAAACTGTGGATAACTATCTAAGAATAAATTAAGCTAATTCTACGCTAGCACCAGCTTCTTCTAAAGCTTTTTTGGCATTTTCAGCGTCTTCCTTTTTAGCTTTTTCAAGGATTACCTTTGGTGCACCATCAACTAAAGCTTTAGCTTCACCAAGACCTAATCCTGTAATATCTTTAACAGCCTTAATGACTGCTACTTTCTGAGCTCCAGGATCTTTTAAGGTAACATCAAATTCACTTTTTTCTACAGCTGGTGCTCCACCCGAGGAATCTCCTCCGGCAACTGGTCCAGCTACTGCAACTGCAGGAGCTGCTGCACTTACACCCCAGTACTCTTCTAAAAAGTGTACAAATTTGGATATTTCAAGCGCACTTAATTTATCTAGTTCTTTTACTAAAGATTCAAACTCTTTAGGGATTTCTACTTTTTTATCATCTGCCATATTATTTCTCCTTATTAATTAATATTATTTTCTCTAGCCTTTAAGACATATAACAAACTTGTTATATTTGCATTCAAAACTGATGCAAATCCACTTAATGGTGCTATTAATGTTCCGACTAAAATTGAACGTAATTGTTCTTTGGATGGTAAAGATGCAAGTACTTTAACGTCATCGCTGTTAAGCAGTTCACCTTTATTAGTTAATCCCGCTATAAATTCAATATTTGTATTTGATTTAGCAAAATTAGCTAAAGTTTGAGCTGAACCTAACTCATCGTTTTCATTAAAAGCATATATCAACATATCTTTAAATAGACTTAGATCAATATCTTTGAATTTTGGATTATTGCTTAACGCCTTAATAACTAGTCTATTTTTAACTACTTTTACGATTGTGCCATCCTTTTTTGCTTCCTTTCGTAAACTTTCAAGTGCTTGAACACTTGTACCGGCATACTTAGCAGCAACTGTAAGTTTTGACTTATCGATCAATTCACCGACTTGGCTTATGATCAATTCTTTCTTATTTTTCGTTAGAGCCATTTAAAATCTCCATAATTTTAACATAGGTATCGACCAATTAACCTATTGGTTGCCTAAATAATAGATATAACCTAGGCGACATTTTCAAGGAAAATCCCGTCGCTGTCATTGGCAACTTAACTAAAGCATAGCATATATTCTTTAAGGTGTAAATATATAGAGGAAATTTTATTTATATAAATTATTAGTAGCTTCTATCGGATCTATACCGTTTGAAAATTGTTTTTGAAATAGAGCAATTCTAGCAATTCCATCTTGAATTATTTGAGGATTTACACCACTTAAGTGGTATCCATCTTGATTTAAAATATGTATATTTGGAAAACGATTAAGTCCTTCTTCCCATCGATCTTTCTGATTGAACATACTACTATTAAAGAAGGTAACTGTACCGGTCATATTATCAGGAATATTGTTCAAAAAAGATCCAGTTTCGCCCCTAAAAAGTCCTATTCCTGTTGATATATGCTCAATAATGGATCCTGGATCTGTTGAGATAGTATTGAGCAAATGCCTTTTATCTTCTATTGGTAATTTTCTGACTTCGATTAATCCATTAATCGCTTCTTGGGACAAATTGATAGCCAGTTCTCCTAAAGATAGATGCATACTTTTAACAGAGTCCTTTAAGCATAAATCTATAAATTCGTTATAAATTATTTTTCGTCGATTAATTTGGGCTAACGAATTTAGGGCAATTCCAACCATTGATCCTCTCGAATAGCCAAATAGAATAACTGTAGATGTGTCATCGATTTTTTGATCATTTAAGTATTCTAATAACGCAGAATATGAAGTAGCATCTCTTTCTAGAATCTTTTCTTTGTTTAGAGCCATATTTAAGAAGTGATTTAGGGCATCACCGATTTTTGGATGTTCAGGGCTAAGACTTATTGCTTTTAATCCGTTTTTGGCAAGTTCTTTGCCTACCAATGTATTAAATCCTCGTAGTTCGGTTAACCAAGGGGTTGTATAAACTACAGGTGGTTGTTCGGGGTTATAGTCTTTTGGATTAAAAAATTGTCCGCTATAGTTTAGTTTTTCAGACCTGTTCGTTACTTCAAATCTAAAATCATCAATGGTTGTGCCATTATCTAAACAATGTCTATGTTCAATTTGAAAATCTGATAGTAGAACATCGCTACTAGTAGGAGTTTGTATTTCCTCTTTAGCTATGTTTGGTTTCTCCAAAACTTGACTTGACATTGATTTGTTTTTTTAAACGTTACTACTTTGAATAATATTACTATATTAACTAAATGTAAATAGGAGTCTATTTAGTTTTTTTTAATTGTTCTAATTTGTATTGTTGATAACGTTCTGCGGCTAAACGAGTTAGTTCTGGATCCTCGCTTTGGTTAACGAATCTCATAGCTTCACCTAAAATTGGGTGAACTTCTAAAAGCTTCTGATGCATTTGATTAACTAATTTACGGTATCCTGGATGACCTTGAGGCGATGTACGTAATTCATGAAGATGCATTGCTTCTCGACCGTTATAACTTATTTTCCAGCGCATTTTATGTCCTAAAAGAGTAACGTATTGAGCTTCGTTAAAGTATTTATATTTCTGTAGATAACTGTATAGTTCTAGACTTAAGTCGAAACATTCCTGATATTTATCGACCAATGAAGCTTTTTCAATTAACTCTGGTATGTCATATCCAAAACGTGGGGTCAGTTTCTGCCATTCTAAGCCACTTACCATCCTATGCCTTTGTAAATCTCTAAAGATACCATAATCACAAATTATTTCCCAAGAATAGTTAGCCTTTTCTAATGCTCTACCTGGTTTGTGTCTACGATTAAGTCTTTCGCCTATATAAGTTTTGAATATATTTGTTTTTTGTTCGTAACTTAATTTATCTATACTTGCTTTAATTTCAGACAAGGATAAATCTGATGATGGAAAGAGCATTTCTGGAAGAAGATCTAACTCATTTTTAGGATAATAATCAACCAGAATAGGATCGTTAGATATTTCCTTAGAATAATCATTTTTTAAAATCTTTTGGCTTAATGTATCTATTTTCTGTTGTGTTTGACTTTTATAAGCAATAAACGCTCCACCTCGATCAGGTTTTTCGGCTCTTTCAAGAAAAACTGGAATCACTTTTTTTGCTTCCTGAAGTAGTTTCTCCCCAACCGCTTGAGATTCTAAAAGATCATCAGAAAGCAGATGATAGATTAAACTCTCTAGTGCTTGACCTGATGCAAATATCCCTACTGTTGACTTAGTTGCAACTGGTAGCAATCCTCTAGCAGCGTCACAAGCTTGGGCCTTTATTGCGCTATTCCAGGCCCCATCTCTTTCTTTACTAGGAGTAGATGAAGTTTTCTTAAGATAATCTGTTAATTGATGAACTATTTCTGAATAATTTTTAAATATCTGATCTAATATTTTTGTGTATTTTAATTTGGCATTATCTTTTAGATTTTGCGGAATGAAATATTTATATTTTCCATTTTGATCTTTCTGGTCATAATAAATGTATCGAGTCGATTGTTCAAGGTAGGCGGCTAATCTTCCCCATTCCAATTTTTTGGTTAAGAGGTTTGATGCATTCTCTATAACAAAATGTAACCCAGCTAACTGTTGAACTGAATCGTCTCCGTATGCTGTAATGACTCTTTGTAATAATGTCTTGTCTTTATCTAACTTATTAGCAAATTCATCTAGCAAAATTATCCTTAAATCGTTTCCTCTTCGGCTTAGTCTAGCCATTGCAGCGGCAACAGTTATTGGGCTTAGGGTATTGTAAAATGCATAGACATCTCCACTTAGATTAGTGACAACCTTAGTTAAATAATCTTTACCATCAGGTGTAATCTGATATTGATTATCTTTTTGAACTAATAAATTGTTAGTTGTTTTTTGATCCTCGATTTTTTGATTAATTGGACTTTTTTGAAGTATATCTGATACGGAAGTAGGTTTACTAATTTGGGTTGGTTGTGAGTTAATATTTAACTTTGGTTTAATGTAATCCCAAATTTTTTGATAAACAACTTGTTGATCATCGACGCTAAAAATGACTGGATAATTCCTCTGTTTTGCTTCCCATAGATAACCAGATCTGACTCGTTCTAGGAATAGTGCGTCTAGGTTATCAAAACGTTCACCTTGATTTCTGCTTTTGGTTCTTTCTTTGAGCATCTGGACCGGTGCATCCAGGACTATGCAAATATCTGGTTCAATTCCATCAACTGCAAAATTTATAATCGAATTAATGCTGTTATAATCCTTTATATCGGCTCTTCCATAATATTGAATAGCTAAAGTAGTTAAGTAATTTCTGTCAACTAGGCAATTAATTCCATGTTCAGTATTTTGTTTAATTATTTTTAGAGTCTGACTTCTGGCAGCATTATATAAAAGCACTTCTGTTTTACTATTCATTGGGTAATTAGGATTTTGAGTAAGAAGTCGGATTGCTCTAGCTGTTAAATCAGATAAAGTATCTGGTTCTCTGAATGTCTTAACCGGTAAGTTTAAATTTTTAAACTGTTTATATAATTCAAGTAATTGAGTTGTTTTTCCGACACCTTCAGGACCTTCTAAAACAATGTATAATCCTTTAGTCATAAATCAATCCTTTTATTTTTTCTGGAATAAGGCGTTGATCAAGATATGCTTTTGGAATCATTTGATCTGGCGACCAATTTAAAATAATTTGATCTAGATTAGTACCTTGTTGATATTTACCACTAAAACCGTCGTCTCTGCCTTGCCCATAATTTCCTTGGACGGGTCCAGTTTGATGAAAAATTGCTTGAGCTATTCTTTCTCCAACCGGTAATAGAACAGTTTCACGATCGTTTAGATTATATATCTCAAGGGTTAGTCTATTAATATAGCCAGGATCAACCCAACCTGCATCGAAACAAACAGCTACACCATTTCTACCCCAACTAGATCGCGATTTTAATTCATAAGCACCAGGGGGATTTATTCCAAAGAATTCATGGGTATGGGCTAATATTCTTTCCTGGGGCTTTAAACTAATAACAGGATGATCTGGTGGTATATTCTTAAATAACTTATAGCCATTTAAGTCACACCATTTCTGATGTTCGATTGCTTTAAACGGACCCTCAAAATAACGCTCTACTTCTTCTTTATCGAATGGATTATAAACGGTTCGATCATTTAATTTTTCTATTCTATAAAAATTATATCCAAGCGTAACATCTAAACTAGCATGGGATATATGCTTTGGATTAAAAGGATGACAAACTATATGCCCATTTTCTAAATACTCCCTAATTTGTATATTACTAAGTACTGACAATTGCTCCCTCCGAATATACCTATATTCTATTGAGATATGTTTTAATACGCAAGCATAAGCTTTTACATTTTAGCTAAAATATTTTAAAATTAGAATAATTATTTAAATTTAAGGTTTTAATATTGAAAATAAATATATCTAAGAATAGTTTAAGTAACTTTGAAGTAAGGTTAATTTCGTTACTTGTACTTGTTAATGGTATCTATTTAGTTGGAAATACTTTATTTCGTCAATTAATTTATAATCATAATTTTAGAGATATTACTTATTTTTCTAATGATCTAAATCTTATCGTTGCCATAAGCTTAATATATTTAGGTTCGCTTTTAATTAGAAGAAAAAGGACTGCTCTTTATTTTAGTTTGATTGCCTATGCTATATACCTATTTTCTAACCTGGAAAATTATTTAAATTTTAATAGCCTAAAACATATCGGGTTTGGACTATTTATCCGCGAATTGTTGATCCCATTAGTTATATTATTGATGCTTATTTTTAATTATTCTAAATTTTTTGTTAAAAGTGATACTCAGAGTTTTAAGACGGCGTTCCAATTATCATTGATTTTGATTGTTATTGTCGGGATATTTGGAACTTCTGGTTATTTAGTTTTGGGAAAAAGTGGTTTTCATCAGAATTTATCAATTCCAAGTGCACTTCACTATACTTTTGATCAAGTAAATTTAACAACTAATAAATCCATAGTAGTTTATTCTAAAAAAGCTCAATTGTTTTCTGAATCACTCCGTGTAATTTCAATTTTTAGTTTATTTTATATTTTCTTATTATTTTTTAAACCAATTAAGGATAGGTATAATTCAAGAACTAACTTAGAGAAATTTAAATATTTACTAAACAAACAACATCAATCTAGAAGTGAAGACTTTTTTAAGATTTGGCCAGAAGATAAACACTACTTTTTTGATAAAACCAAAACTAGCGGACTCGCTTATCGAGTAAACCATCGAAATGCACTTGTTTTAGGTGGTCCTACAGGTAAAAAAGCTAAATTTAAACAACTATTAATTGAGTTTATTTATTTATGTATAGGAAATGATTGGCAATGCGCAATTATTCATGCTGAAGATGACTATGAAGATATTTACGATTCGTTAGGATTTAGGAAACAACTTATTGGAAAAGAAGCTGTGGTTGATTTAGATAAGTTCCTAGAAACTTCTAAAAAAGATAAATATTTTAGAAACATTATCAATCGCTTTAAAAATCTAGAGTATAGATACAAAATAATCAAGCCTCCATATGATCAAAAGATTCTAGATAGATTAAAGTTAATATCCGATCAATGGTTATCGAAAAAAGGCCACGTCGAAAGGGGCTTTGCAATGGGCTGGTTTAATTTTAAATATATTAATCAATGCGATCTTATTATCGCCTTAGATAAAAACGATCAAATTCAGTCATTTATAAATATAGTACCTGCTCATTTTGATCAAGTAGAAGCTACATATGATTTAATGAGATCGGCTTCTGGTGCCCCTCCAAACGTCAATGATTTTTTGGTTGTTAATTTAATCAATGAATTAAAACATCAAGGATATAAACGTTTGAACATGGGTCTATGTCCTCTTGTAGGGATAGAAGAAGATAAGAGTTCAGACTCTGCTTTAGTAAATGGACTATTAAAATTTGCTTACGCGAATGGTGATCGGTTTTATTCGTTTAGTGGGCTTTATAAATTTAAAAATAAATATTATCCGAAATGGCGGAGTAGATACATTATCTACAAAGGTGGTATTGCTCAATTTACCAAGATCAATAGATCGTTGATGCTGATAATGAGAAAAACTGCGAAAATGAGATAATATTAGTCCTAAATGATGATTTTTATAGATGGACCCATAGTAGTAGTAAGGTAGATGGATTTAATATAGTTTGATTTTACAGTTGAAGGCTTATTAGATCTAACGCTTTCAATTAATGCTTCGGCATTTTTTTGAAGTTTGTTAGCTTCAAAACTAACTTTTCCTATTGCGCAGTGGATAATACCGTTTGAATCAACCCTGTATTCTATTTTTCCACTTTTGGCCTCATTAACAGCCTTATCTATATTATTGGTAACAGTTCCACTTTTTGGATTTGGCATCAATCCTCTAGGACCTAAAAGTTTGGCATACTTAGCAAGTTTTTGCATTAATGAAGGAGATGTGATTAAAACATCAAAATTAAGTTCACCTTTATCCAGTAACTCTAAAAATTCGTTTCCTCCAAAAATATCTACAGCTAGTTTTGCTAATTGAGGATCTTCTGAATAAACAGCTATTCGAACTTTCTTTCCGCTTCCATAAGGGAGTGTAATACTGTCTCTAATATTCTGATCCGCATGTTTTGGATCAATATTTAAACTTAAATGCATTTCAACACTAGCATCAAACTTAGTTTTAGATGTTTTAGGTAATAAAGCAATAGCTTCATCAATTTTATATTCTTTTGAGTGGTCAATTAAATCATAACTTTGTCTATATTTTTTAGATTTTCGTTCATGTATAGGTCGTGATTTCGGTTTAATTTTAGGTACATCTTCCTTGGAAGTAAGCTTTCTTTGCTCCTTCTTTTCTTCCTCTTGTTTTTGGATTGCAGTTTTTTTGCTTCTCTTTCCTGCCTTAGCAAAATCTTCTTTAGAACTTTGTGAATTTAATTCCAATTGGTCATCCTTAATAAGCTTATCTTTTTTAGTTACTGTTTTTTCGCTTTTAACTACTTCTTTTTTTGCTGGCATATTTACTCCTTTTAGTCCAAACGATTAATAATCTAAATTAATCTCCTAATTATTAATATTATTTAGCGATCTCGACTCCCATACTTCGTGCGGTTCCTGCAACCATTTTTTTAATTGACTCTATATCTTCACTATTCATATCATTTGCTTTGATCTTTGCAATATCTTCTAAATCTTGGGCGGTTAGTTTTTTAGATAATTTTTCACTATTAGGTCTCCCGGAACCTTTGGTTATTCCTAATTTAGATTTTATTAAATCATCTGTAGGTGTACCAATTACCCTAAATGACATAGTTCTGTCTTCATATATTGCTATATGCACTGTTACGTCTTTACCGTTTAATTCCTTCGTTTGTTCATTAAATGGAGTAACAAAATCCATCATATTTACTCCATACTGACCAAGGGTACTACCAACAGGTGGACCAGCACTAGCTTGACCGGCTTTTAGTTTTAATTTCAAATTTGCAGTAATCTTTTTTTGTGCCATATTTTCTCCTTAAACTTTCTTAACTTGTAGACTATCTAATTCAACTGGTGTTTCTCGACCAAACATACTGACTAGAACTTTTAATTTACCTTTTTGAGAGTCTACTTCATTAATTGTTCCATCAAAACCTTTAAATGGTCCATCAATAATGTTAACTACTTCACTGACTATAAAGTCCATTTTATGCTTTGGTTGCTCCAGACCCATTCGTTTTTTAATTTTATCGATTTCATCAGGTTCAACTGGACTAGGTTCAGTTCCACTTCCAACAAACCCAGTAACGCTAGGAGTATTTCTAACCACATACCAGGAATCATCGGATATTTTCATTAATACTAGAACGTATCCTTGAAAGATTTTCTTTTCTACAATTTTTCGTTTGCCATTACGAATTTCAATCATTTTTTCTTTAGGTACTAAGACATCAAATATTTTATCTTTCATATCTAAACTATTAGCTCTTTGGCGGATACTATCAGCAACTTTTTCTTCGTATCCAGAATATGTATGAATTGCATACCATTTCTTAGTATTGTCATGATGCTTTGTTGATGTCGGCATTATTACTCCTTATTTTAATAAAATTATCTTAAATACTTTACCTAAACCATAATCTAGTAAAGCTACTGATGCTCCAAAGATGATAGCAAATATAACGACGGCGTAAGTCAATTTAATACTTAATCTAAAGTTTGGCCAAGTAACGTCCTTTAATTCTGCAAATGAATTCCGAATATATCTTGGATAAATGATTAAACCTAAAATATGAAATATTTTAAAAATTATTCTAAATATGAAATATTTTTTTAAATAATTGGCTCCTTTTTGAAGATAAGAAAAGGGAGAAAATATTTTTTTAAATAAAATAGATATCCTCTTCTTTTTAATCTTAGGCAATTTATTTGCTTGATTTATTTTATCCCTAAATGTTTCAGGATTTTTAAATCTTCTCTGTTTAGGAGTGGTTTCTTTATTCAAGATTATAGCCTCTTATAAATTTAAAAAACCTACATAATTTGTAGGTCTATATTGTCAATACTAACAGATATAAGATAAAAGTCAACAACATTTCTTTAGATGGGCTTAAAATACTTAAGTTTAAAAGCATATCTATCATTTTTTTGATATGATTATTACATTAGGATGCATTTAAATTATATATTTTTATCATTTTTGTATAGTTTGGTTGTTATACTTTTCTATAGTTATTTGATTAGTTTTTTTAAAAATTCTAGCTTACTTAAAATATTAACTATTATTGGAATTATATTTGACTTCAATATATTAATTTTATTTGTATTGATTATATTTAGAAAACAGATTTATGCTAATCAGTATTTTTTTATATTTATAATTGTTAGCGCGTTTTTGGCTAGCATTATGTTTCAGATCATAAATAAATGGAGATTGTTTAAATATTTAATAAAGGAAGAATATTTGAAAACCTCTTATGTAATAAATGTTGGTGTTTTTGGCGTTTTTCAATTGATAATTCTATTTTGTTATATATTAAAAATCAATCTATTTAGTTTTGGATCAATAGTTTTTTCAGTAATTATCTTCGGAGCAATTCTTAGAAATTATATTAAGCTATATAATCGTCAATTTGTTTTAAATAAATATGCCAATGATGATTCTTTGCCATCAATTAGTGTTGCAATCCCTGCTCGCAATGAAACAGATGATTTAATTAAACTTTTAGAATCTATCATTGAGTCAGATTATCCAAAAATGGAAGTATTGGTTTTAGACGATTGTTCTTCATCTCCAAAAACTGCAGAAATAATTCGTCAATTTTCTCATGATGGGGTTATTTTTGTTCAAGGGGAGATCCCATCTAAAGATTTCTTAGCTAAAAATTATGCCTATCAACAATTATATGAAGCATCAAATGGAGACTATATTATATTTATGGGGGTGGATTGTCGAGTTGATAAGTACTTTATTAGGCGCACTATTGAGTATATGCAAGTTAAAAATAAACAAATGCTGAGCGTTTTGCCAATCAATGACCTAGGTAAGAGTAGCTCAATAAAAAGTATAATCCCTCAATCGTTAAGATATTTTTGGGAATTAGCTTTTTTTAGAAAATTTATCAAAAGACCACCTGTTCTTAGTACTTGCTGGGCCGTAAGTAGAAACTTATTGTCAAAATATGATGGATTTAAGGGGCTAAAAAAAGATATCTTACCAGAAAGGACTATAGCTAATTATGCTCTTAGATCCAAAGATTCGTATGCTTTCTTATTGTCTAATGAACAACTAAACTTAACTAGTTTTAAAAAATATAATGAGCAGATAGATACTGCTATTCGGGTTAAATATCCGACTTTAAAACGGAATTTAAGTTCGGTTTTAATTGTAGTTGGAATTGAATTTTGGATATTTTTATTACCAATTTTAGAAATAATTAATGGATTAATTTTTAAAAAGATATCCGAAATTTTAATATTTTCTGCTATATTTATAATTAACTGGGCTTCGTATTATTTTGTTCTTAAAATTACAACCAGAAAGAAAATCTTTTTGTTTTCGATAATTTATGTTTGGGCTATATTATTCGATATTTATCTATGGATACTGTCTAGCCTAAAATATGAATTTGGGAGTGTTGTTTGGAAGGATCGAAACATTTGTATACCAATAAGACGTTTTAAGATTTAATATTAGGTACTTTAAGTCTAAATGTTGATCCGTGATTTAACTTTGATTCAAGTTCAATTTGAGCACCAATAATTTTAATTAATTTCATTGTTACGTAGAGACCTAATCCAGTACCCATTGTTTGTTTAGTGCGGTAATCTTCGCTTCTAAAGAATTTATCAAAAACTTTTTGTTGATCTGTTTTACTTATTCCTATGCCGCTATCTGTAACCTCAAAAACTACACCATCTTCATATGGTTTAGCACTGATACTAATAAATCCACTGGATGTGTATTTGATTGAGTTTGTAATAAAATTTTGGAGTATTTCTCTTAGATATAATTCAGATGTTCTTAGTAATTTAATCTCCTCGGATACATCTTTAATAAAGTTTAATTTTTTTGCGGATATTTCTGGATAATAATTTCTATATAAGTCGTCAATTAAAGAAATAACATTAATTTCTGTTGCATCAACTTTTAGAATGCCTCTCTCTGCTCTGGATAATGTAGACAAATCGTTGACCATATCAGCTAGGTAAAGAATTTGGGAATGAGCTTCTTTAAGAGATTCTTTAATGACTTTAATATCTTTTGTTTTATCTGCAATAAACATTGCATTAGAAATATTCCCTTCAGAGATTGCTATAGGGGTTCTCAATTCGTGGCTAACTACACTAATAAATTCGTCTCTTTCTTCTTCGAGTGATTTTTCTTGGGTTATGTCTCTAAGAAGGACTACGTATCCAATTATTAATTTACTATTAAAATTCGATTTTATGGTTGATATGCTAAGTGATAAATTGATTAACGAACCATCAGAATATTGAAATTTAAAATTTCGATAAGTTGAAATAAAGGTTGTTTCTTTAATAATTCGGTTAATTTCTACAGGATTATTTTTCTGATCAATTAATTTTAGATAATGATTAATTTTTTGTTTTGGATCTATCACGTTGATATCCAGCAGATTTAGGGTTGCAGCATTATATACCGAAACGTGTAAATCTTTATCTAGAGCAATTACACCGTCTGTAACTGAATTTATAAGAGATAAGAGAGTACTTTGTGAAAGTTGGCCTTGATCAATAATTTTATTATCGGGCATATTAGTATTTTATTTAATATTAACCTAAATTAAAACTAATAAATGGATTTTTTTAGTTTTTTACGTATATTTTTATTATTTGGCATTAATTTATCAAAGTTATTCCAAAACTCAATGCTATGATTCATATGCCTGGTATGAATTAATTCATGAATAATTACATAATCAATTAATTCCCAAGGTAGATTTAATAAATTTTGACTTAGAGTAATTACTTTAAGGCTATTACAACTACCCCATCTACTTTTGAGATTACGAATTTTTAATTGATTATAGGGTAATTGATACTTGAGTGATAGTTGCCTTAATCTTTGAGGTAATAGGTTTTCGGCTTCTTTCTTTAATGCTCTAGAAGTAACTTTAGAAATATATTCTTGAACAATTTGGGAGTCATAATCATAAGTTTTTGGATATTTAATAATTATGTCAGTCAAGGTTACTTTTGATCTTAGGTTATCTTGATTATCTGGGCATAAACTAAGATGATGATTTTTCCCTATTTGTTGATTGTCTTGATATATTTTTTTCTCAGGCTTTTTTTTCTTAATCCAATCAATTTTAGATTTAGCAAAGTTCAAACCAGCTTTATAGCTAGTATATGTTGGAATCGTAACATTAATTTCACCAGTTGAATTAATAGTTAATCTAATTCTTCTATTTTTTCTATTTTTCTTAATGTTTATTTTTAAATCATCAATAAAAAATGATTGTTTGTTCATCTAAAATTTAACGAATAAATATGTTTCTTCTACTTAAATCTACTCTTCCTTGAACTTTAGGGATTAAATTAACCATTCCTGGTTTTGCCATTCCAAGCGTATCTGTTGAATCAATGATATTCTTATTTCTTAACCCAGATAAAACAGCATTTCTTTGAGTGTGGTATAAGTGTTTACCGCTGATAACTATCGTATCTTTTAAGTTAGTTGGATTTTGCATCTGTTTTATGATTGCTTCAAAGGTTGTCCTATCCCATTTTGGGGCATATTTATCGTCTTGTTTTCGTTTATCCCTTTTAGCGACTCTATCAAAACTGGTATTTTCATCAATTTGTAACCAAATTAAAACAAATTCAGCGGAATATTTTAAAGCTATATTTTTTAATATTGTTCGCTGAGCATTTGTGAGTACATCAGCATCGTATATAACACTTAGCCCTGCAGATAAGAATTCCTCTGTCATATAGTTAATAAGCTGCCTTGTTATAGCATTTTCTTGCTTATCGTATCTCGGTTTTTCAAATAGCTCTGCTCTAATTCTATCTGACTGTAAATGGGCAACCTGAACATCTTCGGCAAATTGTCTTGAAAAGTATGTACGACCAGAGCCTGGGTAACCGTAATATACGATTAAAAAAGGTTTATTGGGAGATAATTTGCTCATATTACAATACTTATAGCAGATTTTTTATTATTTTGCAAAGTAAATAATCTGTTCTTTGATTGAAATAGATTTTGATATAATTATATTAGATCGAAGCTATATTTTAGGGGAGTAGCTCAGCTGGTAGAGCGTTGGTCTCCAAAACCAAAGGTCGCAGGTTCAAACCCTGTCTCCCCTGCCAAATTTGTATTATTTTAAATAATAAAAACTCTTGTGCTTATCTAGAATAAGATTTATACTAAAAAAGTAAAATTACTATTAATAAAAATGGAAAAAGTAAAAACAAAATGAGGGTTTTGATGCTTGGTTGGGAGTTACCACCTTATAACAGTGGTGGTTTAGGCATGGCAAGTTATCAGATCTGTCGTTTTTTGGCCAAAAATAAGGTAGATATTGAGTTTGTTTTACCCTATAAAGCCGATCATAAGATTGATTTTATGAAAATTACACCGGCTACTCCTGATGGAGTTGTTAGTGTTGAACGTCTTGGAGTTGCTTATGATAGTTTTAAGTACCTCTTTTCGGAAGAACTCTCAGAAGAAAGTTTTGATATATTTAATCAAGTTAAGATGTACGAAGATGCTACTCTTAAACTTGCACTCAGCCGTGAATTCGATATTTTACATGCTCATGATTGGCTTACTTTTAGAGCCGCTCTTCGGATAAAACAGCTTAAGAATTGTCCAATTATACTCCATGTTCATTCGGTTGAATCAGATAGATCTGGACACAAGACCGGTAATCCATTAATTTTTGAAATTGAGGAACTTGCACTTAACCTCGCAGATAGAGTAATTGCAGTCAGTGAGCATACTAAAAGATTAATTATTCAAAATTATGCTGTTCCAGAAGATAAAATAGAAGTTGTTCATAATAGTATTAATGTTGAAGAATTGATTGATTTAGATCCTAATAACGTATATAGATACCTAGAATACTTAAAACAAAGAGGATATAAAGTAATTACCAATATCGGTAGGCTAACTCTACAAAAAGGATTAACTAACCTGATTAGAACTTTGGCAAAAGTAAAACAATTTTATCCAAAAGTTATCCTACTAATAGTTGGAAGTGGAGAACAATATTATGAACTTATTGAATTATCTGCTAAGCTTGGTGTTGCTCAAAATGTTCTTTTTACCGATTTTCAAAGAGGTAAAAACTGGCGTGACGCGCTAGCAATTGGGAACTTATTCGTAATGCCTTCTGTATCCGAACCATTTGGGCTTACTCCTCTTGAAGCTATTTCGTACAAGACTCCAGCATTAATATCAAAACAGTCAGGAGTTAGTGAAATATTAACTAATGCTTTAAAAATTGATTTTTGGGATATTGATGAGATGACTAACCAGATTGTTTCTGTACTTGAAAATCAGGAACTAGAAATGGAATTGCTTAAAAATTCATATCAAGAAGTAGAAAAAATGTCATGGGAGCATGCTAGTAATAAGATTGTCGATATATACCAGAGGCATCTTCAAGGAGCTATGTCATGAATCCTAAATCAGTAGTTCTCTATCTTCATGTTCACCAGCCCTTTAGAATTAGACATTATAGTGTTTTTGATATTGCTACTAGGCATGATTACTTTAATGCAGATTATGAAAGTGATCAAAATAATCAAAAGATCTTAACTAAAGTTGCTCAGAAATCATATATACCAACTAATAATCTACTTCTAGAAATACTCAACAATAATCCTGATTTTAAATTTAGTTTATCAATCACCGGAACTTTAATTGAACAACTTCAATTATGGGCTCCAGAAGTTTTGGATTCGTTCAAGAAGTTAGTCGATACCAATCGGGTTGAGATTGTAGCTGAAACCTATCATCACTCACTCGCCTTCTTTTATTCAAAAAGTGAATTTGAAAGACAAATTCAAATGCATACCGAATTGATCAAAAATATATTTAATAAGACGCCTACTGCCTTTCGAAACACAGAATTAACTTATAACAATGATTTAGCTTACTGGGCAGATTTGAATGGCTATAAAGCTATTATTACCGAAGGATGGGATCCAATTCTCGGATGGAGAAGTCCTAATTTCGTTTACAAACCAAGCTATTCGAATAAGATAAAATTACTGATGAAAAATTATAAATTAAGTGATGACATTGCCTTTAGGTTTGGAGATCGAAATTGGCCAGAATGGCCGTTAACTGCAGATAAATTTTGTCATTGGATTAGTGAAGATCCAAATGGAACAAATGTTGATCTTTTCATGGATTACGAGACCTTTGGTGAACATCAATGGCAAGAGTCTGGTATTTTTGATTTCTTAAGACATTTTCCTAACGAATGGATGAAAACTAGTGGTCATGATTTTAGAACTATTTCTGAAATGGCTGATTCATCTGACCCTGTAGATAATATTGACGTTCCCAATACGATTACCTGGGCAGATACTGAAAGGGATCTAAGTGCTTGGCTAGGAAACTCTATGCAGTCAGAATCAATTAAGCAACTCTATGCTCTAGAGGATAAAGTACTCCAGACTAATGATCTTGCCTTAATAGAAGATTGGCGTAAGTTACAGACTTCGGACAATTTTTATTACATGAGTACAAAATATTGGAATGATGGAGATATTCACTCCTACTTCAGTCCATATAAGACACCATATGAAGCCTATATTAGCTTTATGAACGTTTATCATGACATTTTATTTAGAATATCTGAACATGGGATAGAAATTTAGTATAATATATGTATAGGAGGATTTAGGTGGGTAGATCGGTTATGCTAAGTAACGGACAGATGTTAGTTGGCCTTGATGAAGCAGGATTTGTTCATGATTTCTATTATCCATATGTTGGTTTAGAGAATTTAACTAATGCTCGTAATTGTCAGCATAAAATTGGAATTTGGGTTGAAGGTATTTTTAGTTGGCTTAATGATGGATCTTGGGATATAGATATTCAATTCGAGGAAGAAGCTTTAATATCTAAAATTGAATATATTAATCCTAAACTAAACTTAACGTTAATTTTTAATGATTTTGTTGATATGAATACGAATTCATTTATTCG
The DNA here is from genome assembly GCA_021850365.1 of bacterium. GTDB lineage: Bacteria > Patescibacteriota > Saccharimonadia > Saccharimonadales > UBA4665 > JAJZMH01. The sequence continues at coordinate 45,351 of JAJZMH010000029.1, forward strand.
GCATATAACTATTCACAATAAGGATGATAAGGATAGGGATATTCGTTTATTTTTGCATCAGATGTTTCAAATATCTAACGAAGGAAGAGCCGATACTGCCCTCTACGTTCCAGATGGTAATTATTTGCTAGATTATAAGGGTCGTTATTCCTTAGCTATATCTGGTAAATTTAAAAATGGTAAATCATTTGATCAGTATGCTGTTGGTAATTTTGGTATAGAGAATAAAGCCGGCACATTTATGGATGCTCTTGATGGTGAGTTATCTAACAATCCAGTTGAACATGGTGGTGTTGATAGCGTAATTAGATTTTCAAAAGTTTTTAAAGCTAATGAAATTGACACTATAGACTATTGGATCATAGCCTCAAGTAGTCAAAGTGATGACCAGCGAATTCATGATCAGTTGATGAATACCAACATTTCGGAGCTAAGGGATCAGGTCAGGCAATCCTGGCATAACTGGATGTATGAAAGTGAAATTAAAATCCCAGATATTTATCAAAAAAATTTAAAGCAAAGTTTATTGGTTGTAAAAGCTCATATTGATGAACGAGGTTCGATTTTGGCTTCAGGAGACTCTTCTATATTTAATTATGGTCGGGATTATTATGCATATTGTTGGCCTAGAGATGCAGCCTATGCCTTATGGCCATTAATAAGGCTAGGTCACTTTAATGAGGCTAAAATGTTTTTTGAATTTGCAAGAGATACAATGCATAAAGATGGTTATTTAATGCACAAATATCAGCCTGATCGTGCCGTGGGCAGTACCTGGCATCCATTAATTCATGGTAAGAATCGTGAACTAGCTATCCAGGAAGATGAAACTGCTGGTGTAATTTTCATGATTAATGAATATTATAAACAAAGCAATGATCGGACATTTGTAGAACATATTTATCGAACTTTTGTTCAACCTGCAGCAAACTTCATAGTTTCATTTGTTGATAAAACCACTGATTTACCGCATGCTAGTTACGATTTATGGGAAGAAAAATTTTTAACTTCATCATACACAGTTGCTGTTGTTATTGGTGCTCTAGAAGCTGCGACTGAAATAGCAACCAAAATTGATTTTGCCGATGATGCCTCAAAATGGAGGAGACAAGCTGAAAAATTCAGAGATAATCTTAATCTTCTTTATGATAAGAGCAAAGGATACTTTATTAAAGGATTCTTATTAAAGAATGATGGTTCTATAATTTATGATACGACTTTAGATATTTCTAACCTTTATGGAATGTTTATGTATGCTGGTTTGGATCCCAATGATCCAAGAATTGTATCTACTTCCAAAAAAGTTGAAGAATTGATTTTAAATAGTTCACCTTCTGGTGGAGTTTTGAGATATGAATACGATAATTATTTTTTAACAAAGCGCCAATTTAAAGGTAATCCTTGGATTGTAAGTACCCTTTGGTTAGCACAATATTATTTAGTAGTAGATAAAACTAATCAAGCTAAAGATTTGATTGATTGGTCTATTAATCATATATCGAAAAGTGGAATGTTAAGTGAGCAATATGATCCTGAAAATAGTTTGCCGATTGGAGTTTCTCCATTAGTTTGGTCTCATGCTGAGTTAATAAATTCAGTACTAGACTTAAGCTTTAAATTAAAATAGCTATTTTTTAGGTTTAACTTCGTTTCTTCCGAGATTCTTTTTGATTTCAGTAAAAATCACTCTTTTTCTTAATTTTGGACTATATTTCTTTAAAGATATTTTATCTGGAGTATTTTGAAAGTTTTTGGTACTATAATAGATTCGTTCCTTACTTTCTTCCGAATATAACCCAATAATTTTTCGTTTATCGCCTTTTTTTGCCATTACTTACCTGTGTTCGTTAATTTTATCTATTTAATTCTATCAGATGTAAGATATTTTGCAAATTGATATGGAGCCACGATCGGGAATTGAACCCGAGACCTCAACTTTACCATAGTTGCGCTCTACCATCTGAGCTATCGCGGCCTATAAACTGATATATATTTTATCTAGTTTTTTGTTTTTAATCTATTTTATTTTAATCTATTTTGGTAAAATATAGACTGTATTTATTGAATGCCGACATAGCTCAGTGGCCAGAGCGGCTGTTTTGTAAACAGCGGGTCGTGGGTTCGAATCCCTCTGTCGGCTCCAAGTTTGCAGGGATAGTGAAGCGGTCAAACACGGGTGACTGTAAATCATCTGGCTTTCGCCTTCGGGGGTTCGAATCCCTCTCCCTGCACCAAAAATAGATCTATAATTAGATAACTTTATTAAACTTATAGATAAATAAAATCTCTAGAAATTATTCAAAACTTTAAATACGGTGCTATATAATAACTCTCTTTGGTCTTTTAATTTTAGCTGGAATGCTTTTAAGGGATTTTCTACTAAGATATCTTTTAAACTTCTTCTTTAGCTCTGTAGCTTCTTCGATCATATTGTTCTCTAGATACGTTTTATAGAGTAATCTATAGGTTTCTTTATTTGGTTCTAGCTTTATAGCTTCATTCAGCTCAGCAACAGCAAGTTTAATATTTCCTAATTTTTCTTGAACTTTAGCATAAGCAACATGTCTTGCGGCTATGTCATTTTCGAGTTTTAGGGCTTGTTCAAATGCAAGTGTAGCTTTTTCATAATTTTCGGTTTCATAATAGATTAATCCTAAATTGTGCAGTGTTGTTGCACTGTCATCTAGGCTACTAGCTATTTCAAAACAATCAATCGCATCTTTGTATTCTTTTTGCTTAGCATAAAGTATACCTAATCGGTTATAGGCAGCAACATTCTTCTGATCTAATTTTAATATTGTTAGAAGAGCTTTTTCAGCTTTTAAAAATCTGTTTTCTTTAATACTTTGATGTACAATATCCCATAATTTTGGCATTTTATCGTTAATCTTTTTAGAAACATTAACAAACTCATCATCCCTCACCTTTAGGTTTATGATAGCCAGTGCCCCAAACAGTAAAATAATTAATAGTTCGTACATAAATCGTATTAGTATTATCTTCCAAAATTAAGTAAATAGTCAAGCACTAATATTTTTAATTGAACATTACTTTCTATGTCTAATCTCATATTTATGCTCCTTTCTAATACTTTTTGCCAGAATAAAGCGTTATTCTTATTTTTTGAAATTATTCCATACTTACTCATTTGTATTATCATAAATAATATAAGTTTAAAACTTTCTTTATCAGATGATAGATCATTGACCAGAACCATTTTATTATAGACCTTTGAATTAATGATTAATTTTGCATATTCGAGAGCTTTAGCATATTTAGGATCATTTTCTAGAATTTTCTTGGTTATTGATAAATTACAATCAGAAATATTTAAGGCTTCATTAATTTTAGTTTTAGGATAGTTAGCTTGCTCAAAATATGTTAGTAATTGAGAACGAGTCGGTTTTAATAAGTTAATTAACTGCATTCTAGATTTAATTGTCGGAAGAATAGTTTTCAAATTATATGCAACTATAATAAAAATTGTATCTTTTGGATGTTCCTCTAAATTTTTTAGTAAATTGTTTTGTGCTTCATTGGTTAAGAACTGTCCATTTTTAACAAGAATTACTCGGTTTATTTTATTTTTTAAAGGTACTTTTAGTTTTAAAAAATTATTTATTTTTTTAATTTCAGATATTCCAATTGATCTAGTGCTTGATTTATCTATTTTTAAAATATACGGATATGAATCAATTAGCTTTAAATCAATTTTAATAATGTTAGTAAGTATATAATTTAATATTTCTTTCAGATTATTCCCTTTTTCGGTATAGATTAATAAGGGTAATTTTGGATTAGACAAATAGGCATTAATTTCGGCTAAACTTTTTGGATTTATTAAATATTTATTGATCATTTTTAAGTACTTCATTAAATATTTTTGGCTTCTGAGATTTAAACGTCTTAAAATCACTATCTTTATTAATTCTAATTGTTAATTGTTCAGCATGTAAAAACATTCTTAGGTTTTCCTTCTTAGAATAAATGCTATCTCCAAGGATTGGATGCCCTAAATAGCTCATATGAACTCTTAATTGATGGGTTCTTCCGGTTTTAGGTTGAAGACAAACTAAGCTATAATTTTTAGTCTCCTTGATCACTTTATAGTATGTTTGAGCTATCTTTCCTCTCGGATCTACTTTAAATGTTTGGGGTTTGTTTGGATTTCGTAAAATTGGTAAATCAATTAAAGCTTCTTTTTTAGAAAAGTGACCTATGCATATTGATAAGTACGTTTTTTGAACCTTTCTAGTAGCAAATTGTTTTAATAACCATAGTCTTGATTGTTCATTTTTGGCACAGATCATTATTCCGGATGTATTACGATCTAATCTATGCACAATTCCAGCTCTATTATCTATTTTTTGGAAGTTAATTTTTGGTTTAATAAAGTCTGCAACTGTTTCTTCTAATAAAACTGGCCCTTTTGGATGGGATAATATTCCGGCAGGTTTATTGATAATGATAACGTCATTATCCTCATAAATTATTTTAATATTATTTTTAATTTTTATTTTCGGTATTTTTAAATCAATCTTATCTTCATCAGGGTTTATGATAGTACCGGATTTTTTAATTAATGATCCATTTATATCTAAATATCCATGCTTAATTAATTGATGAATTGAGCTACGGGTTAGTTCAGGGTGTTTTTCTAATAAGAATATATCTACTCTTTTTTTTGAACTCATTTTCTCAATCCAACGGCCTTTTGTACCTGGTAAAGTTTAGCATTAGCCACTTGATTGAGTTTGTTTTCACTATCTAATATTTTTGTTAAAAGTTGTTGATCATTTATTTTTTGATAATTTGAGTTCAAATTTATTAAGAATTCTTTTACAGCTGATCCTACAAGTTTTTTAAAATCTAGATAATTTGCTTTATCTACTATTTGATTTTCCGTTTCTTCTATCGATATTCCTTTTAATAAACTATAAATTTCAAGTAGATTGGATATTCCTGGTTGTTCCTGAGGATCATACTTTATTGATTTAAAATTATCTGTTGTTGATGCAATAATCTTATTATAGGCTTGGTCTGGTTGGTCATCTAAGAAGATTATACCTCTATCATTTTGACTACTTTTACTCATCTTAATTTGAGGATCGATTAAATCTTTAATTTTTGTTCCTGTTTCTTTTTTAAAAAACTCTATTTGTTTTTTTACTTCATCTGGAACTAATAATACGGGTCCAAATTTATTATTGAATTTAATCGCTAAATCTCTAACGAATTCTAAATGTTGAGTTTGATCATCGCCCACTGGAACATACTTACTGTCATATAAAAGAATATCGGCAGCCATTAGTACGGGATAATTAAATAATCCAACGCTCGATTCTTGATTGGCTTTAGATTTTTCTTTAAATTGAATCATCCTTTTCAATTGACCAAAATTGGTAAAACATTCTAAAATCCAAGCTAGCTCACTATGAGCTGGAATATAGCTCTGACGATATACATTAATATTATTTTTGTTAATGTCTAGTCCTAAAGCAACGTATAGTTTAATATTTTTAAATATTTGATCATTCAATTTAGGATAATCTATCTCTGTAGTTATACTGTGAAGATCAGGCACAAAGATATTGAAGGTATAATCTGGATATAGGGCAGTATAGTCAACTAATTTCTTAATTGCTCCAAAATAACTTCCTATATGTAAACTGTTATTAGCCCTTAATCCAGTAAGTATCGTAGTTTGCATAGTTATAGTATATTACTAGATTATATCTGAATCTAATTTAATTTTGATTAACGTTTTGTAAATTGTCTCTTTTTACGAGCTTTTAATAAACCAAACTTCTTTCTTTCTTTTTCTCGAGGATCTCTTTTGAGCAAATCAGCTCGTTTTAGGGTAGATTTATAATCTGGGTTGAGTTGTATTAAACATTTAGAAATACTTAAATTAATGGCATCTACTTGACTAGATTTACCACCACCACTAACACTAACTTCAATATTAAAATTATTAGGAATATCTAGGGTAATAAAAGGTGTATTTAACTTGTTAATCAAAGATTTATTATGATTTAGATAATCATGAACATCTAAATTATTAACTATGAACTTTTGTTCATTAGAGCGTAGTTTAGTTTTAGCAGAGGCTCTTTTTCTTCTACCAATAGCATAAAAGAATTGAGTATTTTTAGTAGCTACCATTATTTAGCCTCCAAATTTAATTGTGTTGGTTTTTGAGGATCATGATTATGATTTTCATCCTTATATATTTTCAGTCTAGTTAATCTTTGATCTCGAAGTTTATTCACTGGCAACATTCCTCTAACAGCGTTATAAATTACTTTTCTGGAATCTTTTTGAAGTTGAGTTTGAAGGTCAATTTCCTTCAATCCTCCTGGATGCATTGAGTGATGATAATATTTCTTTTGAGTCAATTTATTACCGGTAACTACTAATTTATCCGAATTAATAACAACAACGTAATCTCCGCAGTCTATATGCTTGGTAAATAGAGGCTTATTTTTTCCCATTAAGATTGTAGAAATATGTGTAGACAATCTTCCTAGTGGTAGAACTGAAGCATCAACTATGTACCAATTTCTAGTAATTTGAGATGGTTTTACTGAGAAAGTTTTCATTTTTTAACCTCTTTTTTAGGTGACTTTTTAGCGGTTGGTTTATCTTTAGTATTTAGTTTAGGTGTAGATGATTTCTCAACTTTTTGCTTAGGAACAACATCTTTTGTTGATTTATCTATTTCAGAAACTGGCTTATTTTCTTTTGCCTGATCAAATATGAAGCTTATTGATGCTAATTGAGCATTATCTCCTCGTCTTAGTTCTTGACGTTTAATTCGTAAATATCCACTAT
>JAJZMH010000032.1 GCA_021850365.1 bacterium
TAGTAATATTTTTAATCTCTAAAACTTTACCCATATAAGTATCTTAACCTAACAATAATTAATTTAATATCTTGTTTTTAATCTAAATTATTTTATATTAAATAGTTATGGAGTTATTACGATTAAATAAAGAATTACCAGTTGATCAAAAAATTTTAAATTTAGGTAACATAATATTAAAGAATTATTATGATTTGAGTAAAGTATCTTTAGTATCCGAGAAGTATCTTTAGTATCCGAGCTACCTTTGTATTGGGCCTATTTTGGAACCGATTTTAGTTTAAAAATAGAGTCCATTACGAGTGATGTCGATATAAAATTAAAAGAAGTTACCAAAATGAATATTTCTAGAGAAGAAGATGGTGTAGTTCAATCAATGGATATTAGTAGCAAACAGAGTCTAGATGATCAAGAAAAACAATTTGTCGAAGATATCTATAATGGATTTAATAGATATTTTGAAAGTAAATTAAATTTGGAAAATAATTTAATATTTGTCTATCAACATTATTCTGATCAGATCAGACCAAGACCGAGAATAGAATTATTGTATGATACTGGTATTTTAAGAAATAAATATCTTTAAAATTAATTATCTCCTCCACCACCGCCGCCGCCATCTCCTCCACTAGATTGAACTGGCACATAAACTGGTGTATAAACTGGAGTGTAAACAGGTTTATAAATAATTATTGGAATATTTGAAGATGCTTTATCGACTACTTCAAAATCTGCATAAGCTAATCCATCGTAATTATCTGCGTAAGCTACAATCCGATAAATTCCAGGTTTTGAAAATAAATTAGGGAAGTTATTGAAATTACCTGTTATTGTTTTGTTTTCTAATATTTTTTGTTCTTTTGGAGTATTTAGACAATTTTTTGGATTAGTTTTATCATGGATCCTTACCCAATTGAAGTTTGTCCACTGATAGGTATGAAATGGTTCAGAAGGGCAATGATTAATCACTACTATAGGAACAGTTAATTCATTTTTGAGCGTGTAACTAATTGTTTGACCTACGACATACTTGGTTTTAGATACAGATAATTGAATAGTTCCAGGAGCAAACTGATAGGTATTAACTTTTTTAGATTGTTCATAAATTATGAATAAAAAGATCCCAAAAATTAAAATATAGATTATTATCCAACTAAACAACCGTTTAATTTTAGATGAATATTGATGAGCTGAAATATTTTTCATATATTTCTAACTTTAGTAAACCTATAAATTATACTTATTCCAATTAATCCGCCCATAATTATCCATAATGTTCTTAATGTGCCATGAGATAAATCTGTCCCAACATATAATCCATGTATAAAAACAAATATAACTATTAAATAGGCAAGGAAATGAACCATTTTCCAGTTTTTTGGTTTTTTATCTATCCAGAAATAAGTGGATAAAACCAAAGCTAGTAGTAAGTATCCAGCAATTATCCCAAGAGCAACATAAAGCGAACCAATTCTATGCCCCCAAATAGAGACAACTTTATAATTTGAAAGAAAAGGAAAAAGAACCTGACTAATACTAAATGGGACATATTTATCAAAAAGCAGGGAAGTTCCATGAATTAATAAAGAGATAGCAAATATTATTCCTAAAGCCCGATGAGTAGCCCATGCAGTTAAGGGTTCAAGGAATCTAAAAGTATAACCTGTAACCAAACCTATTCCCGAAAATATTAAGATAAATAGAGATACTGCTGCTATCAATCCAGAAGTTCTAGTTAAGTACCAAGGCCATGAAGTTTTTGTCCGGGCAATCAATAAATTTCCTACAGATGGACCTTGAACTGGACTAACTAAAATATCTGGATTTCCATCTATAGCTTTTGTTGATCTATTTTGAGCAAAACTAATTCCAGAAAATGTAAAACTGAAACAAAAAAAGATCAATAAAATTTCGATAGTTTTTATTATCTTTTTCATAAGCTTTATTATAAATTAAATTTCTAATTATTGATTAATTTTATTTTATGCCCTTTTTTAAAAATCATTGTTTTATCATTATCCAGATACTGAATTAAATAATCTTTGATTTTATGTTTGGAGATAAAATCAAGACAATCTGGAAAACCTAATATAACTAGGCAAGAAGCAAAAACATCAGCCCTTAGACACGAAGAATCAAGGACTGTACTCATTAAAATATTTGTTTTTGCGGGTAGAAGAGTTCGAGGATCGATTAAGTGGTGCCATTTTTGATTATTATTAATCCCTTTTCTAAAGTTTATTCCGGAACTAGCAACTCCTCCCTTCTTATTGATAGATGATTTTAGAGTACCTATATATTTAGAATCATTTTCCGCAGAAGCAATATTAACTGACCAATTCTTATTTAAGCTATCTTTACCCCTAAAAACTAAATCACCACCAAATGACATCCAATAATTAGCTACTCTTTTATTTAAATAATTTGCTAGCAGATCAGCAATATATCCTTTTCCGCAACCTCCAAGATCAAGAGCGCAACCAAAAGGAATCATTGCCCAATCTTCAGCTATTTTCAAATCACTAATGTTGCCCACTGCTTTATTAGAGAAATCTTCTATATAATCATCAAAGTGCCCTTTAACTAAAGAGTTTTTATATCCAATTCGTTGCAACGCAGGTAAAATAAAAGGATTATAAATTTGATCTGTTCTTGAAGAAAGCTTTTTAGCCTGAATCAATATTTGTTTAAATTCTTTCGAAATATATTGTTTAGTACCAGCGTTTTTATTAAATATTGTTAATTCACTCTGGGGTAAAAAACGACTAAATCTAGCTTCAAATTGAAATATTTTTTTCCAGAGGGTAGCATATATCGCTCTAACTTTTTTAGGATTATCTAATACTAAACTAATTTCTATTTCAGAACCTAGAGCAATTTGTTTTTGATAGTATTGAGGCATATTTTATGGTGGTGGTAAGGAGGTTTTAGTTACTGGCGCAGGAGCTAAATAAATTGGTGAAAATGTCGGAGGAGTCGATGAAACTGATTGGGCAGGCACATTTGAGGTTGAGGAGTCTTTATTAGTTGTTGGTGGATTAATAACAAGTGGTGAAGGAGGAATACTATTAACTAAACTATCAATTTGTTTTTGTCTGGCGTTAGTTAAATAAAAGTTATTATTTTTTGATGGGCTATCTGGATTTTTGGGTGGTAAGATTCTAAGTAAATCATCAACCATAATGATCATGCCAGATAAAACTAAACCAATTAGACCCAAAGTATAAACATTTGCTGGCCAGCTTCTTAAGATAGAGCTTTGTTTTGGAGAAGATTGAGTAAAAGCTTCGGTTAAAATCTGACTACCATTTACTTTAATATTGTTTAAATTCTTAACCATTAATTTCATAAATACTGGAGGTCCACAAATAAAGTATTTAATTAGATCTTTTTTTTGACCACTAAGTTTATCTAGTAGACTTTCTGAAACAAACCCAGAAACAGCATTTAAATTAGAAAGTTGATCGACTGGACCATGACCAATTACATAAACAATTTTAATATTGCTAGATTTCTTCTCCAGTTCAATTAATTCTGATTTGAATGGAATGTCATCTTGAGTCTGAACACTATATACAAGCGTAATTTTATTATCTGAGTTTAGCTTAGAGGTATACCTAAGCATGCTCATAAATGGAGTAATACCTATTCCTCCTGCAATAAAAACTGAATCTTTATATTTATTAATATTGTAAATAAATCCCCCAAATGGACCCCGTACATTTACTAAAGTACCTTCACTTAAATTACTTATTTTTGACGTAAATCTACCTCGTACCCGCATACTAACTTGTAGAATATCTTGTTCAGTTGGCGAGCTGACTATTGAAAAACATCTAGCCACAGATTTTTTGTTCTTTTTTTGATAATCTATTGCAATATATTGACCAGGTTGAAAAGCAATCGGTCTTTCATTATCATCCTTTTTTAAAGTGAGTAAAAGAGTAGAGGGAGTTATTAATTTATTTTCTAATATTTTATATTCAAACATTTAAATAAGTTTTTAATCTAATTAAAATTATAGCATAAGAGATATAGCTATCTGGTTAAGATTTAGTTATATTAATCTCTAATTTAGATTCTTCTATATTTATTTCTTCTTTGTATCCAGATTCAACACTTTCATTGACAGATAATTTAGATAAAGTTTCTTGTTCGATTAAATCTTTAAAACCAGAAACTGCACTAAACAGTTGTTCGTTATTTTGATCAAAACTAAGATTTAATTTAATTCGATCACTAACTTCAAGTCCTGCTTTTTTCCTGCCATTTTGAATATATCTGATTAAATCTCGAACTATACCTTCATTTTTGAGTTGAGTAGTTATTTTAGTGTCTAATTTGATAGATTTACCGAAATTGACTCTCTTAACATTTAGTTCATCAGCAACAATCTCCTTAAGAGAGTCCCTAATTTCAGGAAGAGTAAAACTTTCTAGCGGTTGACGAACCTTAATTCCGGCTTTTGCGCGGAGCATTAACCCTTCATTAATTGCTTCTCTAAGTAACTTCATCTCTTCTAATAAACTTTTATCGACATTTTTGGCATCCGGCCAAGAACTTAAATGTACAGATTTTGGATTATTAGTTCCCTCAGTTATATTTGAATAAATAAAGTCACTCAAAAATGGACTAAACGGAGCAAGTAACTGACAAGTTCGGACTATTACAAAATAAAGTGTCTGATAAGCTTTTTGTTTATCTGAGTCATCCTCACTTTTCCAGAATCTTCTTCTTGATCTTCTAACAAACCAATTTGAGCAGTCATCAATTAAATCAACAATTGGTTTTGATGCTTTATCTAGCCTATAGTTATCTAAGTTGTTCTGAACTTCAGAAACCGTCTGATTAACTCTTGATATAATCCATTGATCTAAAATATTATCTGATGTTGGCTCAGTTAATTCCTGATCAGGAACAAATTTATCCAGATCAGCATACATCTTATAAAAAGTATAAATATTGTTTAAACTCATAAATACTTTTCGTTGGATGTCTCTTAAAAAATCTGTACTAAATCTAATATCTTCACCGTTGACGATTGGAGAAGAAATCAGAAAGAAGCGCAAGCTGTCTACCCCAAATAGATCAAATAATTCATCCATAGGTGCATAATTTTTCTTTCTCTTACTTAATTTTTCGCCATCAGCCGCCGTTACCCATCCCGAACAAATAACGTTTAAAAAAGCTGGTTTATCAAAGAGGGCAGTAGCTAATACGTGTAATGTATAAAACCATCCTCTTGTTTGATCAATCGCTTCGGCAATAAATTGAGCAGGGAATTGATCGGACCAATTGTTATCTTCAAAGGGATAGTGATTCTGGGCATAAGGCATTGAACCGGACTCAAACCAACAGTCAAAAACCTCACTAATTCGGGTAGCAATTTTACCAGATTCAGTCTTAATCTTTATTTGATCAATAAACGGTCGATGCAAATCAGAGATAGCTTGTCCCTTAATAGCTTTTTGATTTAATTCTTGCTTGCTTCCAATGACCTCAATTTCTCCATCTTCAGTTACCCAAATAGGAATTGGTGCACCCCAAAATCGATTTCTACTAATTGCCCAATCTTTAACATTCTCAAGCCATTTTCCGAATCTTCCATCTTTAATATGTTCAGGTACCCAATTAATCTTTTGGTTATTTGCAATCAATTGTTCTTTTACTTTTGTAACGTTAACCATCCATGAATCTGTGGCGTAATAAAGAAGGGGAGTATCACATCTCCAGCAGAAAGGATATGTATGCTTGAATGTTTGAGCCGCAAAGACCAAATCTTTTTTGGTAAGTATTTCTATAATTTTTTGATCAGCCTTTTTAAAAAATAGTCCTTCAATAGATTTATCCAGTCCAATATTTTCTTTGACTTTGCCAAATTCATCTATGGTGAGCAAAACCGGAATATCTTTTTCCTTTCCCAAAGTAAGATCATCTTCTCCAAAAGCAGGAGCAACGTGCAAAACCCCAGATCCATCATCAATGCTGACAAAATCTGCACCCCAGACTTTATATAAATTAAGATAGTTTGGATAACTATCAAGATTACTTAATTTAAAGAGAGGGAGATATTCTTTACCAATTAAATCTGAGCCCTTTACTTCTTTTAGAATGTGGTAGTTATCTGATGAAAGTGCCTCTAGTCTATTTCTAGCTAGAATTAAAATCTCTTCTTGTTGATCATCATCTTTTAGCTTAACGTAAACATAAGCTGCTTCAGGCATAACGGCAATCGCACCGTTACCCGGCAGACTCCAGGGAGTAGTAGTCCAACCCAATAAATAAGCATCTTCATCCTTAAGTTTAAATTTAACATATAAAGAAGGATCTTCCACCCCGTCCTGATAACCTTGATTGAGTTCAAAATTAGATAAAGGTGTAGCACATCTAGGACAATATGGACTTGACCTAAAATCTTTATAAATTAATTCTTTCTTAAACAATTCCTTAAAAACCCACCAAACACTTTCAATATATGATTCATCTAGGGTCGTGTAAGTCTTAGAATAGTCTGCCCACCTGCCAACTCTTTTAAACATGTCTTCCCAAATACTCTTATATTTAAAGACAGATTCCTTACATTCCTGATTAAATTTATCTATTCCATAAGCAATAATGTCTTGTTTTCCCTTAAAATTATGTTCTTTTTCGATAGCATATTCAACCGGTAAACCATGAGTGTCCCATCCAACTCGTCTTGGTACATAATAACCAGCCATAGTTTTATACCTAGTAATAGTATCTTTAATGGTAGTTTGAACTAAATGGCCATAATGGGGTACGCCATTAGCAAATGGAGGTCCATCATAAAAACTAAATAATGGCTTATCTTTATTTTGATCCAAACTTTCCAAAAAAGTTTGTTCGTTATCCCATTTCTGGATAACTTGTTCTTCGATTTCAGCTAAAAAATGTTTACTCATAGTTTTAAAATAAAAAATCCCCTTCTAGATTTACTGGAATCCTATATTCTAGGACGGTACCATCCAGTTTCTAAAAAGAGAATTCTCTTTATTAGCACTTAATTTATACTTTCGGGTATATTCCGTTGGGTTCTAGTCAAGTATTAAACTTTTTCTTCCCAAAAGACTTTGTGGGTGATAGCCACTTCATTGCCTAAAAACAAAACGTCTTCTGTTTGAAGATTATAGCGTATCTATTAATATTTTTAAAGTTAGAAATTATATTTTGATGTCTCTTCATTTTTACGCATACGTACTATTTTTTTTGGTATTTTTGATGTCTCTTCATTTATACGTACTATTTTTTTCGGTATTATAGACATTTTCCCCAACCAAGGAATAATTCTTAACAAACAATCATTATCTATTATTGAATGCTCAGCTATTACTGAGGGCTCAGTTTGATTATTATAATTATTATCCGTTGATGATTTATTTAAAAAAGTGGTTAAACGTAGTTTATGGTGAGATAATTGATCATTGCATAAATCACAATTATTTTTCTCGACCAATGTTCTTACATTCGATATGATTGTCTTTTGTCCCATTGGATCTATGCCTTTAATAATTTCACACCTATTTGGAATTGGTATAATTACTAGATCAAATTCCTCAGGACCAGAACCTAACTCTATTCCCATATTTACTCCTTAATTAAGATGAAAAATATAATATATCAAATAAAACAAGACTAAACAAAAGCGCAATAAATTAAAGCCTTTCATATTAATTTTTTTATTAGTACAATATACAAAATAATGAAGCTTAAATTAATTTTAATAATTATTGGTGTTATTGTAATTGGCGGCGGTGGTTATTATCTAATAACTAATAATAAATCAAATACAGAAGCCACCCCAAAAATTAGCAATTTAAAAAATGTGCCTAGTCCTGAGCCTACTTCTACTAATAGAGAGGGTTTCCCTAGCTTAAATCAACTTGAAGGAATAACCAATTTTAGTTCATATACCGATGGTAAAAGTAGCCTAACTCAAACCGAGTATGTTTTTAGTCCGACAAACTATAGAACGGTTACAGGTAACGTTGTTGAAGTTTTATATAATGGTCAGTTGTATTCTCAATTAGGTAATTTATCTCAGTATGATAGTAGCTCAAAAGCAACCAGTGATGATATACCCGAACTTTATTCTTATGCAGAACAAGTTAACGGATTATTTAATGACCCAGCAGTTAAGGTCAAAAAAGAAGGTTCATGTTCATACGCTAACCAAAACGGTAATTTATGGGATATCTATTTTAATCAAGTGTCTAATTATGCTCAAGGTTATCTAGTCTGTACCCAAAACCCAAAAGGGTATTTATTATCCGTACAAGAGGGTGCAGAACTCGGTTCAGCAAATTCAACTTATTCTGTAGAAATACATTTGTTAAGCGTTGGTGGAGTTCCACCCCAAACAAAAGCCAATTTATAGATTGCAAAATAAGCAAAAACATTATATAATACCTCAGACATGCCTAATCCAGAATTAAATATTAATCAGCATCGGTTTCCGTTATTTGAGCAATTAATTGAAAATATTTATGATGATCTTTATAGTCAAGGCTATTTCCCAGAAGTATATAAACAAGCTCATTGTGCCTTAATATCCCAAAAATTAAAAGATGAATTAGATAAATTTGGCATAGAATCAGAAATTGAGAGACACCAAACAAAAGATTTAATTTATCATGATTTTATAACATTTATAGATAATGGAGAAGAGTATATCATTGATCCAACCTATCAGCAGTTTTTAAAAAAAGGTACAGACAGTAGTGCTTATCCAAAATATCTCATAGCAAAAAAAGATAGCATAAAATCCGAGTTAGCTAAATATCCAGAATTCCCAAAAGAACTATATGATCTATATGATACTTCTACTAAGGTAGATATTGCTAAACAAAACGAAGAATCATTTGAGATAGCCTCCCAAGAAGAATTCAATAAATTCATGAATTCTAAAAACTTATTTAGACGATACTCTTTTTTGATGATCAGTAAAAAAATAAACAATCGCTACAATAGGATGAATTAAGATCATTCCTACAATCCACCAAGCTTTTGCTTTATTACTAATCTTTTCATTGATTGCAACATCAATAAACATCCATATTTCAAAAGCAAAAATAACTAAAATAACAATAATAATGGGGACTAACCATCCGCCAAAATTCCAATTAATATTTAATCTATGCATAAATTAATAATAGCATAATTATTTTAAGAATGGAGAACTGACCAAACATAGTTGAGAACATAAAAAAGGATTACAATAAAAATATATGAGTCTCCAAAAGATAGCTGGAGGAACTACTCATCAATTACCTCCAGATTTAAAAAAAGCCCTAGCTTCTGATCTAAATGCCTTGTCAATTTGGCAAAGTTTAACACCACTGGCTCGTAATGAATGGATTTGTTGGACTATTTCAGTAAAACAACAAAAAACCAGAATTAATCATATAAAAAGGGTAGTTACTGAACTTAAAGATGGAATAAGACGACCATGTTGTTGGATAGGTTGTATACATCGTACCAATAAAGCTATTAGTTCCTCAGTTCAATGGGCACTTAGCAAACAAACCAAATCTAAATAGATTGCTAATTTTAGCTTAGTAAAATAGAATTTCTAAATACCTAAACAACTTCTTGGCAAATCAACTCTTAGGTAACATTTGTCGTGGTATAAAAACTATCTCAATCTTCTCCTAATTTTAGACACCTTGTATCTACAGAGACTAGTAGCGCGTATACTGTGGAATTATTAACTATACTCAATAGATATAGAGTATTTATCGTAGTATTAACGATTTAAAAATATGAGTTATCGGCTAATCCTATACTTCACTTATTACCTCAAAACCCTTAAAACTGCCCGTAATTGCTAACCCAATAATTTTACCTTTACATTGTCCTCTTTGGCGTAGCTTTTTGGCCGTTTCATTAAGTGTAGAGCCTGACCCAATAGCATCATCTATAAGTAGAATGTTATTGTACTTATCATTACCCTCAACGACAATTGTCTCTTTGGCATTAATTATTCTGTCACTAATTTTACTGAGAGTTTTTTGGGGTACAGCCACTGGAGTTTTAACCTTACTAATTACTAGTTTCCTTGTGTCAAGATTAAACCTTTTTTGAAGTTGTTTTATTAACTGAAGTTCTCTTTTAACTGTCGGTGGAATAAATCCTATGCCATCAATGTTGTACTTACTAATTAATTTTAGGATGGTGGGTTTAACTATATCTGCTAACTGATTGATTAGTTCTCTGTTTTGGCTTTGTTTGGCAAACAATAGGAGTTGACCAAGTTTTGTTTTACCAAAGATCTCTAGAGCATAGAAATCAATATAGAAAACCTTATCTAGAGCTACTTTGTCAAAGCTTGATTTCATTTTATGCATACCATCAATAAGACCTTGTTTACGATATTTTTGGTATTTCTTAATTGTTTCTTGATAGGTAATTGCGGTTTTTATAGGGTCAATATTGCGTTCATGGCACCACACAACAAAGCCTTCTAGGCCTTCTAACATCGTTCCTCTTGGGGTGATGTACAGGAAATTATTATTAATTAATTTTTGAGGGAGTTTCTTGGCAAAATCAAATTTGTCTTTGTCCTCTTCGATTGTATTTGTTTCAGGGTATATAGAGTAATAGACCTTTGGTGGTTTGCCAGTTTTTACCAATTTATTGTTGTCTAGTAAGTATTTCAGTTGTTTACGCACAGCTCTGTCAGTTATAGACAAATAATCTACTAACTCAGAACCAGCTACATATCCATTTTCTTGTATGTATTTAATTATTTTTTGAGATGTGTTCACAATCCCAGTATAGCATAAAAGTTCCTAATATACTAGGAACTAGGAACACAATATTTTTTATAGCCCTAGATTTTCCTTTATTATTTCAACTGCATGTCTTCTCATAGAATCGATAGCTTTTCCGGTGTCGCTCATTTCTGCGAATATCTCCTCGCAGAACTCCTTATATAACATCAAAGTATTTTACTAAGGACAAGATATTTATAAATAATTTCTGGGAACATCTTAACCAGAAAACACCTAAGGAAAGGTTGAGAAGATTGAAATTATACCCATGTGCCGTAGACTTATTGCGTAATAACGTATTGACCCCTGAAACAATATTTACTCGTACAAATATGAACATAAATTTAGATAGGTTTTATGGTCAAACTAAAAAATGGTAACTACTTCTGCGTACAAGTTCAAGAGAACAAACGTAATAATAGAAAAGAATTTATATCCGTATTTCCAGTCAAAAATCCTAATAAATGAAAAAGGCCTTCCGCAGTGTAGCTCTGAGACTACGGCCGAAGGTCTTAGTTAGATATTAACAAAGCTATATAGAATAGTCAATGCGTCTGTTATTTACATTTCTATTGTCGATCCCCCCACTAATTTAGCCGTACAATTGACTATGAGTACCGATTAGCCCAAAAATTATCAACTCTTCACCTTGTTTTATATATAAAGCTCGTATATCTCCACTAATATCCATGCTCCAATACCCAACAAATTTGCCTCTTAGAGGATGAACTCTAAGCTTTGGGTTAGTTGGGTCTATCG
>JAJZMH010000001.1 GCA_021850365.1 bacterium
CCTTCAGTCCTTATTATTTGGAATAGGTTTAGGATTTATAGCGATCTTTATTTTTATGTTCGGATTCTTTAATGAAGTTATCATAACACCATTTATTCAACCTAGCAGTAATGTTACCGCTGTTCCAATAATTTTAGGCTCATCAAATCAGATAGCCACTTCCACTGATCAAGTTATCATCCCCAAAATCAATGTTCAAATCCCAGTAAATTATTCAGTTGGAACAACCAATGAAGGAACAATTGAAAATTTCCTACAAGATGGAGTAGTCCATTATCCAACCACAGTAGATCCAGGTCAGTATGGAAATGCAGCATTTTTTGGGCACTCAAGTAATAATATTTTTAATCCTGGAAAATATAAGTTTGCATTTGTGCTATTACACGACTTGGTCCCCAATGATACATTTTATTTAACCTATAATAATACGCTCTATATTTATAAAGTAATCAGCACTAAGATAGTTAATCCTAATGATGTTTCGGTTCTTAATCCAGTCCCCGGCCAACAGGCAACTGCGACTTTAATTACCTGTGATCCACCAGGAACATCAATTAACAGATTAGTCGTTGTTGGTCAGCAAATTAGTCCAAGTATATCTTCCGATACTCAGCCAACAACTGTTCAAAATCCTACTGCTCAAACCACACATCTACCTGGAAATGGACCAACGCTTTGGGATACATTTATTAATTCTTCAATAGGAAAAAGTATAGTAGCTATATTAGGAGCAGTTCTAATTATTTATATCTTTCGTAAAATTTCTAAAAATAAAAACTAGGGGTTAATTAAAGAAGTTTGATTTAGATCGTATGTTTTAGTTTTTTGATTCAATGAAATTGTGTATAGATTATGATAGTTCCCGTCAAAAACTGGAGCAAATTGAGCTAATTCTGGAACTAAAATTTGTCTGTAATTATGATCATATTCAAACATAATTAAATTTCCACCAGAAACATAAGTCATTCTATCTCCATCCATCCAAACAGCATGGGTCTGTGGCGGATCTAGAGGAAGTTTTGTTATGTAGTTATAACCATGCAAATTCTCGAAGTCATATACACCAAATTGATTATATCCTTCAGCAACAATAAATTGAGTATTTTGAGAAAAGTTAAGATAATTTGGGTCTTTAACAAATAAGACTTGAATGGGAACAGGATTATGGTTCGGTAAATTTTGTAGCTGACTAACAGGATCTTGATAAATATAGACTTTATTTAAACTAGAAGAACCAACAGCAACATAAATAGTTCCACTGTAACTAGCCATATCTAGAAGATAGGTTGAGTTTGCTGGAAAAGTACGTATATGATAAATATTATTGCCTTGCAATTCATTAATATAGACAAGGCCTGTCGGTGCTTCTGTGGGAGTTGCATAAAGAATTGTGTTGTTCAAATATCCATCATAAGCAAGAACATTATTCAAAACATTTGTTTCAGTACCTGGATTAGATAAACTTACTTTATCAAGAGTTTGAGCTGCCTGGTTATATAAATAGTAATTTTGATAATTTAGATTGATAAAATTAATTGAACTAAATGGATAACTTGCAAATTGTTGGGATAAATTAATTGAACTACTAGGATTAGCAACATCTAGTAGAATATACTCTACTTTGGTCCCATCAAAAGTATGTGATAGAAGAACATGGGTATTATCATTAGCCCAACCAATTACATTCCAACTTTCCACTCCAGAAGTATTCTGACTAACTATATTAGCTGGTAATGAAATCTGAGTAGATGATATTTTAGTATTAGTAAGATTATATAAATCAAAAACATTATTCGAACCGGAATCAAGCACCAATAAGTATTGCTTATTCAAACTCTCGCTAAAAATCAGCGGAATATTTGGATAACCCTTAATCAATGAACTGTGTAACTTATTCGGAATCAGAAGAGGATAATCATAGTAAGCTATAGTACCGCCATCAATTTCTATTTTTCTACTCCATGTTCGAAATCCATTTAAAGTTAACTTAAAATTATATATCCCACTTTCAAGAGTTAAATTAGTATTAGTAGTTCCTTTAGAAACATTATTAACATAAATATTAGCTGGATTCGGTTGACTATCTAAAACTATCAACCCATTTTGGATAACTTGTCCATTATGTACACCATACCCATATGCTTCAAATAATAAGATGACTGTACTTAATCCAATAGCAATACTAATTAAGATATAACCTACTAGGAGTAGAATCTTATGTTGAAAATTTTTTTTGGGATCTAAATAATCCATTTAAATCAATTCTTCTTCTTTAAATATTTAATTTATCGTCTTTTATTATCTTACCTATTGCCGATAATCACAAGTAGTATTAAAATAAATATAAAGTCATTGTTAAGAACAAATCTGAGGGAGTTTATAGAACAAGATGGAGATTAATTCAAACAAAAACAGTCAAAAATTTATGGACTTCAAAACACCGAATAATTTAAACAGAAGTCCATTAAGATCCAAAACATTAAGACGTGACTCTGTCCCTGAACCAGATTACAGTTTTAATAAAGAAGAAGATACTTTCAAAAGAGCATATTTTGATGATCAAAATAAGCAAGATATCATTAGCAGATACAGGCACAATTTATTTAATGATGATTTGCCTGAAATTAATAATCAACCACCAATCGAAATTAAACCAGATTACAATCTAAATAATACTTTTCACGATCAAAGTCTCGAACCGTCTTATTTAGATAATCAATTTGATCAAAATGACCCTGAGTTAGAAAATATTAGCCTAGATGATCAGCCCGAATATCAAAATGACTTTAGTAATAGAACTATTGATAACAATTATTCAACAGAACCAAGCAACGCAAATATTTTTGAAAATGCTATTTCAAACGCTCCAATAGATTTTCCAAAATATAAAGGACCAAAAAAGAAATTTTTCTTATTTAGACATCCAGTTGTTTCAACTACGGTATTACTTCTTGCTCTAATAATTGGAGTTGGCTCGATAATTATTCCCAAATATAATTTAACTAATATTCCTTACGTGATAGCTTCTTATCGAGCAGGATTTTGGCCCCTTACATCTTCCTATAGACCGACTGGGTATAGTCTCTCATCAATAAGTTCTGCAACTGGGATAGTAGATTCATCCTATCAAAATAATAATAATGGGGAACAATATTCAATCATCGAGAAAAAATCTACTCTTAGTTCATCTCAATTATTAAATAATTATGTTATTCCAGAAGTTAGTTTAAATTACGTAGTCTTAAATACTAGTGTAGGTAAAATTTACGTTTACAATAACGGTAATAATGCAACATGGGTTAGAAATGGAATACTTTATCTCATAAAAGATAACGGATCATTAAATAATACTCAAATTATTAATATTGCTTCGTCTATGTAATTTTTAAGGTATTCTTAATATAATTAGATTTAATGAATATCAAAATACGTACTCGATTTGCACCAAGTCCAACAGGCTATATTCACCTTGGAGGAATTAGAACAGCACTTTTTGGTTGGCTTCTAGCTAAAAGCCTAAATGGTCACTTTATTTTAAGAATTGAGGATACCGACCAAAATAGAGAGGTTAAAGGATCAATCGAGCATATTATATTATCACTAAACAGTTTAGGATTAAATTATGATGAAGGACCAGACTTAGGTGGTCAATATGGACCATATATCCAAAGCCAACGACTTTCTATTTATCATCAATGGGCCCAGAAGCTTGTTGATCAAGGTTTAGCGTATTCTGATCCTTATTCGGAAGAAGAAGTAGAAGAGTTTAGACTTTTAGCAAAATCTCAAAAAAGACCATTTCTTTATAGAGAACATCGTCCTCAAAATTTATCTGGTTGGGATAAAGGAAAAGCCCTAAGATTTAAATCCGATCCTAAAAAATATACCTGGAAAGATCTTGTTATGGGTGAACTCAATTCTGGGGAAGAGGCAATCGACGATTTTATTCTAATTAAAGCAGATGGTTTCCCAACGTATAATTTTGCACACATTATTGATGATCATTTAATGGAAATTAGTCATATTATAAGAGGTCAGGAATTTATCGCTAGTACCCCAAAATATCTTAATCTATATGAAGCTTTAAAAATCAATCCACCTAAAATGGTAACTGTCCCTCCAATTTTAGGACCTGATGGTAAAAAGAAACTTTCAAAAAGAGACAATGCAAAAGATATTTTAGAATATCTAAAAGAAGGGTATTTGAAAGAAAGTTTAATAAACTTTATATCATCCTTAGGTTGGAATGATGGTTCTACTCAAGAAATTTATACGATTGAGCAAATTATTCAAAAATTTAAAATAGAAGATATTCAAAAATCTCCGGCTCGTTTTGACGAACAAAAACTTATCTGGATTAATGGACATTTTATTCGAAATCTAAAAATAGATGATCTTTATGAAATCAGCTCCAATTATTTACCTAAAGAAGCAAAAGATTTTGACTCTAATTATCAAAAATCTGTTTTAAGGTTAATTCAGGATAGATTAAAATATTTATCCGAGATACCCTCCTTATCTTCTTATTTTTTTAAACGACCAAATATAGACTATACCTTAATAAAAAATAATAAAGTTCTTTCAATAATTAATGTAGATACCCTAATTGATTTATTGAATAAAACGGTTCAAGAACTTAATAAATCAGATTTTTCTCTAGACGATTTAACTGCAAAATTAAATAACTTATTAATTCTAACTAATCAAAAACCAGTTGTCCTTTTTGGTTTAATTAGAATTGCAATTACCCAAAGTCCTTTCAGTCCTGGTCTATTTGATACTATATATGTCCTCCGAAAAACCGAAACAATTCAAAGAATTAATGATTTTATTGATTACTTAAAAAATAACTAGTCTTTTAGCATAAGCATTTGATACAATATAATCAAATGATGGGAGACGATTTAGATAAAACAGAAAGTCTTAAATTTAAAACCCCTGAAGAAATTGCAAAAGATGATGATTTAACTACTCAAAAAACCGAATCAAACAATACCATTAATCTAAAAGATATTAAGCCAAGAACAGTACAAGCAATGCCTAACAAGAAAAAATTTAAACTAAAGATTACAAGAAAGAAGATTGGTATTTTACTGCTAGTTGTTATATTGATAATTTTTGGGTATCTAATTTTATCCAAATCTAGTACAAAAACAATTAATATAGCTAAAAAGAATAAAACTATTACTAAAGTTGTTCAAAAATCTAATTTAGTTCCATCTAACTTAACTGGACTAATGGTTAATCCAAGTCTAAATCAGTTACCAGTTACAGCCATTATGATAGAAAATAGTCTAGAGGCAAGACCCCAGTCAGGTCTAGAACAAGCAGGAGTCGTATTCGAAGCTATGGCGGAAGGTGGAATTACCAGATTTATGGCTCTATACCAAGACACTGCTCCTAATTATGTTGGACCAGTAAGAAGCGCCAGACCATATTTTGTTAGTTGGGCACTTGGATTTGATGCTGCTTATGCCCATGTTGGAGGAAGTCCAGAAGCCTTAGCCGATATACAAAGTTGGGGAGTTTCAGATCTTAATCAATTCTATTATGGCAATTACTATACTAGGATATCTTCCCGCCAAGCACCACATAACGTTTATACATCACTAGCTAATTTACATAGTCTAGAATCTACTCTCCATATTGGTCCAAGTAAATTTACTTCATGGCCAAGACAAAACTTAGCTCCATTAGCTCATCCAACTGCTACCAATATTAGTTTTACTTTATCAAATTCTTACTTCAATCCTTCTTATACATACAATCCTAAAACAAATACTTACGAAAGATCATTAGCGGGGCAACCCGAAGTTGGTACTGATACCAATATCCAATACAATCCAAAAGTCGTTATCGGAATTGTTGTACCCGAAACGAATGGTCCACTTGATGCTTCAGGTGCTTATTATTCTAATTATTCCTATATAGGAAGTGGGCAAGCCTACATTTTCGAGAACGGTGGAGTACAAATAGGACAATGGACTAAAGCCAGTAATTCGTCCCAAATAATGTTTACAAATAGTAATGGCCAAAACATCCCTCTAGATCCTGGTCAAGTTTGGATAACAGCTATTACATCAACTTCTTATGTAAGCTATAGCTAAGTTTATTATGGATGATTTTAAAAAATTAACTAGAAACTCAAAAGATTTAGTTTTTGTAATCTTAGCAATTAATTTAATCATAATTTTTGGTAGTTTAGATATAGAATATTATTTATTCAATTTAAGCTTAGAACTGAGTTTATCTATATCTGGGTTACTCGGTGTACTATTTTTAGCCGTTTCATACCTAATAATCCCTAAAATTTTACTTTCTCCAATTAAAATAATATGGTATACGATCTTAAAATTAAATCCCAACCAGGAAGGTTTAATGCCAAAAATTAACCAAAATAAAATATTAATTGGAAAAGAACTAGTCACTAATTTAATTGGTCAAATATATAATATTACAAACACAGTAAACCAAGATTTAATAAAAATCGAAGAAGAAAAAACGGATTTAAAAACAGATTTTTTGGCCAATAGAATACCTTTACCGATATTTGTTTTAGATAATAACGAAAATGTAAAATTCGTCAATAAATATGCAGCAACTTATTTGGGTTTAGAAATAGACAATATTCTTAATAAAAATATTTATTCAATTTTAGAATTATCTTTTCCTTCTAATGACACCTTCGATACTTGGTTAAAAGATGCTAAGAACCATACTGCAATAAGTACCAAATCTTGGGAACGAGTTAAACTAAATCTTCAAGACAATCATCCTACCTTATATTTTGATATGGTTGCATATTATAATCTAGGAAACACTGAGGGTTATTCAACAATAATTACTTTATTTGATCATACTAAACAATACTCCCAAGATGATCAGGCAATTAATTTTGTGGCAATTGCAATTCATGAACTTAGAACCCCCTTAACATTATTAAAAGGATATATAGAAGTTTTTAGCGATGAGTTAGAGGATAATTTAGATCCCGAATTAAAGTCGTTCGTTGAAAAAATGAAAGCTACCAATGACCAGTTAAATCTATTCGTAAACAATATTTTAAATGTTGCACGAATTGATAATGATGAAATGATTTTAAAACTTCATGCTCAATCCTGGGATAAAATTCTAACCGAAGCGATAGATAACATTAATCTTAGAGCGAAAGTTAGAGGTATTAATTTAGAGGTCAAAATAGATCCAAATATCCCCGAAGTAGGAATAGATAGGATAAGTATCCAAGAGGTACTCTATAATTTATTAGATAATGCCATCAAATACAGTAAAGATTCTAAAAAAATAATTATTAAATCCTATTTAAATGATGAAGGTTTTGTTGAAACAACCATTCAAGATTTCGGAAGGGGAATTCCAGAAAGTATTATTGGTAATTTATTTACCAAATTTTACCGAGATCATCATAATAGGTCACAAGTAGGAGGAACAGGACTGGGTCTATATATTTCAAAAGCAATCATAGATGCTCATCATGGGAATATTTGGGTCAAAAGTAAAGAAGGTGAAGGAAGTACTTTTGGATTCACCGTTTTACCTTTTGATTTATTGTCTAAGGAACAAAAAAACCTAGTCAATAACGAAATTATTCAGAATGCCCATGGTTGGATAAATAATCACTCATATTATAGACGCTAAAATTAAAATTATTTGATAAAGTATATATATGGACCAAAACGTAAAGACGAACAAAAAAATATTAGTCATAGAAGATGAACATTTTATTAGTGAACTTTACACTAGGGCACTTAATAATAACGGATATATAGTTAAAGTAGTATCAGATGGGGTAGAGGCACTCAAAGAATGTCAAACCGATCAGTACGATTTAATATTACTTGATTTGATGATCCCAAATATGACCGGATTTGAAATACTAAATATCTTAAGAGACCCTTCAAAATCTAAACCAATTCATTCAAAAATTATCATTACAACTAATCTTGAGCAGCGTGACGACATTAAAAAAGATATTGAAAAAAAAGCTGATGCCTATCTAATAAAAGCAAATTTAACTCCTAATGAATTAGTAGATTTTTTAGGACAAATTAAATAAGTATGCACAAAAAAACAATTATTGAAAAAACCATTGAAGCTCCCGCAATAGGACTGGATAAATCAATTAAACAGTATAATAAGGTGGCTGCAAGTTTACCTACAAACAACCTCCAGCCAATTAAAAGAGCTAAAGATTTCTGGTATTCTCTAGGTCCAGGACTTACCACGGGTGCATCGGACGATGATCCTTCAGGAATAGCTACTTACTCTCAAACTGGGGCTCAAACTGGATTCAAGCTATTATGGATGGCTGCTTTTACTTTTCCACTTATGGCAGTTGTCCAGGAAATATGTGCCAGAATGGGAATAGTTACGGGTCGAGGACTAGCGGCAAACATTAGGATTCATTTTGGTAAAAAAATATTATATATCAGTACTTTATTATTATTTATCGCCAATACCTTTAATATTGGAGCAGATATTGGAGCAATGGCTAGTGCCGTTCAGTTATTAAGACCTAGTTGGGATTTTGGATTACTAGTTATTGGTTTTACTATCTTTATTGTTATAGTTCAAATTTTTACTCCTTATAATAGATATGCTAAGTATCTAAAATGGTTAGCCTTGATTTTAATCGCTTACATAATTAGCGCAATTTTGGCCCATCCTAATTGGCATACAGTAGCACGTTATTCTATTATTCCTAGCATTAATTTTAGTAAAAATAATTTGTTAATTATCTGTGCAATACTAGGAACCACTATTACTCCGTATTTATTTTTTTGGCAAACATCCCAAGAAGTAGAAGATGAAATTGCGGCTGGACAAACTACTTTAGCCCAAAGACAAAATACAGATAAAGACCAAATTAAAAAAATGAGAATTGATGTCTGGAGTGGAATGTTTTTAAGCAATCTTGTAATGTTCTTTATTATTACAGCCTGTGCAAGCGTCCTCTATTCTCATGGAATATTTAACATAAACACAGCTTCTCAAGCCGCCCTTGCGCTTAAACCATTTGCTGGCAATTTATCTTTCTGGCTATTTACTTTAGGAATTTTGGGAGTTGGTCTGTTGGCCATTCCGGTAATGGCTGGGGCTAGTGCCTATGCAATATCTGAAAGTCTAGGAAAACGTCAAGGACTCAATAATAAACTACATCAAGCTTACTCCTTTTATGGAGTCATTATTATATCTATGTTATTAGGACTAGCTCTTAATTTCATTGGACTTAATCCTATTAAAGCACTAATTTATTCAGCAGCCCTAAATGGAATGGTTGCACCTGTAATAATAATTTTAATATTACTTATTGCCAGGAATAAGAAAATTATGGGCTCCTGGAAAAACGGTAAAATTAGTGGTGTTTTAGGATGGATTCTAAGCCTATTGATGATTATTGCTGGTATTGGTGCAATCTATTCTTTAATACCATAAAAAATGAATAAAGAAGAAGTTCTAAAACTGGGCTTAGATAATTTATTAAAAAAATTAGAAACTTCTGAAGATGGATTAACTTCCTTTGAGGCAGAGGAACGATTAGATATTTATGGAAAAAATGTTTTTAAAATATCTCAGAAATTCAAAAAATTAAAAATATTACTAAAGCAATTTAAAAACTCTTTAATCTATTTTTTAATTGTTGCTTTAATTCTTTCAATTTTACTTAAAAATATTGATCAAGCAATTATTATATTTATAATCCTTTTAATCAATACTTCTTTATCCTACTACCAAGAATTACGATCAGATAAAGCAATTGATAGCCTTCAAAAATTAGTGGATCGAGAAATTTTAACAATAAGAGACAATAAACAACTTTTAGTTTCTGAAAAAAATATTGTGCCGGGGGATATAGTTATCTTAAGGGAAGGTGATATAGTTCCAGCCGACATCAAACTCTATTTTGTTGAAAATTTATCCGTTAATGAATCTCAATTAAGCGGTGAATCATTACCTATTAACAAAACTGTAGAAAAAGATTCAATTACTTATGCCGGGAGTATTATTGAGACAGGAGAAGGAAAGGGTATAGTCTATGCTACAGGAATTAATACCGAATTAGGAAAAATAGCTCATCTATCTACGTCAACAAAAAGAATTACTCAATTCGAAAAATCTTTGAATGGCTTTAGTACTTTTTTAATAAAAGTAACTTCTTTATTTGTAATAGTTATTTTTATTTTAAAGCTAATAATTAATCAAAAATTATCAAATATAGATAACCTAGCTCTATTTGTAGTTGCCTTGCTCATAGCTGTTCTGCCGGAAGCAATGCCAGTAATTGTTACTTTAACTTTATCCCGAGGAGCCATTAATCTATCCAAAAAACACGTCATCGCCAAAACACTAACATCTGTCGAGGATCTTGGAAATATTAACATACTATGTTCAGATAAAACGGGGACTCTAACAGAAAATAAATTAAGTATTAAGAATGTTTTTGCATCGGATCTAAAATTATTTCAGATTTTATCAATAGCTAGTTTAGAGAATTTTGACGAAAAAAGAAAAAAGTTTCAAAGTCCCTTTGATAAAGCATTCATTGATTACGTACCAAATAATTTAAAAAATGACGCGGCTAAATTCGAAAGACTACTGGAACTACCTTTTGATCCCACTTCTAGACGAAGAAGAATTGTAGCAAAACACTTTGATAAATACTATCTGATTGAAATAGGATCAGTTGAAACTTTACTAGAAATCTGTAAATATTCTAAGAAAAAAGAAGTTTATAAAATACTTAAAGAAGAAGGAAAAATTGGATTAAGACATTTAGGAATAGCCTATAAAGAACTTGCTAGAGTAGATCATAAATTTAATATTTTAGAGCATGAGAACGATTTAAGATTTGTAGGTTATGCATCACTAGATGATCCCGTTCGGAAATCTACAAAAAAGACTATAAAACTTGCTAAAGATTTAGGTATTGAAATAAAGATATTGTCAGGAGATAGTAGGGAAGTAACTTATTACGTTGCTAGCCAAGTTGGATTACTATCTAATCAAAATGATGTCTATGATGGAAGCCAGATAGATAAAATGTCCGATCATGAATTGTCTGGAATATTAAAAGATTCCAATACTTTTGCCAGATTAAACCCTGACCAAAAATATAGAATTATAAATTTGCTTAAATTAGCAGGAAACGTAGTCGGATATCAAGGGGACGGTATTAATGATGCACCAGCCCTCAAGCTAGCAGACGTAGCAATAGCAGTTAATAATGCTACTGATGTTGCTAAAGATAGTGCAGATATTCTTCTTTTAAGATCTGATATTGGTGTTGTGATTAATGGGATTAAGTCGGGGAGGGAAATTTTCGCAAACATTAATAAATATATTCGTTATGTTTTTGTTAGTAATTGGGGAAACTTTTTTGCTCTTTCAGTGCTTTATCTTATTAATATTAATGGACTACCGATAATTCCAATTCAGTTTTTACTAACTAGTTTAATTACTGAACTTCCTTGTTTTACGATAGCTACCGATAACGTAGAAAAGTCCGAACTACAACGACCAACTAAGTTTAATATCCATTCTCTGATGTTCATCTCAATGTTTTTGGGTAGTTTAACTGCTATATTTGAAATCATGTATTTTGGACTAGTAAAAAACCATTCTCAAAGCGTAGTCTCAAGTGCACTATATTTCTTCATAACTCTAATTTCATTCTTGATTATTCTATCAATCAGGAACAAAGATCATTTCTATAAAGCTCCTAAATTTTCAATACCCTTAATTGTTTCATTTATGTTAATAGGATTTATTGGACTTGGCATAGTATTTACCCCATATATTTCTAAATACTTATATTTTGTAAATCTAAACAGTCATATAATACTTATCTCAATAATTATGGCTCTATTTTATTTCTTAGTTCTAGATAAAGTTAAAGTTTGGTTTTATAAGACCAATTTTGGAGAGAAACTTAGTTAAATACGATTTTTTTTGTATAATGGTAAGCTATGGACCGAAACAAAAAAATTAGACGTAGTATTGATGGTTTTATGATTCCAAATCAATCTAAAAATCCTCAAATGATTCCAAACAAAGAAATTAACCCAAATACAGATGAAACATTAGAACCCAAGAAGATATATTCACCGTCGCTATTTAATCTTCCAACTCAATCAAAATCAAGTAATAAGTTATTAAACACAACGCTTCCAAACAAACAATATTCATCACAAAATATAGTTTCAAACAATAAGATCAAACCCAAGAAAAAGAGATCATTAAAAAGAAAAATACTAATAATTATTGCTATAATTCTTATTCTTTTAGTCGGTGTCGGTGTCTGGTTAGGATCAAGTGTGATAGGTAATATAGATAAGATATTCCACGGAAATCTATTTTCAGACGTTAATTCATTTTTGTCTAATACTACCCTTAAAGGTCAATCCTCCGGTAGGGTAAATATATTGCTCATCGGAGATTCTACAGATCAAATGGGCCATGGTGGAGCAAGCTTAGCAGATACTATCATAGTACTTAGTATCGACACCAAAAATAATAAAGTTTTTATGTTAAGTATACCTAGAGATCTTTGGGTTAATATCCCCGGATTTCCATATAACGATGGATGGCAGAAAATAAATGCTGGTAATGACGGAATGGGTAAAAACTTCTCTGGATATCCTGCAGGTGGACCAGGACAACTTGAACATCTAATAGTTACTGATCTTGGCATACCAATAGATTACTATTCTGTATCAGATTACGGGGCATTCAGCTCAATCGTTAATGCCGTAGGTGGAATTACAGTAAATATCCAAAGTCCAGACCCTAGAGGGCTTTATGATCCTAATACAAATTTAAATTTACCTAATGGTATCGTTCATCTAAATGGTCAAGAAGCTCTCAATTTAGCTCGGGCTAGAGGTGATGGTCCAGGATCATATGGTTTTCCAAATAGTGATTTCGATCGAACCGCAAACCAAAGATTAATCCTTAGTGCAATAGCCACTAAAGCAAAGTCACTAGGTTTTTTGAGTAATCCTATTAAAATAAGTGATCTATTTAATGCACTTGGTAACAATATCCAAACAAACTTAAACCTATCAGATATTTTAGAATTAGTAAGATTAACTAAAGGATATAATTTAAACAATATTAAATCCTATGCCTATTGTTCAACGCTTACACAATCTAGCTGCGGAACACCGATTCTTACCGGCTACATAGATCCATCGACTGGAGAAGATGCCCTAATACCAGTTGCAGGGATAGGGGATTATAGTGCAATGCAAAATTATTACCAACAATTAGTTAAAGAAAATTAATCATAAAATAATTATTATTGGTGACCTCTGCGGGATTCGAACCCGCGATTTTCTGGATGAGAACCAGATGTCCTAACCACTAGACGAAGAGGCCCTATATAACAGATTATACCTTTTTTGAGGATTATATTAAAAAATAATGTTTGCAATCAGTTATTTAAAATCAGATAATACTAGATAAGCATATGCACGATATTTTATATATTTATGTACTGGGCATAGTTATTCTAATATTTGGAATAATTCTTATACTATTTCATGTCAGCTCAAAACATAATTCAACAAAAAATAAAGAGTCTTTTTCTAAACCTAGTTCAAAAGACTATAGTTTCATCTTTAACGCTATAGACGAAGGGATTATTGTAATAGATGCAAATCAAAATATTTCACTTTTTAATCCAGCTGCAACATCAATAACTGGATGGAAACAAGAAGATGCATTAAATTTAAATATTAAACTAGTTATTCAGCTTTTAGACAATAAAAATGAAACTATTGATGATCAAAACAATCCTTTTATTCAAGTTTTTAGAACAAAACAAAATATTCGAAGTAATAATTTACAGATAGTTAATAAAGATAAAACACCGATATCCTTATCTATAAATGCTTATCCAATTATTGAAAATGATCAAGTCATTTCCGCGATAATTTTACTCCGAAATATTACCGAAGAAAAAAGAGAAGAAGAGCAACTAGTAGACTTCATAAGTACTGCATCGCACGAAATGAGAACTCCAGTTGCTGCAATTGAAGGATATCTTTCTCTTGCCATGAATAGTAAAATATCTAACATTGATGATAAGGTAAGGGGTTATCTTGAAAAAGCCCATCTTGCAACTTCTCACTTAGGTCAATTATTTCAAGATTTACTTACAAGTGCCAAAGCAGAGGATGGAAGATTGACGAATCATCCTCAAGTAATTGAATTAGGTGCATTTTTAAAACAATTAACTGAAGATTTAAGATTTAGTGCTCAAAAAAAAGGATTAAGTATTGATTTTGTAGTTGGATCAGAAGAAAAAATAAAAAATGAGATAGTTAATGAGAAAAATATCCTACCTTTCTATTACGTTTATGCAGATCCAGATAGACTTAATGAAGTTATTACTAATTTATTTGATAATGCCATTAAATTCACGTCCGAAGGCGGGATAACAATCGGTATTACTTCAGATCAAAATATAGTACAAATCTTTATTAAAGATACTGGTATAGGAATACCGAGTGAAGATATAAACCACTTATTCCAAAAATTTTATAGAGTAGATAACTCAGCAACTAGAACAATCGGGGGAACAGGGTTAGGATTGTTCATTGCTAAAAAAATTATTGAATTATATAACGGCAAAATATGGGTCGAAAGTGAATTAAAGAAAGGGAGTACTTTTTATATTAACTTACCGAAGTTAACAGATGTACAGAGACAAGAACTAAGTCGTAATCAGTCGAATGAAAATAAGGATATTGGATAATTAAGTAATGTGTATTAAAATAAGCATAATAACTATAAACTAAAGAAGGAAATATGGCCAAAGTACTTTTAGTAGAAGACGACAACAATTTAAGGGAAATTTATGAAGCTCGGATGCAAGCAGAAGGATATGAAGTCTATTCCGCTCATGACGGAGAAGAGGCCCTTGTAGTTGCTAAAGCGCAATTACCAGATTTAATCATTGCAGACGTAATGATGCCTCGAATAAGTGGATTTGAAATGCTCGATATCATCAGAAATACTGATGGACTTAGAGACGTAAAGGTAATCATGTTAACAGCCCTAGGTCAGAATGAAGATCAAAAAAGAGCCCAAAATTTAGGAGCAGACAAGTATTTAGTTAAATCTCAAGTAACCCTAGAAGATATAGTTAAAGCTGCTAATGATTTAATTCCTAAAAATGAGCAAATTAATAACCAAACAATTCAAACTTCCGACAATACTCAAGATTCAAATCTAGGAAGTGACACTTCTCCTGAATTATCAAATACAACACCAGCTCCTGGTATTACAACCATTAATCGACCTCCCCAGACTGAAAATATTCCCATGCCAAATGTTACACCTGATCAACAAAATCAGTCTGTTCCACAAGATCAAAATTTAAATGATACTCAGGCGCATAATGATCAGATTTTAGATAATGCTATTGAAGAATTATATTCAAATCCTGAGGTAGAACCTG
This sequence comes from bacterium, assembly GCA_021850365.1. GTDB lineage: Bacteria > Patescibacteriota > Saccharimonadia > Saccharimonadales > UBA4665 > JAJZMH01. The sequence goes on from JAJZMH010000001.1 coordinate 15,482, forward strand.
ATCAAAGTGAACCAGTTGTTCCTTTAAACGTCAGTCCCATTTCTACGCCGACGCAATCTCAGAACATTAATGTTGTAGAAGAGAATAATGCAGAACCACCAATAAATATTCAACCAGATCAGAGTTCAGTAATTAACGACGATAGTGATAATCTTGAAGTAAATCAGGAAACTGAAAACCAAGAACAATCAGAAATAAGTCAAAAAATAGATAATTTTGAAGAAAATATTGCTCCGACTGAAGAAAATTATCAATCAACTGATCAGAACATACCAAAAACAAATGACTACCAAAACCAGACCCAAGAATCCAATGAGACTGTTATCGATCAACCAAATTTCGAAAATATGAACAACAATCCAGTTGCTTCAGAAAATAATTATCCAACTCCAGAACCTACAAATCAGATCCCACAAGATACAGCACCAACACAACCAGAAGAAAATATTGCAAATCCTCCAGTTAATCAAATTCCTGTTGTCCATGTTCCTAGTCAAAATGAAAACAATCCAGATTCAAATATTACTATATAACTGCATCAAATGCGTATAAATCGATTTATATCGATAGCAACTGGTCTTAGTAGAAGAGCTGCCGATAAGCTTATATCTTCGGGTAATGTTTTATTAAATGATCATGTAGCAACAATTGGAGAAGACGTTAGTGATAAAGATCAACTAAAAATTAATGATCAGTTATTAAAATTGCCTGATAAATATAAATTAATACTATTTAATAAACCTTCAGGCTATATTGTGAGCAGAAAAGGTCAGGGACAAAAAACCATTTATGACATTTTAGACAATAAATATTTTAAATTAAAGCCAATAGGTAGGTTAGATAAAGATTCATCTGGATTACTACTATTAACAAATGATGGAATATTAGCAAATAAACTTACTCATCCCAAAAATATGAAACAGAAAACTTATATCATATCTACAGATAAATTAATTACTCCAGAAGATCTAAAATTGTTAAATAAAGGAATTTTATTAGATGACGGAGTAAGTAAATTAAAAATAAACTATCTTAATTCAGAATTTAATTATAAAATAGTTATCCACGAAGGTAGAAATCGTCAGATTAGAAGAACACTGTCTAAGTTGGGATACAACATAACAACTCTTCATCGAATATCATTTGGTAAATATCTAATAGGTAATTTAAAACCAGGCGAAGTTAAAGAAATTAATGAGTAAAACAGCAAGAACCCCAGTAATAGCAATAGTAGGTCGAACAAACGTAGGAAAATCTAGTTTGTATAATACTTTTTTAGGTAAAAAAGATGCCATTACAGCAACAGAAGAAGGAACTACAAGAGATAGTCTAATGTCCAAATTAACATGGAATGATAGTGAATTTTGGATAGTTGACACTGCTGGAATGAAAACACCAGAAGATGATTTTGAGTTAAGCATCCAAGATCAAATATCGCAAGCAGTTGAAAATGCTGATTTAATCCTTTTCGTTGTTGAAGCTGATGTTCCATTTAATAATGAAGACAGAAAACTATCTGAAAAGCTTTTAAAAAGTAATAAACCAGTTTTTTTAGTTATTAATAAAGTAGATAAAGTTAAAAATATATCTGAAATAGATCATTCAAAACATACTGGGATTAAAGATTCTTTTCTAATTTCGACAACACAAAAACGGGGGATTAACAATTTATTAGATTCAATAACAGCAAATCTTCCGGTAATTCATCCCCAAAAAGTTAATTTAGATAAAATTACTATTAGTCTTATTGGCAGACCAAATGTTGGTAAGTCCAACTTATTTAATAGTTTACTTAAAAAACAGCATGCTATTGTTTCGCCTAGAGCAGGCACTACAAGAGATATAAATAGAAACGAAATTAAGTTTAATTCTAAATCTATTCAAATTTTAGATACAGCTGGGATAAGAAGATCGGGTAAGATTGAAGTTGGGATTGAAAAATTTAGTGTACTAAGAACTCTATCGGCAATCGAAGAATCCGATATATGCTTACTTTTATTAGATGTAAATCAAATTGATGTTCAGCTTGATCAGAAAATTGCCGGATTAATAAAAGATAGTAGCAAGGGAATAATAATAGTGGTTACCAAATGGGATATTGCAGAAGACAAAGATCCTTATTTAAGAGATAAGATTGCGGCAATTATTAAAAGAAATTTTGATTTTATTCCGTTCGCTCCTCTTATATTTACCAGCTCTATAACCGGTCAGAATATAACCAAGATTTTTGAGATTGTTCTAGATGTATATAAAGAAAGAAATAAGAAGGTACTTACTAGAAAATTAAATGATTGGTTAAGTATGGTTACCGCGCAACACGCACCCGCCGGATTAAAAAATAGAACTCCTAAGTTAAATTATATGGTTCAAGAAACAGACAACGATAAGCCTGCATTTAAAATCTTTGGATCAAATACAAAATATATTCATTGGAGCTATAGAAGATACTTAGAAAATAAATTAAGATCAGAATTTGGATTTGAGGGTAATCCTATTGAGCTATGGTTTATAGAAAAACATGTGGCTCATAAATATAGACAAAGACCAAAAAAACTATAAATTTAGTAATTTAAAATTACAAAGTATATAATTATATAAAATGAGTTGGCTACAAAAAAGACCGCAAGTATCTAATCCTACATTATTTTTTAATGCAAACAATGAATCTACCAAATTAATAGTAGGACTGGGCAATATAGGAGATGATTATAGGCAAACCAGACATAATATAGGATTTCAGTGTTTAGATAATTTTATTCTTAATTATGAAGAATTCAATCAAACTTGGACATTAAAAAAAGATTTCAGCGGACTTATCAGTACTGGATTAATAAACAATAAAAAATGTATCTTGTTAAAACCAACTACGATGATGAATAACAGTGGTCTAGCGGTTAGATTAGTAAGCAATTATTACAAGATACCGCCGGAAAATATTATTATAATTCATGATGAGTTAGATCTTCCATTTGGACGCATTAAAACTCAAAGTGGTGGCCGAGATGCTGGTCATAATGGAATTAAATCAATTACCGATAATATAAAGACAGAAAATTACAGTAGAGTCAGAATTGGTATACAAAATGAGTTATCAGATAAAACAGATACTTCGGATTTTGTATTATCTAATTTTAGTAAGTCTGAAATGCAACATATACCCAACTTATTTAAAGAAGTATCTTCTATTATTTCAGAATTCATCTTTGGAATAGGTCCGCTACCAACAGAAAATAGAAATTTTATAGTTTAAACTAAAAGAGACTCCGGAGGGGGTGGGCACCGCCGAAGCCTCTTTCAGGAGACAACCTAAGTTGTCTCCATACTCTTCAACCCACCCCAGTGAAACAACGAATCAAAAAATTTAAATAAAATAATACTCGTGTCAGATTAAAAAATCTACCTTTTAGGCTCACTTTGAATTGGGGAACTAAAAACTATTAGTTTATAGTTAAAGAGGTTAGTTTGCTTTAGAACGCCATCTGTCATAAATATTTATGACATTAAAAGATAAAAGTGGAGGGTAACAACTTTACACGTAAACTCGTGAAACGCTCCAAAGCAATCTAACATAATGTTAGAAATGTAAGGTACATGTAGTTTATGAATAATAAACTCACAAACTGCTATTTTAACAAATATTTGTATTTATGTCAATAGTATTTAATTAAAATTAATTATTTCTATTATTATTCTTTTTTTAAGAATATATTATAAAATTTATATATGAGAATAATTTATTCGATTAGTTTTCTTGTTTTCGGAACATTATTTGAATGGTTAGGCGCTATTATATTCGATAAAGGCAATTGGTTAGGTGGATGGAGTTTATTGTTGGGAACTATTGGCTCAATAATTGGTATTGTAATCGGATATAGAATTAATAAATACTATTTTTAATAATTCTTACGTTTTCCTTGCAATAATTAATAAAATGCTATTAAGTATATAACTATGGCAGATAATTTAGTGATAGTTGAAAGCCCAGCAAAAGCTAAAACGATATCAAAATTTTTAGGTTCAGAATATCAAGTAATGAGTAGTTACGGTCATATTCGAGATCTTCCTAAAAATAAACTAAATATAGATATTCAGAATAATTTTGAACCCAATTATCAAATATCAGACGATAAAAAGAAAATCGTATCACAGTTAAAAAAAGAATCTAAAAATAAAAAAGTTTGGCTAGCAAGTGATGAAGATAGGGAAGGAGAGGCAATTGCATGGCATTTAACTAAAGCATTAGGTATTGACGATAATCTTCAAAATAGAATCGTATTCCATGAAATAACTAAAAGTGCTATACAAAATGCTCTTTTAAATCCCAGAAAATTAGATTTAAATTTAGTTAACGCCCAGCAGGCAAGAAGAATTCTAGACAGATTAGTAGGCTACGAGCTTAGTCCTGTACTCTGGAAAAAAATTAAACCAGGATTAAGTGCAGGTAGAGTACAATCAGTTGCCGTAAGATTAATAGTTGATCGAGAACGAGAAATTAATAGTTTCAAAAGATCTTCAAGTTTTAAACTTTCGGCTATTTTCACAATAGATAATCTTGATTTTAAAGCTGAGTTAAATAAAAAAATAGATAGTTATCAAAATGCTAAAGAGTATATTAACGATTTAATAAACTCCACATTTCAAGTTAAGGATATATCTTCTAAGCCATCTTTTAGAAATCCTGCTGCCCCATTTACAACTAGTACCCTCCAACAAGAAGCATCTAAAAAATTAGGCTATTCGGTAAAATACACTATGGGTATCGCTCAAAAATTATACGAAAATGGTTACATTACGTATATGAGAACTGACAGTACTAATCTATCAAATGAAGCAATTGAAAATACCAAAGAATATATAATTAAGAATTTTGGACCTAAATATTTGAACCTGAGGGTTTATAAAACTAAAGACCTTAACGCCCAAGAAGCTCATGAAGCTATACGACCCACAAACGTCCAGCTTAAAGAAGTTCCAGATGAATCATTGAATAAGATCTATCAATTAATTAGGAACAGGCTCATCGCATCACAAATGACTCGGTCAGAAAGTTCTAAAAATGAAATAGATATCCAAATTTCTAATAAGAGTGAATTATTTGTAGCGAAAGGTGAAGTCATGACTTTTGATGGTTTCTTAAAGGTATATGGAACAAGTCCGGAAGATAAACTACTTCCCAAACTAAACATTAACCAAGAACTTAAGCCTATATTAATAGAAGCTAACGAGAACTTTTCTAAGCCTCCCGCAAGATATACTGAAGCAAGCTTGGTTAAAAAATTAGAAGAATTAGGAATTGGTAGACCAAGTACTTATGCACCAACTATATCAGTTATCCAAAATAGGGGATATATTCAGAAAAAAGACATTGAAGGAATGGAACAAAACGCTAAATCTATTATCTTAAAAAACAATAAAATTGAAGAATTAATCCAAGAAATCATTTTAGGAAACGACTCCAATAAATTATTTCCAAATCCTATCGCTGAATTGACGACAGATTTTCTAGTTGAGTACTTTCCAGAGATTGTAAATTATGAATTTACAGCTAGAGTTGAAGAAGATTTTGATAAAATAGCTAACGGTAAAACTCAATGGCAAAACATTATCAAAGAATTTTATGAAGAACTTAAACCACAAATAAATAAGATAGAAACCATACCAAGAAAAGATATCTCTAAAATGAGATTAATTGGTAATGACCCTAAGACAAATGAACCAATATATTCTAGACTGGGTCGTTATGGACCAATGCTCCAAAAGGGAGATGCAGATGATGAAAAGGACATTAAACCAAGCTTTGCTCCATTACCTAAAAACACTACTTTAGATAGTGTAAGCCTAGAACAAGCACTAGAAGCGTTTAAATTGCCTAGGTTAGTAGGTAAAACGAAGGATAATCTCGATATAAAAGCAAATATAGGAAGATTTGGTCCTTATCTTCAAATTGACAATATGTTTGTATCTATTAAAGAGTACGATCCCAAAACCATAGATCTAAATACTGCAATAAAAATATACGAAGAACATCTTAAAAAATTAAAAAAGCGAATTTTAAAAGAATTTGATGAAAATTTAAAAATAATAAATGGCCCATATGGACCATATTTAACTAATGGAAAAAAGAATGCGAGACTATCTAAGGAAATTAATCCAAAATCTATTAGTAAAGAACAGGCTCTGGATATATTGAAAAACAGTAAACCTAAACCTAAATTTAAACGAAAAAAATCTAAATAATTCTTAATATTTTTGCAATTATCTCTAAGTAGGGGGATTGTAACTTTTTTACAACAGTTTTTATGTATTTTGGTCATATATATGCTAAAATATATGTATATATACATAAATTTTTGTTTTTTATTATTTTATTGTATAATAAGGGCTTAGATGAACCAAGAAAACATTAACAACCCAAATATCCTTCAAGTAATTACGGAAATAATTGGCTCTCTTGATAAAGATAGAGAAAAAGAGATCATTTCTCGAAGATTTGGAATATATGAAAGAAAAGAAACACTTGAACAGATTGGTGAAGTTTTAGGTATAACTAGAGAACGCGTTAGACAACTTGAAAAATCAATCATAGAAAAATTGAAAGAACAGGCAAGTGCAAATTCCTTAAAAGGCCTATCGGATTTTGAAATTCAATTAACAGAAATACTAAAAAATGAAAATGGTATTATAAGGATCCTAAAGGTTGCCTCAATTCTTAATACAAGTCCAACAAAAGTAGATCAATCAAGAATATCATTTTTGTGCCAAATTAGTTCAAAATTCAATTATCTTCCTGAAGATGATACTTACTTTGCTTCAGTTGTAGATAAAAAGTATGGCATCGAAAAAGATATTAAGCCAGCAATTAACAATATAGTTAACTATATTAAAAATTCAGGGCAACCACTTACTATCGAACAAATTGCATCTGCAAAATTAATTAACCTTGATAAAATTTTTGTTCAATCATTATCTTCATCATCAAAATTGATTTCAACCTTAAATGGATTATGGGGACTGAATAAGTGGCCTACCGTTAATCCTAGAAATATCAGAGATAAAATATATGTAATCCTTAAAAATAATGGAGAACATATGCATTTTAACGAAATTGCTGAGCAAATTAGAAAAAGTGAATTCAAAAGGAATAATGTTACGACACAAGCTATTCATAATGAATTAATCAAAGATAAGAGATTTGTTTTAATTGGTAGAGGTATTTATGCCCTTAAAGAGTGGGGCTACTCTAAGGGTACTGTTTCAGATATAATTGCAGAAGTACTTAGAGAGGCAAATAAACCCCTTCATAAAGATGATATAGTTAAGCTAGTGTTAAAGAGTAGATTCGTTAAAGAAACTACTATTATACTTAATTTACAGGGTAAATCTAAATTTAAGAGAGTGTCAAAAGCCACTTATGCTTTATCTGAGGATTAAATTCAACCTCAATATTAATCGAACATTTTACGAACGTATTTATAATATATTAGATTAGGTCAAAGACTTATAAAGCATACTTAGTAATATTTAGTAATTCTTTTATTGGAAGAGTAGAACTAATATAAATATATTAAAATAAAAATATTTCAAAAAATGAATCGGTAGAGAACATATCAAAAGTTAGTTTTATGTTAATAGTAAGTTACTGACACAACGTCGCACAATGTATATTTTGCGACTTTATATATTATTATATTAATGATAATGAGTCCATCTTGATAACAGGGTATTACGTCCATTTACTCTTAAATTAATACATTTATTTACTACTACTTTAAATTGATAGCTTTATTTTACTTTAAGGTATTGCTGATCATATAATCACTAAGAAACGTGCTTATTAAAACTACTTGCTGTAATTAATATTGTTGGGCATGTGATATTTATCAATATTTGACTTATCCACAGCTATATTGTGAAACTACTCACTTTAGTCCATATATTTATTTTTTTATTATTCCCCTGCCTTTTTACCAAAAATATAAAAATTTGACTTTGCCAATTTTATATTATTGAATATGCTTTTTAGAGAAAATAGACATTAATACTTAAATGAACATTTTACGAACATGCAGGGTAATAAGGGTAGAAGTATATTATCAACTCTTCGTGGATATGCTTAATAATTTATGTTTATTACTATTTTGTATTATTTAATTCTCTCTTTGATTTATTTAGAGATAATATACCCTTCCATCCACGCGTACATCAATATACTCCTTGGGAACAATATTATTATTTATCAGGTACTTTTCTATTGCTATAAACCTTCCAATCTGAAGATTTATATCCCCTTCCATTAGATTAAACTTAACATAATAATTATATTTAGATAAATATGCGTCAATTTCTGAACCATTCTTATTTAGGACGAATTTATTAACAGTATAGCCATCTGCTTTAAGAGTATTGTTAATAATTAATATCTCATTAACTTCTTGAGATGAAAATATATACTCATTTTGTTTAATAGATATGTTGCCTTGATCAATGACTGGGATTAGATTTAATTTTTTTAATATTGGATTATAATAATTGATATTTTCAATTTGACCATTTAGATTTATTAAATATGTACTGTTCTGAATTGAATAACGTATAGCAGGAGCGCTAACTGTAATATATATACTTAAAGTATTTGAGAAAAAAGCCGTTTGAGTATTAATACTCTGAATAAACCCATATTTTCCTGATAAAAATTTATCTAAATTATTTGGACTAAACGTAACCTTTGTTTGATTAAATATAGATTTAGACAAAAATTCTGATGAACTTTTTACAATACTACTTCTATATTCATTATCTAAATAATTATTAACCGTTTGGTTATTGCCAATAATATATAGCTTTGGAACAAAATTAATACGTAATATTGAAAATAATACTAATAATGTAATTAACGTTAATATTATGCCAAAGATGTTATTTTTTAAATATTTACTGTTTTTCGAGTCTCTTACTTCAAACTTATTATGTTCTTTATCTCTATTTTGGTGATATACAGAATGTTTATAGGAAATATAATTATCTTCTAATCTAGCTCTATTTCTAAGATTATTTTTTTTATTGTTGTTAAATAAAAACATACTACTTATTTTTATTCCCTTTAAGATTTGCAAGTTGAATTATTTTACTTGAAACAAGTTCCACAGAATCAAAATTATTTACAGATGCAATATTATCACTTAATTCCTTTAACTTTTTTGGGTCTTTTATTAATTCTAGTATTTTATTTTTAAGTATATCTATATTATCCTTCAAATCAGTGTCTTTAATATACTCTATTGCTTTTTTTGTTCTTAAAACTTCGGCATTTTTTATCTGATGACCTGACGCCAAAAAAGAACTTGGAATTACTATTAAAGGTTTATGCTGTGCGGAGAATTCTGCTAAAGAAGTTGCTCCAGCACGTGTAATAATTAAATCAGCCACTCCACTATACTTATATAACTCCTTAGTATACTCGATAAATCTAACGAATTTACGATATTTAACAGATATATACCTATCCACCTCACTTTTTAAATGATCTATACTAATATTTCCAGAAATAATTATAATCCTTAAGTCTCTTATGTCCTCGAAGAGATCCTCAGATGCTCTAATAACTGCACTATTCAAATCCTTAGCACCTAATCCACCCCCTACAACTAGGAGTAATTTCTCCTTAGAATCTAATTGTAACTCTTTTCTATATTCTTTATTTTGAACTGCACTTAAAGGTTTAAATTTCTCATCAATTGGAATTCCAGTTAATATCATCTTATCCGGAGCATATTTATAGTATTCCTTTGGTCCACTAATAAAATTGGCTATCGCCCAACCCCCTACTATTCTATTAGCTAAGCTTGGAACCATATCAGAATCATGAGTTATATAGTTAATTTTTGCGAGCTTTGCACCCAAACAGACAGGTACACTCACATACCCACCTCTTGAAAATAATATATCAGGTTTAATTTTCCGCAGTATATAAAATGATTGAATTATGCCAATAATTACTAAGAATATATCTCTAAAATTTAATGCAAATGTTTTAAAATCATAAATTTGTCTCCAACCATCTTTTGGATAACGCCTAAACTTCCCTGCTCTAACATAATATATTTTATCTATATTATCTGTAGACAAATTATTTTGAGCAAACTTATCCCCTTGTTGACCAATATATATTATTTGAATTTTTGGATTAACTTGTTTTAATTTCGAGGCTATGATCAGTATTGGGGTTATGTGTCCTCCTGATCCTCCTGCTGTTAAACATACTTTCATTTACTCTCCTTGTAGGATTATTTAATGAACTCTTAATATTAGTAGTATAACTCGAAATCTGAAAAACTAAACCGACTGCGGCAGCTGAAAATATAACAGAAGTTCCTCCATAACTTACAAAAGGTAAAGTTATGCCCTTAAGAGGTAAAAGACCAACCATTGCACCAATATTAATGACCGATTGAACAGATAACCAAGCTACTATACCAATTACCAATAAACGCGCGAAATTATTATCTATATTTTCTGATATCTTAATAAATTTATAGAATAAGATAAAAAATAACCCTACAAGAATAATACTACCAACAAATCCAAAAGTTTCTGCATAAATTGCAAAGATTGAATCATTAGCTGCTTCAGGTTCATAACCATATGCTTGAACGCTATGACCCAACCCTAAACCTAAAAATCCTCCTGAACCAACCGCAATTAATGCCTGACAAGCTTGATACCCTGCAGGACTCTGACAATTTGATTGAGGATGTAAGTATGTTTCAATTCTAGCGATTCTATATGGAAAAATAGCTATAGATATGACTAGTCCAATTATTAATATACCGAATATAAACAATAATTTTTTATAAGGTAATCCTGCAACAAATCCCATAATAACCAACATACCAAACAAAACACCCATAGAGCCCAAATCACTCTGAATAATTGCAACAATTACTCCTGTTAGTATTAATAAAATAATTAATGGTCTGAAAGTTTTTTTAAAATCTGTCACTGTTTTATCTTTAATAGCTTTTGCGAAAAAATAAGCTAACCATATGACTGCCGCAAACTTAAAGATTTCAATAGATTGAAATGAGATTCCCCCCAAAACAACCCATCTATGTGCTGGATAAGCAGGATTTACTGGTAATATAATCGCTAGTAATGTAATCGCTAATGCGGCTATAACAATCCAATTTCTTCTATAAATCCAGAAATTTAATGGAATTATTGCTGTAATTAGAAATGCAATAATAGACAAAATTGCAGCTAATATTTGTCTACTTATGTAATACCCTGGGGATAAACCAGTTGTAAGCTTTAACGCTGGAGTTATAGAATAGACTACTATTATACCTATCATTATCAAGATAAAACATATAATAGGAATCCAATAATCTGGTCTATGTTTTCTTCCTAATTCTAGAGAAATATCTTGTTTGAATTTATTTTTTAATAATAAATTTCTTCGTCTTAAATTTTTATTTCTAAACATATATTTATTTTTTTAAAAATTACTACCATTTACTAATTAGAAATACAATCAGCCCTATGAATGTAGCTGCTTGTCCTAAAATCCAAAATCTCATTGTTATTTTTGTTTCGGGCCAACCTAAAGCCTCAAAATGATGATGTATTGGCGAAGATAAAAATACCTTTTTTCCATGTCTTAATTTTTTACTAGTTATATTAATAATCACAGAACCCGTCTCGAATACATATACAAGACCTATAAGGGGCAATACATATATTGTATTTGTTTGAAGTGCAATAATTCCTAATGCCGTACCTAGTGCAAATGAACCTACATCTCCCATAAAAAATCTGGCGGGATATATATTAAACCAAGTATAACTTAATAATGCACCTACTACTGTAATACAAAAGGTTGCCAGAAAAATTTTATGCTCTACGGCACAAATAAAAGCATAAGCAATAAATGAGGATGATAATAAACCACCCGCTAAACCATCTAGTCCATCTGTTATATTGACAGCATTTGCTGTAGCTATTACAACTAACCAAAATATTGCTACTATGAAAATTCCTACGAAAACATTATGGAAATATGGTAAATAGACCGAATTAACACCTAATTTAAAATAAAACCAAAACCCTTCAATAATAGCTAAACAGCTATATAATAAAAATTTCACTCTGGCTTGCATACCTGCAAATCTAGGATTTAATCCTTTGATATTAATAAAATCATCAATAAATCCAATAAATCCAGCTCCTATTAACCCCGCCAGAGGAAGCCAAGTTTGGCTCCTTTTAAGATTTAATAGAATTGTAATTATACTTATTGAAACAACAAAAATTATCCCAGCCATATTGGGAATTTTCCTTCGATGTTTTGCCGCATGTATTTTATTATATACAACAGATTTACCTCCGGTTAAAGCATCTGTTCTTTGTTTCTTCCACCATTCATATTTATATGCTAAGGTAGTGTATATTGGTGTTAAAAGAATACTTAAAATAAAAGATAGCAAACCCAGAACAAGAATATTTATTAATACATTATCAGATACTGTTATGTGTAATATACTACTCATATATCCTTAGATTATATAATACTTTTGTTTTTTATTATTCATTATTTTGGCGTTACATATCCATCGTTTATAAGCATATGAACTATATCTGCAAAAACTGGTTGTGCAGCATATGAACCAGCATATCCTGCAACCTGTGGCTTAATGCTATAGACAACTATTACATATTGAACTTTATTTCCACCAACAAACCCTACATACGTACCGTTAAATATATTTTTATAATATCCACCAGATGGCTGAGCAACTTGAGCTGTACCAGTTTTTCCACCAACAATATAATTTGAAGGAAAATTCATAAAACTAAACCCCCCATGTAAATATGCTTTAACTACTCCTTCCATAAGAGGCGTCAACTCTTGACCCACTTGAGGCTTTACAATATTTTTTTTAAGTATTACGGGCTGATTAATTATTACTTTTCCTGAAGGAGTAATAGTTTTACTAATTAGCGTAGGTTTATAATAAGTTCCACCATTTAAAATAGCCGAGTCTGCGCTAACTAATTGGAGCGCGGTTAACTGTACCCCTTGACCAAATGCTGTATTGGCATATCTAAGATCTATAGAAGGATCAGCAATATTTGGTAAAGGAACAAACCCTGGTGCTTCATATCCTTGTTCTATTCCAGTATCACTACCCAGCAGAAAATGATTGGTCATATAATTATACCAATTATCTATACCTTTTTGATTTATTTGACCTCCTCCCATTTGCATAAGCATCCAAGTTGCACCAGTATTTAGTGATAATGCTAAAATACTTTGAATATTCTGCTCTCTTGCCCCACCATCTTGTTTAATATCTGTAATGGTGAATCCATCAATAGTCCATCGTGCAGGGTCAAAAAATGAGGATGATGGAGAAATAACACCTAAATTTAAAGCAGCTGAAGTAGTTAGTGTCTTCATTGTTGATCCTGGTTCAATATCATCATCAACGGCTGCATTTTGGAAAATTTTTTGATTCGTCACGTTTTGATAATTACTTGGATTAAAGGTTGGATAATTGGCCATCGCTTTAATATGTCCATTATATGGATTCATGATTATTGCACTTAATCCTTGTGACTTTGTAAGTTTATACTCTGATGCTAAAATATTTTCTAACTGAGTCTGCATACCAATATTTAATGTTAAAACTAAGTTAGATCCATTTTTGGGATTTTGTTCAACATTTGATGCTGTTGCTGCTAACGGTACTCCACTAGCATCAGTGATTGCTTTAACTCTTCCTGGAGTACCAGCTAACTGTTGATTCATGAACTGCTCAATGCCATATTCACCGACTCCATTTGGATTTACAAAACCCAAAACCTGTGAAGCTAAGCTTCCATATGGATAAACGCGATAATCTTGACCAATTGTTCCTATTCCAGGTATTTTGTATGATAAGATAGTTTTACTTTGCGTTTGACTTATTTTATTTGCTAAAACTACATATTGAGTATTCTTAGTTAACATCAAATTCACTAAATATTGTATGTTACTTGGGATAACCTTAACTATTTTTGCAGCAATTTTAGTTGCTTGAGATTTATTTTTTATAAATGTTGGGTCGGCGTAAAGAGTATATAATTTTTGATTTAATACTATTGGAGTTATTTGATTACCATCTTCAGCATAAATTATTCCTCTCTCTGCCGGAATTTGATATTGTTTTAACTGACTATTAAGAGCTTCTTGCTTATACTTATCATAATTTAGAATCTGCAAGATAAATAGTCTAATAAATATGGCACCCGTGATAATAACTAGACACGCGAAAAAGAAATTAATTCTTGAAGAATATTCATTCTTATACTTATCTATTTTTATTTTATTTGTACCCATACAAATAAAATTATACTCTTTATCCTAATTAATTACTAAAAGCCTCAGTTTGAAACTACCCCTTTTGGAGTAATGGGAACCATACTCTTAACAACTGCACTATTCTGTACAGAAGATAAGGACTGTATCCTTGCCGTAGACACCGCAAGATTCTGATTTTGGGTTTCAAGCTGTGCTTGTTCGTTTTGTAAAGAATTTATTTGGTATCCAAAAGAGTCTGTTTTAGTTATTTGAGATAAATAAAGTAGACCTAGTAAACATATTAAAACAATCAGAATAATGGTATTGCTAATAGGACCAATTTTTGATCTTGGAATAGCAAAACCAACAGTATTCTGATTTCTACCAGAATACCTAGATCTATTCATGGCTAATGTACTTGAATATGTCATTTTATTTTTCCTTTTTTTTGTTTTTAATTTTATAGTTCCAGTCTTGAATTTCTTCAAGACTGGATTTTAAACATATAAGGCTATATTACTCTAACTACAACCTTATATGCGCGGGATCTGCTTTTAACCTGTATTGGCATTGCATACTCCCTTTCATGTTTTTATTTTCGCTACGACTCGAAGTTTTGCACTACGAGATCGCGGATTATTGACTATCTCATTATGACTAGGAATTATAGGTTTAGGTGTGAGGATTTTTACTTGCTTTAGATAATCATATGAACTTATTTCTTTAAAAAAGTTCTTTATAATTTTATCTTCTAAGCTATGGAAAGATATTATTCCCAATCTTCCATTGAGTTCAAGAAGTTTAATCCATATTTTCAGGCTTTCTGAAAGTAAATTTAGTTCATTGTTTACTTCAATACGTATCGCCTGAAATGTCCTAGTTGATGGATCCGTTCTACTATTCTTCCAAACTCTTTGGGGTATTTGCGCAAGTTCAAGTGTATTGCTTATAGGCCTGTTTTTAATTATAAGGTCAGCTATTAACCTTGATTTTGGTTCTTCTCCATATTCTTTCAAGATATAAATTAATTTATCTCTACTGTATTTATTAACTACGTGATAAGCAGTTAATGATTGACCTTGATCCATCCTCATATCTAATGGACCATCTAATTTGAAAGAAAAACCTCTTTGCGCTTCATTTAGGTGAAATGATGATACACCAAGATCGGCAAGGATTAATTTCACTTTTATGTTCGAGTTTAATAAATCCTTACTAGCATCTAAAAAATCATTATGGATAATTTTTGAGCCCAATTTATTAAATTTTTGTTTCAAATAATTAATCGCAAACTGATCCCTGTCAACTAAATATGATTCTTTTGGATTTTTTGTTATAGACATAATTGCTTCGGCATGACCTCCAAAGCCTGCCGTTAAATCCAGATACGATTCATTTAGTTTGGGTTTCATTACCTCAATTACTTCGTTAAGTAATACTGGTAAATGATTTTTGTTTTTATTTTGGTGCATATTTTTATTTTTGTTCAAGATCACCTAATCAGCAGCCAATTTTTTATTTTTATTGTGTTTTTGTTTTTATAGAATAACGAATAAGTATGTAAAAAAGATTTGATGAGATTTAAAAAATCTACTAACTTTTTACTATTCGATATTCTGAGAGACTTATGTGTGAGGTGGAGTTTTGGGAGGTGTTTTTAAAAAATGTACTAGGGTATTTTTAAGTGGTTCCCTATCCTAATCCACTTATTGACTGCCAATTAGCTGATCTCGAGAATTAAAATGTTAATGTACTTATTTTGCAGTTATTCGCCAGTATTTACCAGCTCTAACTGCGATAACGCCATGTTCAATCCCGGCATAATCCAGAAGGTGTTGTTCGATTGTCAATCGACCTTGTTTGAGATCGATTTTCCCTTCTATTTTCCCGGTTCTAAACTGAACATTAAGTTCAGCCATATGCTCATCTAATATATTACCGACAAGCAGTGGCTCAACCTCATCTTCCCACACCTTTAGGGAGTAAAGATGTAGATATTTTTTAAATCCTCGAGTAACAACAACGCCACTTCTAAACTCTTCTCTTAACTCTGGCGGAATTGTTAACCGCCTTTTATCGTCAAGCTTTCGTTCAAAGTAGTCTATTATTGCCATCCCGATTATTTTAATTTTTTTTGTTTAGTGGTTTTTATTTTATCTATGAGTAGTTTATCTACCCACTTTTACCCACTGAAGATAGGATACTCCCACAGTTTACCCACCACAAGTAATCAAAGATAAATAAAGTGGTCATTGAAACTACATTTATACACAGTTTTCGGTTGAATAAGTTCTAAACCACTTTTGCTTACAGATTGAACAGTAAATTTATTAGCAATAAAAAGATGTGCATAAATTTTTTACAAAATCATTAGTGATTGCTCGATCTTGCGTACGTACGTTGAGTTTGGCCGAACGAAACATACTGAATTTCTATCTCATCTTTCTCTTTTTTTAGATTGGTGAACTCATTAATACTAAAACCACGATAACTCAAATTTAAATTAGGCACAACGGCTAGATTTTTATTTGTAAGTTCAAGTGAACCAAACAAAACAGACAGTATCGTTATTGCTAAATATGTTTTTTGAATCATTTTTTATTTTATTATAACGACTTATATTATAACAGTTTATATACTTATAGTCAATTATTTATTAAACTATCTATTTTTTGCCGTGATATGATAATTCTTTTTTGTATTTAGATAAATCTATAATATATTCTTTGAAATCTTTTAGGAGAGTTGAATATTGCCAATTCGGGCTCATTATATTAAGTAATTTATTTCTAGATACTAAATATTCTATTAATGAATAAAAATCACCGTCTGCAGAAACTATTATAGCCTTTGAATAATTTTTAATTTCTTTTATTGCCATTAAAACTATTTCGGTATCAACATTACCCTTAACGAAACTTTTTGGTTCATTGCCGTTTAAATCATCTTTTGTCCCAGTAAGAGTTGGTTTTAAGACTATTTTAAAGCCCAAATCATGTAAATATTCGTACATTGATTCATTTTCGGTCAAATATCCTATAAATAAATAGGCGCTATCTACTTTGTATTTGTCTTTTAAAAAAGCTCTAAATTTTTTCCAATCTACCTTCCAGCCCATTCTCTGAGTACCTAAATTTAGGTTTTGACTATCTATAAACGCAACAACTTGTTTTTTTGATTTTAGAAATTTTCTTTTCATAAAGTTATTATTCTATCCATATTTTATCACTTAAGTTATAAAAAATTTAATGGCTTTTAAGTTGTCGCCATTTTTGATCCATCAAACTGATCCTATTGTCTAGGATTAAAGCCATCTTATTGAGTGATTTTAAATATAGCCCATCTATACTTCTAACCCTAGAAAGCGCAACATAACCCATTCCTGGAGCAAATGACCTTCCTAGATCGATTTCAGCATGGTCTAAGCTAGTTCCTTGGCTTTTATGGATAGTAATTGCCCAAGATAATTTTAATGGCAATTGAGCAATCTTAGCCAGAATCTGGCCATTTATTTCAAGTGTCCAGCTATTATAATTGACTCGCACATATTTACCACCTAAAAGTCGAATCAAAGGCAAACCATCTACAAAATCTACTATTTCACCTAACGTTCCATTCAAGAATCCATCCTTAGGTCTATTTACGGTAAACATTACTTTAGAACCAATTTTTAATTTTAAATATTCCTTAACCCCACTATTCTTAAAAAGTTCAGATTGATATCTCTTTGATCCGCTTTTTTGAGCCCTAAAAGTTATTTCTTTGGTATTTAATCTATTATTTTGGGCCATATTTTCATTCTCTACATCATAATTGTATGGATAAAGCTTAGTTATATTTTTGGGAGTATTTTTGTTCAAACAATAATGCAACAAATCTAAAGAAGAGGATGAAATTTTTCTCTCTCGAATTTCCCTCAAAATTTGGTTAATAAAATCACCTCCGGTATGTCTAAAAGATTGTGTTAAATAACAAACCACTAAATCAAGTTCTCTCCAAATTATCGAATTGAAAGCAAAACCTGAACCTGAGTCATTATCTATATTTACAGGGGGCAATTGATAAAAATCTCCAACTAAAATAGTCTTTATTCCGCCCATTGGTAGATTATTACTACGGAAATATTTAGCTAATTTATTTAAATTATCTAGAAATCTGTTATCCAACATAGATATTTCGTCTATTATTAAAATATCTACTGTTTGGAATCTTTCTTGAATTAATTTATTGGAAATAATTTTATTAAAGTTAATATCATCTAATTCTTTTATAGTACCCATTCCTGACCAAGAATGTATGGTTACACCACCTAAATGAGAGGCTACAATCCCCGTTGAGGCAGTTAAGGCAATCTTTAAATTATCGTTTTTTAAAAAATTTATATACCTTTTTATTAAATAGCTTTTTCCAGATCCCGGTATTCCAGTAACAAAAACATTATTACTCGACATCAACACCTTAAAAGCATTTGACTGTGTCATCAATCAAATATATTAAAACTTCTCAAAATAAAAAAATTATTATTAAAAAATTTAATTATTATTAAAAAATTGGACCAAATTGTCTACATTAACTCTCTGTTGTTGGGTACTATTTCTATCTCTTACAGTTACACTTCCTTCGTTCAGTGTCTCAAAATCAATAGTGACACAAAATGGGGTTCCTATCTCATCTTGTCTCCGATAACGTTTACCAATATTGCCATTATCATCCCAAGTAACATTTTTAAAATTACTTTTTAGAATATCAAAAATCTTCTTTGCTTCTAGAACTAATTCCTGTTTATTTTTCAGCAATGGGCTCACAGCAATCAAATAAGGAGAAAATTCTCGGGGTAAATCTAGGTATATTCGATTTTCGCCATTAATTTTATCTTCCTTATAGCTATTACAAATTAAAGCTAATACTTGCCTATCCAGACCAAAAGTTGGTTCTAATACATGAGGAATTATTCTTCTATTATTTTTTTTGTCTATGTATTCAAAATTCTTCTGAGAATATTTTTGATGTTGTTTTAGATCAAAATCACCCCGATAAGCAAATCCACCTATTTCTTTAAACCCAAATGGGAATTGATACTCAAAATCAATAGTCTTAGAACTATAATGAGCTCTGTTTTCTTTAGATAATTCGATTTGTTTTATTTTTGAATTATCTAATTTTAATTTATTATGATACCAATCTAATTGAGAAGCTAATAATTTACCAAATTCATCCTCCCAGTTATCGGGATCTACAAAATATTCAAATTCCATAATTTCAAGTTCTCTACTCCTAAAAACAAAATCCCTAGGAGATATTTCATTTCTAAAACATTTACCTATTTGTGCTATACCAAATGGCAAATCAGGATAAAAACTATCTAATATATTTCTAAAATTAGTAAACATTCCTTGAGCCGTTTCGGGTCTCAAATAAACAATCGATGACTCATCTTCAATTGGTCCGATAGATGATTTGAACATAAGATTAAATTTCGCTGGATTTCCCAAGGCATTTCCTTCGGGGCTTTTAATTTTATTATCAATAATTATCTTCTCCATTTGTTCAATGCTTAAGCTAGATACATCAAAATTATTATCTTCTAAAATATGGTCTATTCGATATCTTTTTTTAGTTTTAACATCTTCAATAAGCGGATCAATAAAAGTATCTAAATGTCCACTTGCTTTCCATACCTTTGAGTTCATTAAAATCGAACTATCTAATCCAAACATATCTGTTCTTGACTCTACAAAGGTTTCCCACCACAAATTTTCGACATTTCTTTTTAAGCTAACCCCTAATGGACCATAATCCCAAGTTCCCGACAACCCTCCGTAGATATCTGACCCAGGAAAAATAAATCCTCTTCTCTTGGTTAAACTAATAATGTCTTCTAAATTAAATTCATTCATATTATCAATTTATTATATCTGAAGATAATTCTTAAAGATAGAATTAACTACTTTTTCTAGTTTTATATCTATCAAATGATCATTAGTAATTCTAAAAACTGTACTTGAATGTAACTTATCAAAAATTATTCTCAAATATTTAATATCATTTTGATCTAATTCACCTTCTAAATCCAATGCCATTTTGGCTAAATCAAACCTATATTTAATAGATGATCTCAGATTATGACCCTGAATATCTTCTTTTAGATTAGGGATTACGCCATTAAGCCTTAGGAAATTAGCAAAATACCAATTTTTTAGACGGATTAGATCAATATTTTGCTGATCTATTATATTCAAGAAATTATTCAATAATTTAAAAAATTCAGGATCGGCATTTTCTTCTATGTTCTTTTCTGTTATTCGTAGAATTTCAAATCCCAAAAATAACTTGTCTTGATCTAAAAGTATATTTTTATACCATTTATTTAATCTTGCTGAAGTTAAGACACCAAGACCCTTCTTTTGAGATGAAACATAACAAGCTTCAAATTGACCAAAAGGCTCGATACTACCAGCTAGTTTGGATTTGTGTTTCCTCACACCTTTTGCAATTAAATCAATTTTTTTACCTTCACTAGTTAAGATTTTGATAATCTTGTCCGACTCTAAATAATTAGATCTTTTTAAAACAATTGCATCAACTTTAACTGGTAACATTCTTTACTACTATCTGATTTACAATATTCAATAATTCACTTAACGTCGTCTCAGGCTTATATAAAAATTCTGAAATATCAAAATCATCTTTAATTCTAAACCAATTATTACTTAAATTATTAATTTTAACCATGCTTAAGATAATTATTTTTATATAATTTAAATCTGGGTATGACCTAATCTCTCTAAGTAATTCAACTCCAGAATTAGAGATTAATCTTAACTCTAAGATTATCAAATCAGGTTTATATTGATCAACTTTAAGCATCGCATCTTGAGCATTATGGCTACAAAAAACCTCAAAACCATTTTTCGATAAAAAAGCAGAATAAGTACTTGCTAAAACTTTGTCTGGTTCTACGATCAAAATTTTTTGCATAGGTTTAAACCAGTTTAAGTTGCTGACTACAATTTAGAATAGCACCAAGTCCATATAAATTCTTATGTTTAGAAACTAACATATTTAATTTTAAAGAGTTAAAAAGATTATCAGCAATAAATATTCCTGCCCCAGAAGAATACAATAAGTTCTGTAATGGTTGAGATGACTTACCTTTATATTTTCTACCTTCTTTTAATAATTTAGCGCTAATTTTTATATCCTCAGTATATATTCCCGCCACAACACCATGTCTGCTCCTGTGAGTAGCAAAATACAATGTCGGCTTAGCATTTGTAGCAACAGCTTCTACTAAAGACATCCCCACACTTAGTATTGCAGACTCTAAAATTATCCTATTTCCCATAACTGGCGTTGTCTTATTTTCAACAAGAATCTTTAGATCAACACCGTACATCTTAGCTAAATTCTCTAAATATTGGGCTGAGTTATTTAAAACGGTAGAGACCAAAAATGTTTCGGGATAATAATCAATTTCTTGATTTTCTATCTTTAAACTTAGGATATAATTATCAATCAATTTAATAGCATACTCTGCGGATATTTTTGCATTATTTAAATGATGAAGCTTAGCGTCGAATGTACTTAATTCTAATTGTTTAATGATTTGCAAAAAAGGTAATTTTAGCTGTTCGACAAGATTAATTGTAGAAGCATAAATTTCTTTATTTTGATTGCCACTAGACATTAATTTGTATCCCTCGTTTTTATAATATTGTAACATGTCTTGGTATATTCCCTAAAACATTAAAAGGAATAAGAAAATCAAATTTTTTTAGTTTAATAAATTATTACCTAGGGTGAAAATGTAATATTTGGTAGAATTTGGGTATTGAAAATATTTAAAAATTGACTTCCCTCTGTCCAAATTTCTAATGATTCATTTCTAAGAGGTAAGATAATTTCAGTTGACTGTTTTTGACTATTTTCGAGCATTTCACCTACTACCTTTATACCGACAACAGAAGGTACTTTAGGCAAAGAATAGGCGGTTATACTAACTAAATTAGATTGCTGTAAAGAGTCATACTGTTGCAAAAGTGTAGCATAAGGAGACGGATTAACTCTAAATCTTAAGGCGAAATTAAGACTATTGCTATCACTAACCGTACTTAATATGCCGGGGCTAAAATAGCCATCAATCGGATAATTACTATCCGTGGTATTGATATAAGCACTCCAATTTTTAGGATATTGAATACTTATACTTCCGTATTGTTCCGGTCCAACATAGCTCGTTAATGGTAATTCTGATTGTACCGCAAAATTAGCATTATCTATCTTTAACTGTGTAGCTTTTGCCTGAGCAACTGCCTGATTAATTAAAATCTGATCATTATTTTTATAATTCTGCTTACCTTCAAATGCCCATATAAATAGAACCGCAAAGATAATAACCAAAAAGCCAGATATAATTAGAGCAACAGTGCTAAGCAAAGAACCATCTTGGTTATGTTTCATGTAATATAATTTATCAAAGTATGCACTAAAAATAAAGCTTCTATTCTATTTTGATTTTCTTAACCTTAATTTTTGTATCAGAAATATATTTTTTTAATTCTCTAATAAGTTCAGTTGCCCGTTGATATTTAATAATCATCTTATCAACATCTACACTACTAGATTGAAGATCCACAATAATTCCATCTAGTTCAGCCATCAATTGATTAAAATTTTTAGAATCTTTTTTACTAATCATTTTTTAACTTCTACCTTAACTTCTCCATTATACAGTCTAACGCTTAAAATATCTTTATTTTTAAGATTTCTATCATCTTTTATAAGTATTCCTTTTTTACGAACAATAGAAAATCCTTTTTGGAGAATATTGTCTAAATTAAATGCCTCTACAACTATCTCTTTATTTTCAAGTAAACGAGTTATCGAATTTAGGGTATTATTCATTTCAGATTCAATAGTTTTTTCTTTATAAATTAATTGCTCGAAATTATAATTCAGAGTTTCTGACACTCGCTTTTGCAATAAAAGATCGTTTTTATTTAAGTTTTCTAAAATATTTACTTGATTTGGAACCAACTCTTCAGCTGCATTACTTGGTGTTGATGCTCTAGAGTCTGCAGCTAATTCGGCTAAACAAACGTCAATTTCATGCCCAATCGCAACCATAGTAGGTATTGTTGACTTACTAATTGCCCTGGTTAAATCTTCGTCATTGAATACAGATAAATCATCTAAACTACCTCCTCCTCTAATTAGAACAATTACTTCTATATCTTTGTTTTTTTGACAAAAATCTATAGCCTTTATTATTTGATCTTTTGAATTCTCACCCTGTACTAATACATCTATGACTTCAATCTTGATGGCAGGCCAACGATTTTTAATTATTTTAATAAAATCTGCATATGCAGCAGATTGAGTTGAAGTGATTAAACATATCTTTTCGGGTGGATAAGGTAGTCTTCTTTTTTTATTTATATCAAATAGTCCTTCGAGTTCGAGTTTATTTTTTAATAATTCTAGAGATTTTTTAATACTTCCCTCTCCAAATGGTTGAACGGAATAAAAATTCAAACTAAAACCAAATAAATTATGCATTTTTGGTTTTGCTACGACTCTAACTAACATCCCATCTTCCAGATTAGACTTTAGATTATTAATTGATCCAAAAAAATTAACCGAACAATTATTATCTTTAAGATTAAAATATACCCATTGATTTTTACGAATCTTAAATTCACTAATCTCGCCAATAATGCTTACATAATGAAAAGAATTATCTAATGAAATATTCAGTAAATTAATAAACTCCGATACTGTATAATCTTCCATAACTTAAACATTAATTTCTGTATCGTGCGGTCGATTTAAATTCTTATGATACAAAATATATCCTGGAGGAAGTTGTATTGCAGTATTAACTATTCTATACATAATAGTCACCGGTAAACTTAATCTAGGAGGAATTCCCGCAGATGCAAGCACTATTGTCATTAAGGCTTCGTAAATACCTATTCCTCCTGGCAAAAACGAAATCAGACCTGCAAAATTAGCAACTCCATAGGCAATTATAATAGCTCCTAAATTAACAAATTTGCCAAAAGAGATATAAACCACATAAATAACTAAAATTTCAGTTACATTGGTTAATAGAGCATAAAAAAAGGGATTTTTAAGTTCTCCCACCTTGGAGACAACCTGCTTATATGTATAGTGAAAATCACTAAACATTTTTTTGGCTTTAGATATATTTATAGATTCTCTTCTACCTCTGAATATGAAATAAAATAACTTGTTAATTGATCTAGTAATGAATAAAAAAGAGTGATCTATTCTGGATTGACTTCCTACCACGTATACAAATAAAACCGTTAAAACTAAAAATATGGTAGATAGTACACCAGCAACTAAAATCGTTAAGTCATTAACTCTTCCAAATATTGCCAATGTTAATAAGCCAATAACTAATAAAATTTCGAAAGATAAAATAGTTAAAATTAGTTTCATTATCTGAATTAAGGTCGCTTTACCACCAGAAATAATTTCTTTATCCTTAATCCTTACACCAAAATAAGATATACCAGTTACTCCACCACTTGGAAAAATATGATTTACAAAATTAAGCTCTAAAGCTATTTTAAATAAATATTTATAAGCTAGATTATTCCCAACTATCTTAAAAAGACCCTTATACAATTTGGTTTGAGCATGATAATTCAATAGCTCTAAAGGTATGATAAGCAGTAAAGCCCAGGCATTAATATGGGTTAAGTTCTTAAGTGTAGATAAAATCTGATCCCTAGAGAAATAAATTAACAAAATTAAAGCAACGCTAGTAATGATGTTTAAAATTAGTTTCCAGTTTGTCTTTATATAAGAATTATTTTTCATCTTTTAAGGTATTATAACTAATTAAAATAAAATTATTAAATCATTTTGTTTATAATGATAAATGTGAATCAATATATATTTATTCTTGGAAGAGAAAAAGAAATATCCTCTGCAGAGCTCTGTTCTATACTTGAAGAAAAAAATTTAACTTTTCTTGATCATTTAAACATTGCAATCTATGAGAGTAATGATCTTTCGGAAGATCTTATCAATAGACTCGGTGGAACTATCAAAATAGCAAAAATAGAAAAGGTTATAAACTCTTCAAATATAGAATCAGCTAAAGAATATATACAAGAAACAATTCAGAAAAATCATTTAGAACGAACAAAAATTAATTTTGGAATAAGTACTTACGGAGTTAATATCAATTATCAAAAAATCAATAAACTAGGATTTGAAATAAAGAAAGAACTTAAAAATAAATTTAATCTAAGATTTATACAAAGCAAAAATGCAGAATTAAATGCAGCAACAATTATTAATAATAAATTAGTTAATTCAAATAATTACGAAATAATTCTTGTATCAAATAATAAGGGACTTATCTTAGCAAAAACACTTCAGATTCAAAATATAAACGGTTACGCAAAACGTGATTTTAATCGTCCCTATAGGGATTCTAAAGTTGGTATGTTACCACCAAAGCTAGCTCAAATAATTATAAATCTAGCTCTTTTTAAATCAAAAAATCAAAAAGATTTAACAATTTTAGATCCATTTTGCGGAACAGGAGTTATACTACAAGAAGCAAAATTAATGGGTTTTGATACGATTGGTTCAGATATTGATCAAAGGATGGTTGAATATACAAAAAATAACCTTATATGGCTAGATACCTGGTTAAAAACTACAAAACAAACATCCAATCAAATTATCCAAGGAGATTCCAGAAATCTAACTTGGCCGAAATTTAATTTAATTGCTTCAGAAATATTTTTAGGTTCACCTCTCCCTATAAATCCTTCTCTAAATCAAGTTGAAGAAGTAAAATCCGAAATTACATTACTTTTAAAACAATTTTTGCTGAATTTATATCATCAAATAGATAAAAGTGTAAAAATTTCTTTAGCTATTCCTGTATGGAATATTAAAAATAATACTTTAATTTTTGTACCAATTATTGACCAATTAAAAAATTTAGGTTACAATCTGATAAGCTTTGATAAAATAGATCCTAAAGATTTAGTATACATAAGACCAGGCCAAGTGGTAGGAAGACAATTAATTTTATTAGAAAAGGAATAATATGTCTCACGTAAAAGCAGGTGGCACATCTAAGAATATTCATGATTCACCAGGTCAAAGACTTGGGGTAAAAATATTTGGTGGCCAAAAAGTTAAAATTGGCCAAGTAATTGTTCGCCAAGTCGGTATGACAAAAAGACCAGGAAAAGGTACGAAAATGAGTAGAAATTTTACTATTCATGCGAACAAAGATGGAGTCGTTGAATATAACTCTAAGAAAATTAGAACATTTAGCAATAAAAGTGTTTATCGAACCGAAGTAAGCGTTAAGTAGCGGGATTATCCATATTGAGATGGTGGCGAATTCTAGCCACTACATCAGCTATAACTACTTGAGATTTCACTAAATAGTCATCAACACCTAAGCTTTGAGCTCTCTCTTTGTCACTATCCTGGCTTAATGCTGTTAACATAATAATCTTTAAATTAGTTGTTTCAGGAGTGTTCCTAAGGATATCTAAAACATCGAAACCACTAACTTTAGGCATCATCACATCTAATAATATAAGGTCTGGCTTGTAGCTTAATGCATCTGCTAAAGCGTCTTCACCATTTGCAACTCTCCGTACATCAAAACCCTCAGCCTGTAATCTGGAAACGTAAACATTGGCAAGAGCATCATCATCTTCAACTAACAATATTCTTTTTGGATTTTTATCAGGTTTCATAATGTTCTTATGTTAACTTTATTAACCAAAATTATCAATACCATTTATATAAAAACTTCACTTTAAAACATTATTTATCGATCATTGATTTAATAAACCCTACAAATAAAGGATGTGGCCTAGTGGGCCTGCTTTTAAATTCTGGATGAAATTGGGTTCCTACAAAGAATTTATGATCAACTCCTTCAACTATTTCAACTAGTTTTGATTGAGGATTTATACCACAAATACGTAATCCCCATTTCTGGAACGAAGATGTAAATTTGGGATTACATTCTCCTCTATGTCGATGTCTTTCAATAACCCTATTTGTTTTATATAATTTACTAACTAGCGTATCTTTACTTATCTTACATTCATAGTTACCCAATCGCATTGTTCCACCCGTTAATTCCTTACCCCTTTGATCTTCCATAGTAATTATTATTTGTTCGTTTGATTTAGGATCTATTTCAAACGATGTAGCTTTTTTAAGACCAGCGTTTCTTGCTGCAGCTATAACCCCCATCTGTAAACCAAGGCATAATCCTAGATAAGGAATATTATTTTTTAAAGCATATTGAGCTGCTTGTATTTTACCTTCAAGAGCGGATGTTCCAAAACCTCCAGGTACTAATATGCCATCAAAACTCTTCAATTTTTCTAAATCATAATTACCTGCCTCAATACCAGCAGCATCAACCCAACAAATTTCAATATTTGTGTTATTCCAGAGAGCTGCTGATCGTAAGGCTTCAAAAACAGATAAATAAGTATCTGCATTATCTAAATATTTAGCAATAATTCCCACTTTAATCTTTCGCTGAAATTTTTTATTTGCTAAAACAATCATTTCTTCCCATTGACGAAGATCTGGTTTGGTTTCTTTTAACCCTAATAGATTTAATACTTGCTTATCGATACCAAATTCTTTTAATAATAGAGGTATCTGATAAATTGACTTTGCATTTGGTACAATAGCAATTCTTTCTTGAGCAACACCAGAAAACAAATTAATCTTTTGAATTATTCTGTGATTCTTAAATTTATCTTCACTCCGACATATTAATATATTTGGTTGAATACCAAGACCCCTTAAATCCCTTATAGAATTCTGGGCAGGTTTCGTTTTTATCTCTTTTGAAGTATTAATAAATGGTAAATAAACTACATGAATATAGACACAATTTTCTAAACCTAGTTTAATACCTAGTTCTCTTATAGCCTCAATAAAACTTAAGGACTCATAATCCCCTACCGTTCCACCTATTTCGACTATATGTACATCAAATCCTTTACCGGCTTTAGTAATATAATCTTGAATTGCATTCGTTAAATGAGGAATAATTTGGACATCATCTCCATCAAATTTACCTGCTCTTTCGTCTTGAATTAAGTTATATAAAACCTTACCAGACATCAAAGAACTTTTGTGATCCAATTCTTGGTCAATAAATCTCTCATAATGACCTAAATCTAAATCTGTTTCAGCACCATCAAAAGTTACGAAACATTCGCCATGTTCACGTGGATTCAAGAGCCCAGCATCCATATTTAAATAAGGATCGCATTTTTGTAGATTAACGCTTATTCCACGAGACTTTAATAGTTTAGCAATAGAAGCCGCCGTAATGCCTTTTCCAAGTCCAGATATCACCCCACCCGTGACAAAAATATATTTTGTCTTTTTTGGCACTTTATTTACCCCAATTATCAAAATAAATTATATGATTATTATCATTTAATGACAACTTGTTTTTCGAAAAATTAATGATTATTTAAATAATTTATTGCTGCATTAAGTTGAGTGTCGTTAGCTGTATTTATATAGTTTTCATTCATATTAATAGTTTGATCAGGATATATTCCTATTTTATTGATATTTTTGTTATCAGGGCGAAACCAACTCGCAACAGTAACCTTCATTTCCGCTCCACCCTTTAAGTTAAATAGTTGCTGGACAACTCCTTTTCCAAAACTTTTTGTGCCAATCACATAAGCATGTCCATTATCATGTAATGCTGCGGTGGTAATTTCAGCAGAGGAAGCTGTACCAGAATTTATTAATACAACAGTGGGAACATTATTTAAAATTCCTGATGTTGGAGAAGTATAACTATCAATAACTTGATTACCTCTTTTCTCGGTCAAAATAGTTTGTCCTTGGTTTAACCAAAGGCTCGATACATTAACTGCTGTAGATAAATAACCTCCTGGATCATCCCGTAAATCTAAGATAATTCCCTTAACTTTATCAGAGATAAAAGTATTTGCGGCCTTTTGAACTAATCCAACAGTATCATTACCAAAAGAAGTTATCTGTATGTACCCAATATTATTAATTAACTTATAATTGACAGTAGGAATATTGATATTTGCTCGGGTAATTTTAATTGTCAGATTCGTATTCCCTCTAGAAATCCCTAAAATTACCGTAGTTCCAGCAGGTCCTCGAATATCATTAACAGCTGTATCGATGCTCATACCAACTGTCGGATTATTGTTGATTGTATTAATTATATCTCCAGGCAATAATCCTGCTTTCTGAGCAGGACTGTCTTTTAGAGGAGAAATTACTATGATTTGCTTATTAGAATTTTGACTTAATTCTGCCCCAATTCCTGTAAAAGAATTATTTAATTCAGCATTAAATGCCTGTGCTTGAGATGGACTAAAATATTCTGTATATGGATCATTAGCAGCATTTACCAAACCCTGCTTGATTCCATTCATAATCTGAGCTACAGATAATTTTCCATCAAAATTATTCCTTAAGATTGTATATACGGTGTTTACTGAGGAATAATTTAAGGAACTTGGTAATTGATTTTGATTGCTATTACTGAGCTCGATATTACCGTTACCAAAATTATAGCCTAGTATAAAAAAACCACCCAATAAAACAACAGCAAATAGAATTTTAGCTATTTTTAACTTATATATTCTCTTCATTCAGTTATCTATTGTACAACAATTTATTGTGGGTTTATATACATTAGATAATTAATTGGCCATAAGTTATACATAAAATGACCCGCTTCATCCTCATTCATACTCATTACCAAGACATATCCTTGTGGAACAACTCCATTATATGCAGCTGTATATGGAAAGCTTCCATTATATGTTGTGCCAGGTAAAGCTAATACGATCATAACATGTCCATAATATCCTCCATGTAGACTTGGGACTGGAGAATTCAATGAACTCGATGGTTCAATGCCAAGTGCACCGGGTTTAACTCCACTACCCCAAGTAATTGCTGGATAATTACTTGTTAAATACCACCAACCTGCATTCCCGCTAACACTGAAGTTGGACTGTCCTTCGACGGTTGTGAAGTACCAATTTGCAAAAGAAGTACACTCTCTATTCGGAAAACCTGCATTATCTACTATTGCGTCTTGGTAGGCATTGCATAATGTCATCGGATAACCGCCATTACCTTGACCGATATCACAAGCCCCACCTGAACCACTGCTAGGAATATTAGATATTCCGGCATTTCTGGCAATAGATGCATTGGCAGCTGCTTGTTCGGCTATTAATGTCTTGATTTGATTGTTATTATTGGCTATCTGATTATTATATTGGGCTTGTTGTTGTTGATTCATATTCAATAAAGTTTGAACCTGGTTTTGATCTGTTAGTAATGTTTGATTTTGGGTTTGTTCGGTTTGTAATAATTGATTTAGCTGAGTCTTTTGTTGATTAAGACTAATTTGTAATTGATTAATCTGATTTAAAGTATTCTGAATTTTATTTTGAATAGCTTCATATGCAACCTGTTGATCCACATACTGACTTAAACTCGAACTTGTTGCTAACATTTCTTCTGGAGTCAACTGTGCACTAAAATACATAGTTCTCACATCATTACCTAAAACAGACTTTTGCTGGATTAATTCAGCTTGATTTTGAATAATCTGATTGTTTAGTTCTGTTTGTTTTTGTTGATTTGCGTATATCGCATTTTGAATAGCATTAATCTGACTATTTAAATCACTTAATTGGTTTTGGTAATTTAAAGATTGTCCCGATAAAACACCGAGTTGTCCTTGTATAGAACTATTCTGTTGATTTAGTGCATTAATCTGATTCTGAAAGGTATCTGCCCTTACGAGTGGAATAACAATAAATGCTGAACTAACACTAAGAATACTTAGAATTAATAGTATCGGAGTCGATCTAATATATTTAATTATCTTCATTCTTTTAACTACTTTTTATTTTTGATGCTTACGAAGATATTATAGATCTTTATCATATAGATTGTAAAGAAAATTTAATTACTAATTTTAAACTTAAGATATCGATGAGTAGCAATCCAAGAAGAAATTGCCCCAATTAAAACACCGATTGCAATCTGTATCCCTAAAAACTGCCAAAAATATTGATCAAAATAAGTAGTAGCATAGTTAATGTCCAACAATCCTAGAGAACTTGCTTGAAGAGTTGAACTTGCAGTTACAAAAATAAAATTAACTATTATAATTGATAAAATTGCAGACAAAAATCCATAAATTGTACTTTCAACAATAAATGGACCCCTTATAAAACTAGTACTTGCTCCTAAAAGTCTCATAATCTGTATTTCATCTTTTCTATTAAAAATAGCCATCTGAAGTGTATTAAATATTATTAGTACAGATATAAATCCAAAAACTACAATAGCAATAACACCTAATTTTTTAAGTACATCAGTTGCATGGGATATATTATTGATTGCTTGTTTTAAACTTCCAGAATATGAAGGTAGATTTGACTGCAAAGCACTAATATTACTCTGATCCAAGAAATTCTTAATACTTGAGATATTATTTAAATTCTTAACCATAATATGAATTGTTGCAGGTAAAGGATTTGACGTCTCATTTATGGCTAGAGCTAATTGTTGATTTGAACTATTCTGAAGTTCATATTGTCTAAGAACTTGAGCTTTATCCAGATATTGAACGTTAGCAACATTATTCAAATGCTTTATCTCTGATATTAATTGGTCTGTTTGTTGGCTAGTAACGGAATCCTTTAAATATACTGAGATATCTATCTTAGCAGTAATCTGATTAATAGTATTGTTAAATGTAGCATTAATAATAATTGAGACTAAGACAATTGTTAGAGTAATAACAATAACAGCCATAGCGGCTGAAGAAATACCAAAATTCCTTAAAAAATTAACTGTCCCATTGTGGAAAATTCGAATAGTAGTAATTAATTTTCTTCTCATAATTGTATACTATATTTACTCAAATTATATCCTATATCCAGAATTTGCTCTATCTGAAACTACTCTTCCTAACTTCAAGGTTATGACTCGTCTTTTAAGTTTATTAACTATCTCAACATTATGAGTTGTTAGCAAAACAGTCGTACCAAATCGGTTAATTTTTTCTAATACCTTGATTACATCCCAGGCATATTTCGGATCTAAATTACCAGTAGGTTCATCAGCTATTAATATTTTTGGCTGTCGAACGATTGCTCTAGCAATTGCAACTCTTTGTCGTTCACCACCACTTAGTTCAATAGGCATATTCTTTTCTTTCCCCTTAAGATTAACAATATCCAGAACTTTTGGTACAGTATTTTTTATCTCTTTCCTACTTGCCCCAACCAACTCTAAGGCAAAAGCAACATTCTCGAATACGTTTTTATTTGGAAGTAACTTAAAATCTTGAAAAACAACTCCAATTTTACGTCGTAACATGGGTATTTCTTTATCTCTTAATTTATCATAATCCATTCCGCCAACAATAATCTTTCCGGACGTCGGTCTTTCTTCTTTAGTTAATAATTTTAATAAAGTAGTCTTACCAGCTCCACTCTGACCAACAACAATAACAAACTCCTTCGGATCGACATGCAAAGAAATCCTGTTTAGTGCAGGAAGTGATGATTTGGAATACGATTTTGTTACCCTATCTAATAAAATCATTGAGTATATTTTAACATTATTCCTATTAAAACTATAAATTTGATTCTAAAATTTCATCTATATCACCATCAAGAATAGTCTGGGGATTTGAACTAATAAAGCCACTCCTTAAATCTTTAACTTGTTTATAGGGATGAAGAACATATGACCTTATCTGATTTCCCCACTCAGCTGATTTTAATTCTCCCTTAATCTCAGCAATAGTTTCTGCATTTTGATTGATCAGTAACTGCAATAACTTGGATTTCAAGATCGTTAAAGCTATTTCCTTATTTTGTAATTGAGATCGTTCATTTTGAATTGTTACAGTAATTCCAGTAGGAATATGAGTAACCCTTACTGCAGAATCTGTAGTATTCACAGACTGACCTCCATGACCACCACTTCTAAATACATCTGTTTTTAAGTCTTTTTCATCTATCTTAATCTCATTTGGTTGCATAATTTTAGGGATTACATCCACCCTTGCAAAACTAGTTTGCCTAAGATTATTAGCATTAAATGGACTCAATCTAACTAATCGATGAACTCCGTTTTCTTTTTTCAAAATTCCATATAAATTATTACCTTGTATTTCTAGAGTTGCGCTCTTTATGCCTGCTTCTTCCCCTTTGCTTTGATCAATAACATGAACCTTGCAATCTTTTTTTTCTGCCCATTTTAGATACATTCTAAGCAACATCTCTGCCCAATCTTGGGCATCCGTACCACCTGCACCGGCATAAATACTCAAAAGCACATCATGATCATCATATTTATCAGCAATTTTTTGAGAATTTAAGTTTCTTAAAGTAGTTATCAATAACTCTATCTTTTCCTGAATTTCTGGAGTTAAGGATTGATCATCCAATAAAATCAATTCTTTTAGTTCTTTTAGCTCAATATCAAATTCTAGAATAGGATTAATCATACTTTCAATACTTGAAATAGTTTTTGTAATTTCTTGAGCACTACTTGGATCTGACCAAAAATCACTTCCATCAGATTGTGATTTTAAATTTTTCAAGTCTTCTATTTTGTCATAGAAATTAAATTTTTGCTTAATCTCAGCTATCAATTCTTCAGCGATTTTTAGTTTTTTTTGAAGAATTTCCATCTTAAGTCCATAAAACTGCTATTTGATCATATAACTTATTGTATAATTCCATATCCGATTTTCCTAAAAACCCAACAGACCATACTTTATCTTTAATTAATTCATTAACTACAGATACTATTTCTTCTTTTGTGGTAGATTTTATATTCTGTTCGGTTTTGTTAAAAGCATATATTTCTTCATCGAAAAAGAATCTTGAACAATAAAAAGACATTACTCCACCAACAGTCTGCGCTGACCTTTGGAATCTTCCCAACAAATATTGTTTTGTTGCATTTATGTCATCTTCATTGATATCCCCTCGTTTTATTTTTGAAATTTCCGAAATAATAACATCAAATAATGGTCCAATATTTTCTCTCGATACTTGAGCTCCGAACCACCAGTTCGA
Organism: bacterium; assembly: GCA_021850365.1. Lineage (GTDB taxonomy): Bacteria > Patescibacteriota > Saccharimonadia > Saccharimonadales > UBA4665 > JAJZMH01. The sequence continues at coordinate 49,991 of JAJZMH010000001.1, forward strand.
AAAATATTGATTAAGAG
>JAJZMH010000016.1 GCA_021850365.1 bacterium
ATTATCAACTCTTCACCTTGTTTTATATATAAAGCTCGTATATCTCCACTAATATCCATGCTCCAATACCCAACAAATTTGCCTCTTAGAGGATGAACTCTAAGCTTTGGGTTAGTTGGGTCTATCGCAAATAGATGAATACGTTCATCGAATTGTAGTTGAAATTTCTTGGGCAGTTTTTTATACTGCTTTTTAAATTTCGGCATATATTGAATCGTCATAGCTTCTACTGCTTAAGGTTAGCCAGGAAATCATCTACGTTATCGAACTTTTTGCTAACTTTACCTGCCTTTAAGTCTGCTTCTATTTTTGCTATAAGCTTTTCTAGCTTAGGTGTCATAGGTTCAGGTGCATAAAGCTCAATACGTCGAGTTGATGCAACCTGACGCAAGTAAGAATTAACAAGCGTACTTAGAGTTAAGCCAGCACTTTTAGCAACTTCCTGAGCAGAAGCCTTCACATCCTTGTCTAATTTTACACTTATAACTGTACTATTCATACTACAAAGTATATACTCTGTAGGATGTGCTTGTCAATACTAATGTATCTGGCCATAACATATTGGACAGCTGAGTAGTTAATTTTAAATAGATTTAAGTCCTATTAATTAAATAACTAATAGCTAGTAGGATTAGAATATTCTCTAGACATAGAAAAGCCATAGTTTAGATAAAGCGCTTAGGTATGTAACTAATAATCTGACTTTCTTAATCAAGGAAAGTGTTGTGAAGAACATTTGGAGGTCTTACTGTGAAACTATTGCAACTATACTGAAAGAGAACAAAGCATTATTTATTATGAATATATAACTACTAAATATCTACTCTACTGGCTACCGAATTTACTTCGGCTTTGAGTATTTCTATTGGAATTTGATTAAGAGAGGGACACTGTGAATCTGGTGAGACTTTCACGCCGCCACCCTCGATCGATTCTCTCCTTATTCTACGTCTCTCTCTACGTCCTTTCAGAACTGGACCATTACAATTTCCTGCATTATTTAACAAGAGGTTACCGATACGGCTATCTAGACTTATGCCCGCACCAACTTCATTGTATATAGTTCTACCCTTAATAGATAACCCTTCATGATTGCCATTCGTAACATAAGCTAGAGCCACAGTCTTTTCACTATTATGTTCTGTATATGTTTCCCGTAAAGGGCAATTATCGCAGATGTTCATATTCTTATCCATGTTACCTCCTTGAACAAATAATATACCTATTTATACTTTATGCAAGCACTAGGGAGATAATTATTCACTAAAGTGCTTATAGTTGGAGGGCCATCTGGGGATCGAACCCAGGACAACCTGCTTAAGAGGCAGGTGCTCTAACCAGCTGAGCTAATGGCCCGCACATCTTCTACTTTAGCAAATTACTAATTGTTTAATCAACTTTTATACTATTTAAAAAAGTACTTAAAATATTTGGTACAATACTAAAATGAAATTATTAAACGGAGCCGAACTTGCTGAATACATAAAAGAAAGGCAAAGGAAAGAAGCTCAAACCCTAATTTTAAATTATAAACTTAAACCTAGTTTAGCTATTATCGTAACTATTGATAATCCAGTGATTAATCTTTATGTTTCCTTAAAACAAAAATATGGAGCAGATCTTGGAATAAAAGTAACCGTGTATAGAGTTCAGAAAGAGAATATAGCTCAAACAATTGAAGACTTAAATAACGATCCTTTAGTCAATGGAATTATTGTTCAACTCCCAATCTTTGATATTACCCAAACTGAGCAAATAGTTAATCTTGTTAGCCCGATAAAAGATGTTGATGCTTTATCCCAAAAAACAGCTTTCTTCCCAGCAACCCCTATGGCAATTTTATGGTTACTGGCAGGTTATAATATAAACTTTGAAGCCAAAAGGGTCTTAATTATTGGAAAGGGCAAACTGGTCGGAACCCCATTATTAAAAGCTCTGAAAGATAGTGAAGTTGATGCAGCAGTGGCCGATAGTAAGACTAAAGATTTAAAAAAAGAAGTCTTAAATTCAGACATTATTATAACGGCAACAGGATCACCAGGAATTTTAAAAGGATCTTATTTTAAAACAAACGCTGTTGTAGTTGATGCTGGTGTTGCATCCGAGAAAGGGAAGTTGATAGGGGATCTAGATGAATCTGTTTATTTAAGAGATGATCTAACTATAACTCCCAAAAAAGGGGGAGTAGGACCATTAACAGTATGTGCTTTATTTGAAAATGTTCTCAAGGCTACACGAAAACAGAATAAACTTGAAGAATAATAAAGTTATTTAAACTCTAGAAAGATAATCCAAAAAAAATTGATGAATATTTTCTGGCATTAGATCAGGACCTATGTTCCTGTAATCATAGGAAGGATCTAAATCAAACTTATAAATATTTTTTAAATCTGGATATTTTTCAAAAGCTAAATTCATTGCAAATCTAGCCTCTCTAATTTCACCTACACAATCAAGTGGTTTATGGCCAGAAATACCCAAAAGTTCTTTATAGGTTGCTATCAAGGTTTGATCTTTAAGTAAGTTTTTACCTTTCCAAAGAGAAACTAATTTATGTTCATCAATAAAAGGAGATAAAATTAAAAACATAAAGGCACATTTAGAGCATTCCCCACACCAATATAAATGATTATTTCCATGGATATAACTTCTATTGCATGAGCTAAACAGATCTTTATACTTATCAAAATAGTTCTTAGCAAATATTTCACCAATTCTTAACTCGCTTAAGGGTCTAAGGAAGGAATAATATTTTAATCTGCTACCAAAATTAATTCTTAAAAGTTCCCCAAAATCTTTTTCATACTGAATACTTTTAGAATACTGGTGATTAATTAAAACACCCCTATATTCTAAATTACTTTCTGATGCTGATGCTTCATTACCAACAACAACATCAGAATAACCATTTAAAATAGCAACTATTATACCAACAAAACTAAAGATTGCAGAAATAGGGATATGCCCATTAAGTGCACCTTTAGAGTTAAGCTCAATAAGTAATGGATCAATAGTTCTTTGAACAAAACAATGCTCCAGACCAACCTGATTAACTAATGGCAGAAGTAATTCTTGATGTCCAAGTGACCAAGTTTTTATTTTGTTGCCAGATTCTTTTAGTGCCTCAACCACAACCAATGAATCTTTTCCCCCACCTAAACCAATCATTAGTCCATCACCAGAATAATTTAAGGCCGGTTTTTCTTCTAGCTCCCCATTAAAAGAAATAGGTCTATTAGGATCAAGTCCGTTTACATAAAAATATTCTCCTAAACCTCTCTGATAGGTAGTTTCAAAAAAATCAGCTTCTTTTCTAGTTAACCCTTTTTTTAAAATAAGAATACGATCGACTGGGTAAGCTTTAAAATAAGATACTCCTGCCATTATAAATAAATTAAATAAGGCTTGATCTAAAACTTGATGATCATAATTAGAAAAAGGAAAATCAAAAACAAAACTTTCTTTAAAGTTAAGAGTATCATCAAAAGAATAGAACAGGTCTAATCTCTTTGATTCTTGGTCAAAGACATAATCCTTAAATATAAAAGTAGTGTATTGGTTCATAAGCTTAAAAGAGCTTGGTTAAATTTATTCCCTCTATCTTCAAAATTCTTAAACATATCAAAACTAGCAAATCCGGGGGAGAAGATGACACTATCTCCACTTTTAGCAATTTCTGATGCCTTGAAAACAATTTCAGTTAGATTAGGAGAATCATTAATTAAATAATTTGAAAAATGAACTTTATCAAGATTTTGAGCCATCCTATTCCTAGATTCACCAATTATAATAACCTTTTTTATTTCAGCTTCCTTTTTCTTAATCTCATTAGCGAAAGTACTCAAATCTAGACCCCGATCATGACCACCAATTATTAACAGTTTTTCTCCCTCAATTGCATTTATGGCTGCGATTGTAGCAGTAGGAGCAGTTGAAAAGGAGTCATTATAATACTTAACTCCGTTGATTTCTTTTCTAAACTCAATTCTAAACGGAAGTCCACCGAATTCTCTTAAGACCGAAGCAATTGCAGAAGTATCTTTTTCTATTTGCCAGACTGCAGTTATGGCTGCACAAATGTTTTGCCAATTATGTTTCCCTAATAATTTAATCTCAGATAGTGCAATAATAGGTAGCCCATCCATCACAATATGGTTCCCAGCTACAAAAGCTCCCGGTGATTTATAGTAGGGAATTAATCTGCCTGCTCCAGTTGAAGCAATCCTTTTTGAATTTTCATTCAAGGCATAATATATAGCTATATCTTGACTCTTTTGGTTCTTAAATAAATTAGTTTTGGCAATAAAATATTCATTAACATCAGTATGCCAATCTAAATGCTCAGGTTCAAACAACAAACAAACCCCAAGATGAGGACTATATTTAAGATCGATTAATTGAAAATTAGCTAACTCTAAAACCACATAATCATCTGGACCAATATTTTCTCGAAGAAGATCCAAAGGAGGTACACCAAAATTTCCTCCTAAATGAACCCGCTTATTCATTGCTTGAAGCATCTTATAAATAAGCACAGAAGTAGTTCCTTTACCCTTAGTCCCTGTAATCCCAATAACATTCTTAGTAGGAACTAAACGCATAAACTCATTAGTATTACTAGTTACTTTAGTTAAAATATCTCTATTGTTGTATTTAACTATTTGGTCAGGATGAACACTTGGGGATCTGAAAATTAACTCAAACCGATCTAATCTATTCAAATATCCCTCACCTATTTGAGTTTCAACATCACTAGGTAAATCATCGGGTGTTACTTTATCACAGATAGTTATCTGATTGTTCTTAGATTTATAAAATTCATAGACCGATCTACCCTGCAAGCCAAATCCAACAATAGCAATATTCATAAAGGTTATTATCTCACTGAACAAGAACTTAAGTAAACTATTTTAAAAATTTCTGGACAGCATCCTCAACTTGTTTAGGGGTCATTTCAGCCTTAAGAATTACTCCAGAAACACCTAACTTCCTAATACTTTCAGGTACTTCTTGTTCACCCATATTGGTTAAGATGACTACCTTAAGATCTTTACCCCAAGATTCACTTCTAAGTTTTTTAAGCATCTCATCGCCAGTCATAACAGGCATCATTAAATCCAGTAAAACAATATCTGGTTTTAAATCTTTGATAAGTTCAAGTCCTTCCTTACCATTACTAGCTGTTCCAACTTCATAACCAACGGCTTCAAACTTAAACCGATACATTTGGCTTATTGCCTGATCATCCTCAACAATCGCTATTTTAGGCATAGTATTATTATATTATTCCAAAACATATTATCTTACAACTATGTTACCGATATCTATTGAGATTAATTTATAAATATTTTTGTTTAACAAAACTATGATAAACAATGTATTAACAGATTAGTACTATTGACAAAAATATAATAATAACGTACAATATTGGAGATTTGAAACTTTTATAGCTAGGCGTCCAGAGAACTATCATACGTAAATAATATTTTGCGATAAAAATGATATTATCCAGGATGCTTTTTAATTTAAAGAACTATTTTACATGAATGAAATTAATGATAACAGTAAAGATATAAATAAACCCATATTGAATGAATTAAGTTTATCTATTGAAGCCGAACGTCGTAAGTCCAATAGAGAAAGATTAGCGATTGGGTTGAGTATGGCTATAGGATCAGCGGCAATAGCAGGTGTAATATTAACTGGAGATGCATCGCATTTTGAAATTACTAAAAGTATGCCATTTATCCCCTTAGCTCAACAATCGATAAACAGTCTAGATGGATATTTAGCAAAATTTGGAGAAATAAGTTTTCCTACTGTTTTAGGAGGAATAGGATTAACTAAAATATTTGCTAATAAAAATTCAAAACTAGACTTTATTGATAAGATTTCTTCAAAAGAAATGATTTCTGATTCAGCTCGAAAAGAATCAAGAACAAAAAAAATATTGCAAAAATGTTTTGCTGGTAAGATAGCAATACTTGCTGCTATTGGGGTAGCATTAGCTTCGTTTTCTGTATCGGTAGGCAATGAGGTTAGTAATGGTCCAGAAAGACCAATAGTTGCATTAATGAAAGAGATTCCTGGAAATACCCTTATTACGGAATCTTCACAAGCTCAACCTATGCTTGATGGTCAATTAAGCTCTTCACTCATAAATCGTATTGAAATGGATGCAAAAGAAAAGGGTATTAATGCGATCCCTTTTACCAAAAATCTTGGAGAAATTACATTATCTGATGGCAAAACCTATAACACATTAGAATTTGGTTTTGAACCAAACAGAACTTCAAAAATCTATTGGAGAGTATCAGAGGGATGTAATAATATTCCAGTTTATGTTGATAGGTCAGCTAGGATCCCGGTGAATGGAAACATTAATATTGATGGAGTTAATGCAAACGTTGTAGGCGAGATTAATGGATATTCTGCAATAGGAAGAGAAGGAGTTGAAATGTCGGATCAAGCTATGAAAGATTGCATTGAGAAAGACATTAATGCACCTGATTATGCTATAGTTCTAGATTCTTCTGCCAAAGAAGCTCAACAGATTTTAGATGAATCAAATATAAATCACGAGGCTGCTACTGTTATTACAAAAAACCAATATTTAAATAATAGCTTAAAATTTTGGGAAGGAAATGTTAAACCAATTACCAATACAATGGCATTATTCTCTGCCTTATTCGCTTTTGTTGCAATGGGAGCATCTATGGCAGGAAGATTAGTGAGGAATAAAAGGGAGCTTGCTGCTATGTCAGCATCAGGAATTAAAAATAATGTAATTCGTGCAAGTGAAATTTTAAGAGCAGCAAAAGACAGTGTTATAGCAACAATAAGTGGATGTTCAATATCTCTATTAACCCCATTTATTGTTAATAGTATTGAAGCGGGTTTTAGGGCAGGAATTGGGTTAGAAGAATTGGCAGTAGGTGCAGCAGTAGGAACTATTGGATGTATCGGAGGAGTGATAAAGCCTTTAATAAGGATTAAGAAAAATATAGATGTTTCGGAAAATACTAGGGTAAGTTAATTATGGAAAATAAATTCAATTTCGAAACCAATAATGTCGTGGAAATTAGTGACGTTCGTAAATCCTATATGGGCTTTACGGTATTAAACGGAATAACTTTAGGAATAGAAAAATCGACAATTACTTCAATAACTGGTCATAGTGGATCAGGAAAATCAACTTTATTAAGAATTATTCAAGGAATAGAGAAACCAGATAATGGGGAAGTTAAGATATTTGACCGCAAAATTGATTACACTTCTTCTAGCAAAGTGATAAAAAATTTAATCAAACAAAATATTGGAATTGGTTTCCAATCCCCAATGCTCATGGGTAATCACTCTGTTTTGGATAATGTTAATCTATACCTAGAAGGTAAGAGTATTAAACCAGACAATCTCAGAATATTAGAATTATTATCTAGGTTTGGAATGGATAGTCAAAAGAAATTAGATCAACCGGCATCTTCGTTATCTGGAGGAGAACAGATGAGAGTTGCATTAGTACGTGCACTAGCGTCAGAACCAAAATTGTTGTTGTTAGACGAACCAACAAGCGCAATTGATAGTAAGGGAACTCAAAATGTATTTAAAAATTTGAGAGAGATTGTTGATACGACTGGAACAACAATAGTTACGGTTACCCATGATTTTGATCTTATTAAAGATTATACAGATAAAAAAATAACAATTGAAAGTGGCGAATTGCTTTAAATAACCTATTACCTTGAGTATGGGGTATTGACTTTTAACTAAAAGCATAGTATTATTTAAACTATAATCCTCACAATAGTACTTTGTGTTAAGGATGATCATTATCAGTAGAAGATGCACCCATTTTGATTGTGTCAATAGGGTGTATTTTTTTTATTTAAAAATGTTGAAAAGGATATATATGGTAAACGCAGAAAAATTAGATTTCGAGAATCAGAATAAATATATTGATTTAAAATATGTTAAACCCAAGGTGATAGACGAGGTCGAAGTATTGAAGAATACTTATCCGGACATAGAGATTGTAAATATTTTTGATTCAGAAAGACCTAATGACTATAGACAAGTGTTGGTTGATCAAAAGGTAGAAGAACTTGAAAATAGTCCTGAGGGGTATAATGAACTAAGGAAATATCCTGGAGTTGGAAGATGGGCACAATTAATCAAACGAGCAATAGCTTTGCATACTCTATACAATCCTAATAATAAATTCGTTGGACAGGGTATTGATCCAAATATTTATCATGAGAATCTGTTTAATGGTAAATCTGCTGCAGATGTTTTAATGAATACTAAAGGCAACGAATTTTCACAAAAAATAGTAGATACTTATAAAAGTTTTATAAGTGGAGTGATTGATCAAGGGAAGAATAAAACTATTGGATCTAGAGATTTATTGTCTGGCGTAATAGATTCAAGGGCAGTTAGAACAAGGGCAACAATTGCTATGGAAATGGCGTTCGATCATATAGAGAATGATCCTGATTTTAGTAATAGAAATAATTTAATTAGTGCAAGTTTAGCATGTGGAGCAGCTGGTCCAGTATATAATCTCGTAAATCATTTAAAGAAACAAAGACATGACTTTTCTAAGATAATATTAGTTGATTCTGATCCAATGGCATTAGCAACAGCTGTTTGTCTTGGAAGAGGTCAGAATTTGGATAATAAGATAGACTTACAATTGAAGAATCTTTTGTTCGATCCATTGACTAGTTTTATAGAGCCAAACAGTGTGGATATTGTTGACCTATTGGGGTTATTTGAGTATTTACCTACTGAGTACGGTCTAGAGTTATTAAAAAAAGTTAAAGATATTGTTCGACCTGGGGGATTAATATTATTTGGGAATATGTTAGACGAGAGACCTCAACAAAAGTTTTTTAGTAATGTTGTAAAATGGCCCACTCTACAACAAAGGAAGATATCAGATGTAATTGATATGATTAAATTATCCGATTTTGATCTAAAAAATTTAAAAATTCGTATTCCTTCAGAAGGTGTTTATGCGATATATGGAATTAAGGTATCTAAACCAAATGAAGAAGCTAGAATACATTCTAGATCTGTAGTCGGAGAATTAGGTTCAACCGCAGTACAAGAATATTAGGAGTAAGATAATAACAAATATACTATAATTTTAGTAATATAATTGTTAAACTTATGGAGTGTTGTTAGTAAAAATTATAGCTTTAATTATAACGGGCTTAATAAATCTATTATTTGGTTTGTTGGTATTATTAAGAGACTTCCGTAAAATAAATAATTTAATGTTTTTTGGACTGGCTATTGGACTATCTGGTTGGGTAATTGGTATTGCAGGGTTTTTGGCATCAACGAATTATGCATTAATTTGGGCTAAAATATATTACTTTTTTCCATTATTGATTGGGATATTTATGGTATTGTTTTCTAAAAGTTTCCCCAATAAAAAGTTAAGTAGAAATATAATAGTATTTTCAAGTATTCCACTTTTAATATGTGTTTCGTTATTAGTTTTTTATCCATTATTTATTATTCACAAATTAATTTACTTTAGTTGGGGAAAACAAATTTTACTTAGTGAGCCTGGATATATTTTTTATAGTGCATATATATTAATATATTTTTCATATGCACTTTTTACTCTTCACAAGAAGAATAGAAACCTTATGGGTGTATATAAGGCCCAATCTAAATATTTCTTTAATGGATTTCTGATTGCTTCAATTTTAGGCATAATTTTTAATTTATTACTTCCAGGTTTAGGAAACTACCAAATTATATGGCTAGGTCCATTATTTACTAATATATTATTAGTCTTTTTAGGTATTAGCATTATTAAACATAAAATGTTTGATATCCGTCTTGTTATAGTTCGTTCTTTAGCGTATTTAGGATCCTTAACTGCATTATCTGCCTTATATGGATTCGTAATATTTAATTTTGCTAAATTCGTTCTTAGGCTCAATTTTAATATTAAAGCAGAGATATTTCTATCAATAGCCACAGGTCTTGCAAGCTTATCCTTTGCTAGAATAAAAAAAGCTTTTGACAGAATTACCAACAAAGTGTTCTATCGAGATGCATATGATCCCCAAGAATTCTACGATAATCTTAATAAAGTTCTAATTTCAACACTTGAAATATCTAAACTTTCCAAACAAACAACTGCTCTAATAGAAAGAGTTCTAAAAACTCAGTTCTGTGTTATTGGGTTAAAATCAAAGGAAGGGCTGGGCTATAGAATATTTGGCACAGAACATCCTAACTTCAAAAATGAAGATGTAGATAAAGTAAGGAATTTAACACCATATATACATAGAAACGTTATTGTTGCCGATGATCTTGAAGATAACCAAACCGAATTAAAGAGCTTATTAAACGACAATGATATTTCGGTATTGATAAGATTAACGAATAATATAAAAAAATCATCAGAAGGTTTAGGTTATTTAATACTTGGACCTAAAAAAAGTGGAAACCAATATAATAGTTTAGATATTAAAGTACTAGATACTCTATCAAAAGAGCTAGTCATTGCTATCCAAAACTCTCTTCATTATGAAGAAATCGAGCAATTTAATATAACCCTGCAAGATAAAGTAAACCAAGCCACGTCTAAGTTAAGAAAGACTAATGAAAAACTGCGTGCTCTAGATGAATCAAAAGATGACTT
>JAJZMH010000028.1 GCA_021850365.1 bacterium
AACATCTTCCTTTGATTTATCTATTTCAGAAACTGGCTTATTTTCTTTTGCCTGATCAAATATGAAGCTTATTGATGCTAATTGAGCATTATCTCCTCGTCTTAGTTCTTGACGTTTAATTCGTAAATATCCACTATTTCTACTTTTTAGTTTTGGAACTATTTCATCAACTAATTTATGTGCTGAAGATTTAGTATGTAGTTTAGATATTACGGTTCTTCTGGAGGCAAGGGTGTTTAATTTGGCAGTAGTAATTAATTTTTCCAGTTCAGGTCTAATTTCTTTAGCTTTGGGTAGAGTTGTAGTTATACCTTCGTGAATTATTATAGATTCCATTAAGCTCTTTAACATACTTGATCGTTGATCAGTTTCTCTATGAAATTTTCGACCTTTATATCCGTGACGATGCATCTTATAACTCCAATTCAGCCAATTTATCTTTTACTTCATCAAGTGCCTTAGATCCAAATCCTTTAAGATCTTTCAGGTCTGCATCATTTAGTTCGAATAAATCTTTAATAGTGTAAATTTCGTTATTAATTAATGCATTTGTTGTTCTAGCAGAAAGATTAAGATCCTCGATAGATGTATCTAGAACTGATTCTTCTTCATTCTGAGCTGAATTTTCTTCTGCTTTAGATTGTTCGGCCTCAATTAAGCTTTCACCCATTGGAACGGTTGTTTTTCCGGCTAAAGCGCTGTATTGGTTGACTAGTATAGCTGCAGCTTCTTCAAATGCTTCTCTCGGACTAATTGATCCATCTGTATTAATAGTTATAGATAATTTATCTAGATCTGTAATTTGTCCAACACGAGTGTTTTCCACTTTATATCTAACTCGAAGTACTGGACTAAAGATGGCATCTATGGCAATCATATCTGAGCTTTTTTTAGCAGTCACTTCTTCGATTGTTCTATAACCTCTCCCGACTTCAACGCTTATATCGGCAATAAATTTACCTTTCGGATCATCAATAGTGGCAATTAAATGATTTGGATTAACAATTTCAACATCAGCATTTATCTTAATATCTTTAGCAAGTACTGGTCCCGATCCTTCTTTTGTGATTCGTAATATTTGAGGGTCAGTTCCATAAACTTTAAATTTTACACCCTTTAGATTCATCATTATGTCTACAACGTCTTCTTTAACACCTTTTAAATCGGTAAATTCATGGGTTATACCTTCAATTTTAAATGATGTTATTGCAGCTCCAGCAATACTAGATAGCAGTACTCGTCTTAGTGAGTTTCCTAAAGTCATACCGTAACCGGTATGTAGAGGTTCAATTACGAATGTTGCGCTTACTTCGCTATGATCCTCGACCTTAACTAAACCTGCAGTATGTATTGTATTTGACATTTATTCCTCCTTATCTTGAATAATATTCAACAATTAATTGTTCATTAATATCTACCTCTGCGTCTTCTCGCTTCGGTTTAGCTAATATGCTAATCTCAAATTTCGATCGATTAACCTTAAACCAACTCGGATAATTAGGTGGAGTGGGACTATTTTGGTCAATATTTTTAAAATAATTTAACTTTAGGCTATGGTCTCTTAGTTTAATTTGGTCAGTAGGTTTTAATTCTATAGAAGGAATATCTACTCTCCTTCCATTTAAAGTAAAATGACCATGAGATACTAATTGTCTAGCAGCTTGTCTACTAACTCCAAAACCTGCACGATAAACTGCATTATCTATTCTAGATTCTAGAAGAATAAGTAAGTTTTCGCCTGTTTGTCCTCGTGTTTTCATTGCTTTTTTGATTAATTTAGCAAATTGACGTTCGAGTAATCCATAAAGTCTCTTAACCTTCTGTTTTTCTCTTAACTGGATTTGATACTGACTTTTAGCTCTAGGATGTCTAAAACTAGATGATTGTCCAGGAAGTGTAGTTTTTTTAACTAATGCCTTATGGGCTTTAGGATGAAGGGCATAACCTTCTCTTCTACTTTGTTTAACTATTGATGATCTATCTCTAGCCATAAGCTTATGTCTTCCTTACCTTTCTAGGCCTAACACCACCGTGCTTTACTCCAGTAACATCAATTATATTTTGAACGTCAACACCAGAACTGGCCATAGTTCTTACGGTCGAATCACGACCTAAGCCTACTCCCTTTATATAAACATCTGCTTTTAATAAACCGTATTTAGATTTTGCGTCCTGTATAACTTTTTCACCAGCAACTTGAGCAGCGTAAGCAGTGCCCTTTTTTGATCCTTTAAAACCACATGCACCAGCGCTATTATTGACTAAGACGTTACCATTTTCATCTGTAAAAGTAATTAAAGTGTTATTAAAACTAGCAAAAACATGAATCTTTCCAAAAGGAACTTTTCTGGTAATCTTTTTCTTCTTAGTTGTGGAAGTTACTTTATTTTCAGCCATATTGATTACTTTCTTTTTAAGTCTTTGAAACAGCCTTCTTTGCTGTTCCTCCGATTGTTACTCTTTTACCCCGTCTAGTTCGGGCATTAGTTCTAGTTCTTTGTCCTCTTGATGGTAGATTTAAGCTGTGTCTAAGTCCACGATAAGACTTAATGTCCTTAAGTCTTTTAATATTCCCGGTAACTATTCTTTGAAGATCACCTTCAACTAGGTATTCATTATTGATAACATCTTGGATCTTAGATATCTCATTATCCGTTAAATCTTTAGCTCGAATATCTTCTTTGACCCCAGCTTTTTTAAGAATGTCTTTGCTAGTTTTAGGTCCTATACCATAGACATAAGTAAGAGATACCCAAATTAGTTTTTGCGAAGGAATAGTAATGCCAGAAATTCTTGCCATTAACCTTGCCTTTGCTTATGTTTAGGTTTTAATTTATTAATAACATAGACCCGGCCTTTACGGCGGACTATGATATCATCTTTACTGATCTTTTTAACACTTGCACGCACTTTCATGCGGATCATTGCTCCTTATTATTTTATTAAGTAATGACACACTGCTTATTAATTTTGGCGATAAGTTATTCGACCCTTCGTAAGATCGTAAGGCGTCAATTCTACCTTAACGCTATCACCGGGAACTAATTTAATAAAATGCTTGCGCATCTTACCGGCAATATGAGCTATAATTTGATGGCCATTTTCGAGTTCTACCTTAAACTGAGCGCCTGGTAAACTCTCAGTAATTGTGCCTGATAGCTCGATTACTTCTTTATTGCTAGCCATAAATATAACAAGCCTTGATTATATCAAGAATATATCTGTTTTGTCAAAAGAATTTATGAAGAGATATTTATATTGTCAATTATTTAGATTTTTTAAAGAATTTTAGTCTTCTAGCACCCATTGCAGCTTCTAAATTAGTCTCTGGATCATAGAAGAAATCTGGTTTTGAATACTGGTCATAAGTAATCATTAAGGCCTTAGATTCAACAGCTCTAAGCGTTTGGAGGGCAACGGATACAAGAATCAAGATAGAAGTTCCTCCGATTGTGATACTTACATTTATGTATACCTGAGCAATTATAGGTAGGACTGCTAGTAAACCTAGGGCAATTGCTCCAAATAGAGTCAATCTGTTAACGACTTTCGATAAATACTTTTCGGTTTGTTCACCACCCCTAATTTTATCTAGGAAGCCACCTTGCTTATGAAGGTTTTCGGCAATTTCTTTGGAATTGAAAGTAATACTGGTGTAAAAAAAAGTAAATACAAAGACTAACAAGAAATAGGTTACGGGATAAATATAGGCAATCCACCCTTCCGTAGAAAAAGTAGTTGCTGAAGGTGATTGAAACCAGGAGACAAGATCACTTCCTATTTTAGCTAAATGTGGATCGTGAACTCCGCTTAAAAGCTGACCAGCAAAACTGGGCACACTTAAAAAGGCAACCGCAAATATAATTGGAATAACTCCAGCAGTTATCAATTTAACTGGAAGAGTTGTAGAAATACCCCCATAGGTTCTATTTCCCTGAACTCTTTTAGCATAATTAACTGTAAGGTTTTTAGATGCTTCATTAAGCATCACTACCAACCAAGTCACTATTAATATTGAGGCTATAATTATAACGAGATAAACCAAACCTTTGGCATTAATCGGTAGGGCATATTTTAAAAAGTGTAATTTATTTCCGGTATTTACGGTTGAGATAATTTGGGAAATATTTTGAGGTAATCTAGATATAATTCCAACGGTAATAATTAAAGATATACCATTCCCAACACTTTGCTCAGTTACAAGCTCTCCTAACCACATTAAGAGCATGGATCCGCCAGTAAGTGCTGAAACCATCAGGACCCATTGAATGATAGAGGTATGCGCCGTAATATTACTAATTCCACCAATACTATTAGCTGCTTGTCTAATTAGAAAAATGGAACCGATACTTTGGATGATTGCTAAAGGAAAGGTTAGGATTCTGGTATATTGATTAATTTTTTTCTGACCAAATTCTCCTTCTTTATGAAGAGCCTCAAGTTTTGGAATAGCTTTGGTAAGTAACTGCATAATAATTGAAGCATTAATATATGGTCCTAGACCTGCAATCATAATTGAGAAATTAGCTAATGCTCCTCCAGATAAGACATTAAAAAAACTTAATAGTTGGGGGGAGTTTTTTGAATTGAATAGATTCTGAAGTACTTGGTGGATAGTTTTTGCGTTAGAAATAGGTACTGGAAGTTCAGCTAGTATTCTGAAGATAATCAAGATACCAATAACTGCAAGCAATCTTTTTTGCATATCTCTGTGTTTTAAAGATTGCCAAATTATTTTCCAGTTCAAATCCTTTTTCTCCTATCGGTTTCTTTAAATAGTTTAATTAATCTTGTGCATAAAATAAACAATATTATTTATGTTTTCTTTAAACGCTTAGGTGGGTTAGTCTGGTTAAATACCCCTCCACTTTGTTGAATATTGTCGATTACAGCCTTGGATGCTTTATATAAATTAACCTCTAATGCCTTAGTTAATTTCTGATCATTTAGTAATTTAACTTTTAGGTAAGGATTTTCGATTAATTTATTGTCAAAAAGAGAATTTGTATCAATTTTGGATAGTTTGAGATTATTTAATTGACCGGTAGTAATGGTAAATAACTTAACTTTATTTGATCTAAAACCTTTTAATTTAGGGAGTTGTTGCATGATTGGTGTTTGACCACCGCTAAATAAAGGGTTTCTTTTTGAGCCTGTTCGGGAATTTTGGCCTTTGGTTCCTCTACCAGCAGTTTTACCCCGACCTGCGGATATACCACGACCGACTATCCTTTTTGATTTATGAGCTGAAATATTTAATTGATTGTATTTCATATTATTTCGCTTTCTTATTAGTCTTTAGTTCTTTTTTAGGTCCCTTATTATTTAAATTAGTAGTCCAATTTTCTGGTGTTGTAAGACTAGATAAGGCCTTAATAGTGGCTAGGGCTAAATTAATTTTATTGGATGATCCAAGAGATTTACTTAGCACGTTACTTACTCCAGCTGATTCCAGTACTAATCTAATTACACCACCAGTAATTAATCCAGTTCCCTTTCCTGCCGGCATAATTAAAATCTTTGCTCCTGATACTTTGGCCTTAACTTCGTGAGGAATAGTCCCGTTTATAACAGGTACACTAATGAGTTTCTTTTGAGCAACATATGAAGCTTTTTTGACTGCTGCGGTTACGTCAGCTCCTTTGGCTGCTCCAATACCTACTTGATGAGTCTTTGGATCTCCAACTACAACTAAAGCTCTAAATCTAAATCTACGTCCGCCTTTTACGACTCTTGTTACTCGATCAATTTGAATGGTTTGTTCGTTAAACTTCTTCTCTATATTAAAAGTAGTTTTTTTGGAAGCTACTATATCTGTGTTTTGATCCATATTAAATCTCCAATCCTTCTTTTCTCGCAGATTCTGCAAAAGCTTTTATTCTACCATGGTAAAGCTTACCATTTCTATCAAGTACAACTTTATTAATTTTATTTAACTTAGCCTTTTTAGCAATATCTGAACCGATCACCTCTGCCATAGATGTTAGATTAGTTCTCTTTAGTTTAAGTGAATTGGAAGATACTAATGTCTTTTTGTTTTGATCATCAATAATTTGGGCAAATATATTCCTATTAGAAATATAAACACTAAGTCTTAAAAGATTACTATTATTAATTAATTTAGCTTTAATTCGATTTTTTCTTCGGAGTTTATTTACTCGTTTTTTAATTAATTCGTTCATTATTTTTCCTTACCACTTTTACCGCTTTTACGTATGATGCGCTCATCAATATATTTAATACCTTTTCCTTTGTAGGGTTCTGGTTTTTTAATTGCTCGGATCTCAGCTGCCACTTGACCAACTTGCTGTTTATCTATTCCTGAAACCGTAATAATGTTTTGATCAATGTTAATAGTTATTCCTTCAGGTATATTAAAATTAACATCATGAGAAAAACCAACATTTAATTTAAGTACAGCTCCTAAAACATTAACCTTAAAACCGACTCCGTTAATTTCAAGTTTCTTAGAAAATCCTTGACTCACTCCAATGACCATATTGTTAATCAGGCTTCTATAAAGTCCATGATTGGATTTATTCACTTTTTGATCATCAATTCTTGAAACAAAAATTTGGTTATCTTCTTTTTTTATAGTTATACCATTGATTAAGATTAGATTTAAGTTTCCTTTTGGACCTTTAACTTGAATAGTGTCCTGATTAATATCAAGCTCTACTCCCGAAGGTAATGTAATTGGTAATTTTCCTATTCTACTCATAATTTAAACAACCTCACAGATAATTTCACCACCGACATTTAATTTTCTAGCTTCACTTCCTGTTAATAAGCCTTTGGATGTACTTAATATTAGAATTCCCTTACCCTGCTTGACTACAGGAATTTCCTTTGAATTAACGTATGCTCTACGCCCTGGTTTAGAAACTTTTTTAAGTTCAGATATTCTAGGATTAGTATTTTCCTCAAATATAGTTATAGAAATATTCTTTTTAAGATTATTATCTACTTTATATCCAGATATAAAGCCGTTAGTTTTTAATAGTTTAAGTACTGATTCCTTAAATTTACTATATGGAACATTGGTTTGATTATTGTTAACATTAATTGCATTTCTAATTCTTGTTAACATGTCTGCAATGGGGTCTGTGGTTGTAATCATTATTCTTTCTCCTACCAACTCGATTTTGTTATTCCAGGAATCTCACCTTTAGATGCTAATTCCCGAAAAGTTATTCTACTTACTCCAAAATGACGCATATAACCACGTGATCGACCTGTTACCACGCAACGTAATGTTTTTCTTGATGGTGATGAATTTCGAGGCAACTTATATAATCCTTCCAAATCTCCGAGTTTTTTAAGTTCAGCTCGTTTGTTTTCATATTTTGTGCGCATTTTATCTCGCTTTGCATCTCTTGCTATTGATGATTTTTTGGCCATTACTTATTCTCCTTTTCAAAAGGCAACCCAAATTTTGATAAAACTGCCTTAGTTAATTGTTTGCTAGGATTTGAAAATACTATATTAATTTGTAATCCATGAACAGGGGATGTTTCCTCAAATGTTAATTCCGGAAAGATACTCTGATCATCAAAGCCCAAACTATAATTACCATCTTTATCGAAGGCTTTTATTTTAACACCGTGAAAGTCCTTTTGTCTAGGAATAACAATATTAATAATACGATACAAAAAGTCATACATTCGAGCACCTCTAAGGGTAACGCTAAGTCCAATAATATTGCCTTCCCTTAACTTAAATGCTGCAATTGATTTTTTTGCTTTTCGGTAATATGGTTGTTGGGCTGTAATTTTACGTAATGTATTGGTAGCTGTTTCAATAAACTTTTTATCATCTTTTGCTCTACCGATTCCAATGTTTAGAACTATTTTACGGAGTTTAGGTACCTGATTTATATTGTCTAAATTAAATTCTTTCAAAATCTCAGGAGCAACAACTGTTTTGTATAGGTCAGCTAAATTGTCTGATCTTAATTCGTTTTTAGTCATACAATCTCCTTTCCTGTCTTTTTATAAATTCGTTTTTTGTTACCCTCTTTGTCTATTAGATAACCAATTTTGGAAGGTCTCTTAGAAGTAGGTTCGATGATTGCCACTTTTGAAACATGAATCGGTTTTGTTATTTCTTTGATTGAACCAACTTTATTTTGTTGGGTGGGCTTAATATGTTTTTTAACAATGTTTATTCCTTCAACGGTAACCTTATTTAATTTAGGATGAGTGCTAATAACTTTGCCTGTTTTTCCTTTTTCCTTACCACTAAGTACAATGACTTTGTCATTTGTTTTTAGTCTTATTTTAAATATAGGCATCTTATAGTACCTCCGGTGCTTGACTTATTATCTTTGAATATCCAAGTTCTCGTAATTCTCTAGGTATTGGTCCAAATATTCTTGTTCCTTTAGGTAATTTATCATCTCCAATAATGACTGCTGCATTATCGTCGAATTTGATAGTAGTACCATCTTTTCGGTGAATTTGGTCTTTTGTTCTTACAACAACAGCCTTAATAACAGATTTTCTCTTAACATTTCCAGCAGGATTAGCTTTTTTAACAGTTGCCACAATAACATCTCCTACTCTAGCGTATCTTCTTCTTGAACCACCTAAGACGCGGATACAAAGTATTTCTTTTGCACCTGAGTTATCTGCTACGATTAATCTAGATTCTTGCTGAATCATTTCTTGGACTCCTTAGTTGAATGTTCTTCGGTTTTAATGACTTTTTTAGATTCTTTCTCTTTAGTTTCGGGGATATCTTTTTTAACTATTGAATCAGTTTGATCCTTTAGAACTGCTAACGATTCGGTAGTTAGCTTTGCTTTTTTAATAATTTTATCTAGTTTAAAATGTTTTTTAGCACTAATTGGTCTACATTCTTTGATAGATACAATATCTCCAATAGAAGCCTTGTTTTTAGGATCATCAGCTAAATATTTCTTATTAAAAGGATAATTTTTTCGGTATAACGGATGTTTTTTAGTCGACATTACTTTAACCGAAATTGTTCCTTGCATCTTATCTGAAACTACACTACCAGTTAAAATCCTTAACATTACTTAATCTCCTTTACTAACTTTTCCTGAAGAACGGTTAAAATACGAGCTAATTCTTTTCTATTCTTTCGGATAATTCTGACATTTTGAATTTCGCCGAGGTGTACTTTACGTCGTAAATTAATTATTTCAGATCTTAAAGTAATAGTCTGTTTTGTTAAATCTTCAGTAGATAATTTACGAATTTCACTTATTTTCATAATTAAACCTCGTGCCTCGATATAAATTTAGTCTTAACTGGTAATTTATGTGCTGCTAAGCGCATAGCTTCTTTAGCTTGATCTAGGTGGACTCCCTGCATTTCAAACAAGATAGTACCTGGCTTTACTTTTGCGGCAAAATATTCTGGATTCCCCTTACCACTACCCATCTTGACGTCTAAAGGTTTCTTAGATACAGGAGTATGTGGAAATATTCTGATCCAAATTTTACCACCTCTTTTAATATATCTGGTCATTGCTTGTCTAGCTGCCTCAATTTGACGGGAAGTAATCCTTTCGTGACCCTGAGATTGTAGGGCAAAATCTCCATAGGCAATATAGTTTCCAGATGAGGCTTCTCCACGAATTCGTCCTTTACGGACTTTTCTAAATTTGGTTCTTTTAGGAAGTAACATTTTAATTATCTCCTTTATAGATCCACACTTTTGTAGATATTATACCGTCTTTAGTTTTCGCATTTACCTGGGCGTAATCAATATTAGCTCGAATTGTATGGAGAGGTACTGTTCCAGCGACCTCTTTTTCGGTTCTAGCCATATCTACCCCATTTAATCTACCAGAGATTTGAATTCTGACACCTTTTGCTCCTGCATTCATTACATTTGATGCACCGTTCTTGATAGCTTTTCTAAAATTAATTCTTTTTTCTATTTGATGAGCTATATTTTCGGCTACTAATTTAGCAAAAAGATCAGTTTTCTTGATTTCTTCGATGTTAACACGTGTAGAGCAATTAAATATATCCTCGAGTTTTTTCTTTAATTCAGTTACTCCATTCCCACCTTTACCAATAATTAATCCAGCCTTTGCGGTATAAATAGTAACACTTACAAGATTAGGAGTTCTAGATATTTCGACTTTGTTAATAGAAGCTTTTGATCCTAGAGTTTGAGTAATATATTTTCGTACACTAATATCTTGAAGTAGATAAGTAGTGTAATTTCTTCTATCAGTAAACCACTTAGAACTCCAGTCTTTATTTAACTGTAGTCGC
>JAJZMH010000027.1 GCA_021850365.1 bacterium
CAAAGGAAGCAAAAAAGAATCAAAATTATCACAAAATAGTTTTATCGAATACTTTGCGGCTAATGGAAAGTTTATGATTGATGATGGCAGAACAATAATCATATCTTTCAAAGACATAAAAGGACAAACTTATAACGTAAAACAAGTTTTTAATAAACATGGAACTTCGATAATTCAGCTACCACAAAGGGTTAAAAAATAGAAGTTTTTTGAGCCATGAACAACCTCACAACTAATTTAAATGTTGACCCAAAGAATCATTTAATTTTTGCATTAGCTAGGGTGAAACAGTCCTCCATTTTAATAAATACTTTTCAGCAGTCATATTTTGCTGAAGACAACACGTTGCTAAATATTTACGAGGTTGAATTTAGGCTACTATATGTCGACTTGTATTTATTGTTCGATAAGCAAAAGAAACATCTAAGCATCAAAGAAATACTGGATGATAACAAGAATTTACTCAGAAACACTGATTATCTTAAACTAATGAATGACCTTAATTGTATAGAAAATCAATATAGTAAAGAACTAAATAAAATTAACTATATCGGTAACAGTATAATCAGGCATATAGACCCCAGAAAAATATCAATTATTTATGGCAGTTGCTATGGTGGGGAATACGCTCTGGATATTCCTAAAGTGGAAAACATGATAGATGAAGTCGTAACCTTGTTGAAAGAATCAAATATTTTCTCTAAAGACTCGTTCCAGGGCTTCGATTGTATAGTGGGGTCTGACCAAATTATAGGTCGATTTAATTTGGAAACCCAAAAACCAATTGCACTATTTCCAGAAAGAAAGCAATAAAAGCCACCAGAATCTCGAAATTACATAAATGCAGACTACTTTATAACTATTAATAAAAACTAATTAACCCTATATAGAATTGGTTGATTTTTTGCGTATGTTGCTATAGCTCGTTCAACTTCATGGAGATATTGCCTAGCTTCTTTAAAATATATATTGAACATAGCTTTCTAGTAATACTGGTTCATAAACTTCAGGCTGTACCTATTCTGGCTATGAATAACCCCTGATTTTCTCTTAGCTTAGTTGCAATAGTTTCACAGTAGGCCCTCCAAGTATTCTTCACAACAATCTTATAGATAATAGTTTTACAATTATTGGTTGCAGTTGGTTTGTTATAATCTAAATATGTCGGACAGCAATAATAACCTTGCAGGAAACATACCCAATCAACCATATCCTGCCCTAAAGTCATTGGAGCCGTTACTTGGGACATGGGAAGCAAGTGGCGGATTTATTGAAGGCACAGTTACATTTGAGTGGCTAGAAGGAAACTACTTCCTAATACAAAAAGTAGACTTAAAGCATGATAATAAATCTATAAAAGGTATTGAATATATAGGTTTTGACGAAGACAGCCAAACTCTTCGCTCGCATTACCTAGATAATCACGGCAGTAACTTTACATATACGTGGGAAATTGACGGTAAAACAATTCATACATGGTTCGGTGATAAAACTTCAAATAATTTCTTTGAAGGAACATTTGCTGACAACGGCAATTCTTATTCAGGACAATGGCAATGGCCTGGTGGCGGCTATAAAGCAATCATGACCAGAATTGCTTAATTTGGTTGCAATAGACATCACTATGGCCCTCCAAGCATAAGCAATATGCAAAATGATTAGATTGATGTATATTATATCCATGAATGATATTTTGAATATTATGACCTCAACCAATTCCTGATTGAACACAGTCCGAAAAAGTCCGCGTCAATGTTAGAGGAACTTGAAAAATCGAAAGCAGTAGTAAATGGTGAGATCAGAGCTACTCAAGAACGTATTGCTAGAGGAGGTTTGGGAAGATTTTTGGGAAAAAGACATTTAATCAAAATATTAAGCGATGCAAATAAGTCAGGCTTAATTGTTGGCAGAGACGGCGATGGAGATCCTGCAATAATCGGTAGAGTAATAACCATTAGAAACATAGACGGTATAAACGAATGATTACCATCGGGTAATTATTGAGTGTCATTTTCGTATTTCGTCGGTTATTAGTAAAACTTATTATTGTAATAACCTTCAAGACACTTCATACAGGTATGAGCTAAAATAATAAGACTTGTGGCTTTTTGTTTTGCGGAGGCGGTATATACTTCTAAGCGGATTTTTTTGTTATTATTAATTTAGATGAAAAACACAATATTAGTACATGGTTGGGCGCATAAAGATGACTAATATTCACTAAAATATCCAACTGGTGGTACTTATAGACCGTCAAGGACTTTGGATATTGCATTAGCAGGTTTATCAGCAAATCGTTTAGTTGGCATTGCAACTTATGGCAATGATTTACTGAATAAGATTAAGGGTGATAACGCTCCTGTACCAGTAAGTCAGTTGCCCAGTGAATTTCATGCGATGGCGATACGAGTAGCCAAACTGCGTGAAGTCTTAGGAAGATAGTTAAAATTTATAATCAGAGCTAATCTTATTAAGTCTATAGATATTCCTAAGATTAATGAACTAGCTTATTTAGTTTTTATTCAAGATTATTAATAAACAAATTCAAGTTAAAAATTGGCATCTGCTTCAAAGGTTAAGACCTCTTGATAATCTGAAGCAGAGGGAGTAGTCGAAGAAGCTTCAGCCTGAAATGATCCATTTGCTGAAGCGCCACTTATTGGATATGCAGAATTTAAAAGTTGTTGAGGTGTTGTAGTTTCAGCCCCAACATTATTGCCAGACCCATTAAAAGGAGCAACTGCACTAAAAGGACCTCCTGAAGTTTGAGTGGCGTTGATAGCTTGTATTCCAAATCCCTGACTTTGAGAGCTCAAATTACCTGTGTATGCAGGTATAGTGTAATTAACGGTATTTGAATAAAGTCCATTATTTTGACCAGTAACATAAACACTACCTCCATCAACAGCATTTGTTGAAAAAGTAAAAGCTAATGATGAATTTGTAACAATATTTCCTGGCAACAAATTACCTAGATTAATAGAATTGCTACTAACAGAAAAAGTTATTGAAGGAGCAACAGTAGAGGCGCTAGCATAAGCTCCAAACTCTGTATTTGTAAACATTCCTTCCATAGCAGCCACTTTTACCTGATAAGTAGTTGAAGGTAGAAGATCTATAATATATGACCCACTTGCACCTCCCCATGCACTATAACTTTGATAAAATTGACTACCTCCTAGCGTACCATCAACCTGAACATATTGGGTTGAAACAAAATTATTGGTAGAAACAGCAATAGCATAGGTTGAATCTGATGGATTCCCTCCAGTATTAATAGTAACTAACAGTTTGTTGTAATAACTCCCAGATCCATTACTTAGTGTTGGGGCAGGAGGTACATTTAATTGTTCTGCTTGAATTGAACTATTGTAGCCCTTGTAGTTAGTACTTGATGATATATTATTGGTGGTTTCTCCAAGAGTGGATTGAGTATAATAGGTAGTTGAGTGAGCACTATTTGTTCCGCCTGGACCAAAAGCATAGCTTTTTAGTTCATAATTAGCACTAGAAGAAAAAGCACCAAAGTAGCTTAGCAAAACTACTATTAGCCCTGAACTTAATTTAGTTAACATCTTTTTAATTATATCTTAGTTAAAAGTAAAAAATCAAAAGACTAAACTTTCCAATGCCAGTTAGAAAGAATAAGATCAAAAGTTTTTTGAAGTGGTGCTTGTCCGGATTGATCATCTCCGGTTAAAGAAATCGTAGCCTGATAAGTACCATTTACAAGAAAAGCAATCTTGTTAAATCCCCCCATGGATTGATCAGAAAAAATAACTACATTCTGTTCGTTTACTACCTCGGTACTGGGTACATAGATACTTGGATTTTCTAACCTAAATTGATAGGCATTGTTGTCCTGAAGAGAACTACTACCAAAATGGTAGATGGATATAGATAAATCCCAACTTTCTATGTCCAGATAAGAGTAATTAAATTCATCTACAACAGGAGGATAAAACTTGTAATTAGACACTACTTTTAAGAATTTAGGATATTTAAAGGAGACGTATTGATCTGAGCTGTTTTTTAGCGAAAAGATGAATCCAGGATTATTTATTGCACTAAAATTATTTTGCTTAACTGGAGTTCCTATAGGCATGCTATTGTTTTTTAGAATTATCCAAATAACTATAAGTATAATTGCTAAAATTATCAAAATTGGGAAAATAAGCTTAATACTTTTTCTTTTTATCATTTTTTTAAAGTAGCAATCAATCTAATTTTAACCTTTATTATTGATATATCTTTTCTTAAACTTTTTAGAAATAGTGACTGAAAATAAAATTAATACAATTATTAATAATATGACCAAGATAATAAATAGAGGATTAATTATCCAAAAATTGGTCGTGTAGTTACTGAATTTTGTTTGATATTGATGCCTATATTTTATGCTAAGCTTATATTCTGTAGGCCAAAATGGAGTTTTATGGTTTGGCAGATTGAAGCTAAATAATCTAGAACTAGCGGGAAGAATATAGGATCCATTGATATTAATTAAACTTTTATATAGTTGTTGGTCTTTGGAGTAAGTTATGCCCAATATTCCACTCGGTGTATCTAGAGAATTACCGCTATTTATAAAAATAGCATTAATTCGTGATGGCCAGGAATAATTTATATAAGGTAAGACTGGAGTAACTAAATTTAAATAAAAAGTTCCTCCCGAATAAGTATCAAGAAAAACTAGAGTTCCAATAACTTGATTTATAGCTAAATTAGCAGAAGAATTTTTGTTTGGAACTAATTTAAAGTCCAAGATTCCATAATGACCACCCGCAGCTAGGGAACTTAAATTAACTATATTAAAATTAAATATTACAGATGAATTGGCTGGGATTGTTAGGTTATTTTGGTCAAAAGTCATTCGACTACCTAAATCGTGAGGGAGATTGTAATTAGGACTAAAATAACTTAAATTACCTAGATCATTTAATGCTTTAAAATCTTGAACTCCTGGTTTTAAGGTTATGACTTGAGAAGTTAGATTGCTAACTCTAATAGATGAGCTGATTGATTGTTGATTTTTTGCTGGGGTTAAGTTAATAATTGCTGGAGTTAATCCAACTCCAGATATACCTACCGGATTGGCGGAAACGGAAGAATGAATACAGTTTAAAAACAAAAAACATACAAAAAATAGACTTAAAAATCCTGCCAGTTTATTTTGTATATTTAAATTTACCTTTAGAATTACCTTTCTCTCCTTTTGTGGCATTAATAGAAGCCCTTACGAAGCCCCATATGCCAATTATAAGGATAAAGAGTACAACAATCAATATAAGTATTAAAACCCATGGAATTACCAAAAAAGACAACACTGAAGTTTGGGGTACATCTCTGACGCCATTATTATATACAAGGACTAATTTAGCCCAATATTTACCTATACGAAATTGATTTAAATTTTTTAAGTTCCAATTTAAGGACATCTCGGGTTGACCATTAGATCCAGATATAATTTGTCCATCTATACGATCATTCTGAAAGTAAGGAAAACCATTACTCCAGTTAATCTGAAATTCTCTTATAGAACCAGGAAGAACGTTTCCTCCAGAACTATTAATTGGTAAAGAGGCGATAACCGGTCCATTTGGGGTTCTACTTATATAGATATTCCCTTGAGGAACAACAAAAATGTTACCCGTGTTTTTGACATCAACCAAAAAAGTTGCAGGGAGATACTGATAAAGTCCCTTAGCCGATTTGAATGACGTTACTTCTAGACTTTCTTTTTCTGCTCCACTATGAGCATCAAGTAAAATTAATATGGCATTTTCACCCTGAACCTTTGCGTTTAATCCCATATTAACTATAGTTTCTGGTTTAAAAATAACAGCATAATAATAGCCCAAAGATGCATCCTTTGGTAAATTTATTGTCATTACAATGTTATTCCATACATTTGGTTGAGCAATAAATGAATTTTCTGAAAAATGAACCCAAGATAGAGAAGGAATGCTTAGGGATGGATCGTATATCTGAGCTTGACCGTTTATTCCGCTTGCTCTAAATTCTTCAATACTCAATGTTATTCTAACGGGAGATGATTCGTTATTCTCGACATGTAAAGTTGTCGAGACTGACTGACCAGGAACAGCTGTTATATCCGCGTAAACAGGGGAAGTTGTAATATTTGATCCGTTTAATGATTGTGCATTAATTATATTACTGTTAAATGCATTAAATAGTATAACACTTAGACTTGTTAGAAATATTAACCATTTAATTTTATTTAAGAATAAATATTTCTGTTTTAAAATCATTCCTAGAAACTACCAGCGCCAACAAGAGTTATTGTATCGCTATAATCACTAGCTGCAGGAGTTACTGATGAAATAGCAGCATATTCCTTTATTGTAACTACAGCCCCATTAGCTGTTCCTGTAGAACTTGCTAAGAGATGTTCGGTAGAGTTTAGCCCACTACCGTTTCCAGATCCCGAAGATGCATAAGCCGTAGTTGCTGAAGTAGTCCCGGATCCACTACCTTGAGTAATTCCAGTTGAAGGCAATCCAGTTAAGTATCCTTCAGTTCCAGCAGTTAATGTAGCATTTGTACCTGGAGTTGTAGAAGCTATTGTATAGCTTTGAGTTGCTGAACGTAAACCAGCATTACTATCTACTCCCCATAGGAACCATCCGTTTTTTGCATTGGTATTAACTGTAGCAGTTATACCTGTAGTTCCAACAATTGAGCTTGGAGAAAGATTTGAAGTAAAGCTATCTGTGTTTGAGCTTAGGGCTAAGCTAAATGTAGGTGGAACAACTGCGCTAATAATAACTTGATCATTAGAAATTACGTCAACAGCAACAGTCGAAGTATCTGATCCGGCAGTTATTGTAACCGTATAATCCCCTGTAGCAGATGGATTAGTTACGGCAGAAGCAGAAGTTAATATTGCACAGTACGATGTTGAAGCCGAAAGAGCAGTTACGCTTGAAACCGTTACCGTAGAACTTGATCCAGCAGCGGTTATCGAACCTGGAAGAGCTGTACTTGCACCAGTTATTGCAGTACATCCAGTTGTCGAAATAGTTTGAGTTGTGTTTACTATACCTGCAGTACTACCTGTCCAACCGTTAAAATCCAAAGTAACAGATGTTGCTCCAGCAGTTGCCGTAGTAAATGCAAAAGCTACTTCTGAATTTCCAGAAGCATCCATGTTATATAGCATTACTGTAGACTTGGTTAAATAAGTTTGAGCAAATATTCTAGGAATAAATGCTAGATTACCCATTATTAGGGCAAATATCATAATTAGAGTTGCTTGAATACCAGATATTCTAAGGAAAATATTTTTATATTTGTTTTTCATAAAATTACAATTTTTTATGTTTAAATGATATCTTTAAGATTAACATAAAAGATTAGATAAAGTCAATCTTTTGCACGTACTCACTACATCGTGGACACTTTCCTTCGTAAGAATAGTTATTCCAAGTGTATCACAGAATTCTTGTGGTGTTAGGTAGTTTAGACTACTCTAAGAGCTATTATCAAGTTAATAAAAAAAGATTATACTTAAAATAAATTTAATTACTAAGATAATTTTATAAATGCATAATTTAAAGCCAATCGGGTTAGCTATCAATAAAGTTTTAAAAAACTATCTTAGAGTTTTTATTTTGATAACTTTTCTTATTTTAGTGCTTATATTTTTTTTAATATTTAACAAAAATACTCTTATTCCTCAATCAGTAATGAATTTAAAAAAGACTTTAAACTTCTCAATTTACTACCCTCAATCCATACCAGGTGATTATTCATTTAGTAGAGAATCTTTATTAAATAATAATCAACAAAAAGTAGCTATTTATGTATTTAAAGATCAAGCTAATTCTATATATATGAGTCAAGAATATAAACCCAAAAATTTTAATATGAATATATTTACACAGAATTTAATTAATAAAAAAACTATATCTACCAATTTTGGATCAGCTATCATTGGAGAATATCAAAAAAACGTTATATTAAGCTTAGTTATAGGGAATGATTGGTTAATAATAAATACCAATACATCTACTCCAAATCCGTATAGTGTTGAAACTATTATTGCCCAGAGCCTTCTTCAAGTATAGTATTTTAAGGACCCAGTGATTCTACAATAAGTTGTCTCATTGTAACTGTAACAGTTGTTGAAGAACCTGTAAGCCAACTAAATTCGATGCTAATTTTGTTAGAAGTAGTCGTATTAACAGTTATTGCAGAAGTATTATCCATCCCCAGTTCTGTCATTACATTATTTGCTGAACTATAAGCCATGTCATTTATTCCTTGACCTTCAACTGTCCCACTTGAGCCTGTTGTATCACAGGTAATATCAAAACTTATTCTCCATGGTGCATTAGTAACAGCTCCGGGGCCTCCAGAACTACCACCTATTTCAGTTGTACCCATGTATACATAGAAGTCTAAATAAACTCCAGCAGACGTTGTCATAACTCCAGAGGCAGTAATCTTATATACGCGTCCTGGCTGGCAATCATTAGCAGGAACAGTATATCCGTCACTAAAGGCAGTTGGTCCCCCAGATGTTCCTGTTTGTGAAACAGTATCTCCAGCAGCCACGCTAGTATTTGCAAATGCTAATCCACCAAGGCAACTTCTCCAAACTCCATCTTGCCCACACCTAAACGAATTCATTGAACTATTATAATAAATTGCTCCATTAATTTCAGTAGGGTCTGTACTACTTGTACTACTATCTAATATTAATAATTTAGGACTTGATTCACCACTTGAGCCCGACCCAATGGTTATGTTTTCGTTTGTGGTGTCGACCGTTAAAACATTACTTCCTGAGCTATCTTGTATCTGAAAGGCAGTTGTTGAATCAGTTGGTGTTTTAATATTAACAGCCCCATTCACTGTCAAAGTACTTGTAGGTGAAGCAGTCCCTATCCCCACGTTACCAGCAGAAGTAACTTGTAGACCTATGTGATGAAGTCTATAGTATGCTCCTGATTCAGATATACTAGTAGATGATCCAGTTAGAGATGTAGCAGAAGTATATCCAGTAATAGTTTCTTCTGATCCATCAGCAAAGATCATCTCATCTCCTACCATAGCAGAAGTCCAAGTAGTACCACTT
>JAJZMH010000019.1 GCA_021850365.1 bacterium
GTTACTTGATCTGGAATCTGGACGGTATTTAATATCTTAATTAGTTCCCTATAAATATCCTGAGTGGAATAAAGAAAGTACTTTAACTTTTTATATTTTCTAAAATAAGTACGATTTTTAAATAACATAAATAAGTAGACAGAACCTGCGCTATAGCCAGCTTGACGCATTCTTCTACCAGCTTTTTCACTAAGTTTCATAATTAACCTAGAAAGTTCTTCTTTGCTAGATGTTTTTTGTCCAAGAGCGTATTGCTGACCGAAGCTTTTTCTAGCAAAGAGTTGTTGATCAATTTCATACCCTCTTAATCTTAAGTACCAGTAATATCCCGAAATACTTTTAAAAACAGTGTGTTTTAAAAACGAGCCATCAGCTTTTAGGAAATCTAAGGGCGTATATATTCTAGCTAAATTTAGCCTTGCTTTAAAACGAGTATTAATTCCTGGTAAGTCTACAAGTTCTAGCTTAGAGTAGGTCTTAATTAGATTTAGATGATTAATAAGATTTAACCCATCTGGTTTATTTAAGCCAGCAGCTAGTTTAGCCAAAAACCTATTTGGCCCAATACCAACATTAATCGTAAGATAGCTTCCTATCTCATTTTTGACGTCTTTCTTGATTTGTTCTCCAACCTTTACTAAGTTAATTTTATCCCTAAGAAAACTCGATCCATCGAAATTTAGAACAAATTCATCAACCGATTTAGGGAAGACTTCTGATGTATATTTTAAGAGTACTTTTTGAAATTTACGGTGAACATCAAAATATTTTTCTGGATCAGGCATTTGGATAATAATCTTAGGATAAATTAATCTTGCTTCGCGTACATTAACTCCTAATTTAATACCAAGTGCTTTTGCTTCATAACTAGAAGCAATAATCATACCTCCTGGAGAATCATAAGCAGCAATAGCTACTGGTTTATTTCTAATAAGAGGGTTAGCTTGTTGTTCAACCATTGCAAAACAAGAATTCAAATCAACGTGCATTATTAACGGTTTATCATGGTTAATCGGCAAGTCCATCGCTCACATACTCCAATTTCCAATGTAAAGTTTCACTATCCAAAGAAACTCGAAAACTTAAAGATTCTTGTTTATCACAGAATTCATAAATATGATAAGTTTTTCTGCCTTCTTTAACCCTATGAACATAACCTATTTCTCCAACTAAATAGTCTCTATTTTGCCACCGAATAATTCTAGGCAAAGCCATTTTTTTCGAAGCGCTATAATACATAACAACACTAATCTCCTGGTCAATTTTCTGACGCATAATAAAATCCTCCAAAATCTAATAAAAAGTTTTTTATATCTAAAAAATCTAAATAGAGTAAATAAAATCGAGTCTAAATATTAACAAAGAAAAGCTTGTTTGGAGGAAGGTTATTTAAACCAGCCCAAGCATAACTATAGCTAATTATAGCACATTTACTTCACATAAAGCCTATGCTTTAATTAAAATGTAATAATGAAAGGATTTATTATGCCAAAAGTTAATAAACGTAAAATTATAGATAAAGTTTTAATTATGTTTGGCGTAGTGGCGACAATAGCTCTTCTATCTATTGGTGGATTAGCTTGGTGGGCGTATTCATTTACATCTTCTAATGTTCAAAGTGAATTATCTTCCCAAAAGATATTTTTTCCACCTAAAGGAAGTCCAGAATTAGCAAGTCCAAAAATTGGTCCATATTTAGATCAATACGCAGGAGAGCAACTCCTAACTGGACCTCAGGCAAAGGCTTACGCCGATCACTTTATAGCAGTTCATTTATCTGAAATAGCTAATGGTCAAACTTATTCAGAGGTTAGTGCAGAATCTCTGGCAAATCCAGCTAATACTCAACTAAAGCAAGAGGCTCAGACCTTATTCCAAGGAGAAACTCTTAGGGGTCTCTTATTAGGAGATGCTTATGCCTTTTCTACTGTAGGACAAATTGCTGAAATTACCGCTATAGTATGTTTCATAGCTGGCGGTGTAATGGCTATCTTGGTATTACTTGGTTTGTGGCATCTATCTACTGTTTAGTTAAGTTTTAAATAATTTAAAACCTCATTCCAGTCCTTAGCTCTTGTTATGTTTTTAAATTTAGTTAAGTCTTGTTTATTCCAAGGATAATCTCCGAATAATATTCCATTAACTCCTTTTTTAGCGCAACCTATAACATTATCCAAAGAGTCATCGATAATATATTTTGCCCCAACGGCTAAACAAATATCTGATTTATAAACTGGATTATCTAAAACCTTATGATGTCCAATTAAATGAACCGATTTAAATATATTCTTAAAGTAACGATTTAACCATTGAACCGTTTGATCCCGGTATTTTGAATACCTAGAAGTGATCACTACTAAATCATAAAATTTAGATAGTTTAACAATAGCTTCCTTAGAGTCTTTGATTGGCTCTGGGTTAATCTGATCAGTTTTACTTAAAAAATCATAGAGTCTTTGAATGCTTTCTCCTCGATTCATTTTAAGAGTATCTTCAAACTCATATAAACTAAAATTAGCAATACTTAAATTAGTTTTAAACATCGAATTATGATCTATTATAAATTCTCTCAAGAAAGGGTAGAGAACTTCATCAATATCTACAGCAATAACTTCTTTTTTATTCAATCTTTAATCCTTTAAACATATTTTATCAGCTTTAAGTGCTAAAATTAAAGACATGGATCAAAATAATTTTAAAGAACTAAAACCAAAAATAATTCTAGGCATTGCAGCCCATCCTGATGATTTAGATTTTGGCTCATCAGGAACAGTAGCTAATTTCATTCATCAAGGAGCAGAGGCGCATTATTTAATTATTACCGATGGATCTAAAGGGAGTGAAGATCAGGATATGGATCCTCAAAAATTAACTAAAATTCGTCATCAAGAACAAAGAAATGCACTTAAGGTATTGGGTGGACAAAGCGTAACATATCTAGATTATCCTGATGGAATGCTGGAAATGAGTCTTGAATTAAAAAAGGATGTAGTCAGAGTTATTAGAACTATTAAACCAGACGTAGTTATTAGTATGGATCCATCAATGATCTATTCTGCTCAAAGAGGTTTTATTAATCACCCAGATCACCGAGTTGCCGGACAAGTCGCTCTTGATGCAGTTTTTCCTTTAGCAAGAGACCATCTAGTTTTTCCAGAATTATATCAAGAAGGTTTAAAACCTCATAAAGTTAAAACTGTGCTCTTAACCAATTTTGAGAGTAGCAATTACTATGTCGACATAACTAAGACATTTGATCAAAAAATTCTGGCTCTAAAGGCTCACAAAAGCCAAATTCCAGATATAGAGCAACCTAAAATATGGCTTAGACAAATGGCTGAGATAACTGGTCAAAAAGCAGGTTATAGACTAGCGGAAGGATTTATTAGGATAGATTTAAGAATTTGATGAATTTTTTAACAATTGGTACATCGCACAGTCCGAGAAGTCAGAAACTCAGTAATAGAGAGTTATACTTTAACTAACTTTGAATTTGAAGCCTGATTGGCCAGCTTTTTATCAAAAGTCCACAAAGGTTCAGCATCATTGAGCTGCGCATATACAGAGAGGCAACAATCCTCAAAAGATAAACCACTATGTTCAATATATAATGGCAGAGCTTTTTCAAAAAGAGCTCTATTACAGTTTATTTCTTTTAGGTTCATAAGGCCTTCTACTGCTTCAGCAGTCTGTAAACGACTAAAACCATAGTACCTGTTAAGCGCAAACACCAACTCAATTATCGCCGTGTCGGCAACAGCAAACTGGTTGTCCGCTTGGTCCAATAGTCCCTTTGTAGCAGTATGCTGGTCGGTTATGTCGTTAAGTAATAAACGCAGTAAAACATTGGTATCAAACGAGCCTGTATATTTAGCCATTATCTTATCTAGTCCTGTTTGCTTGGTAAAATGCATCTGCATCAACAAGAGGTCTTATGCCAGGTTTAATATATCTGCTTAACTTTTTGCTAAGTTCATCTATGCTAGTGGCTTTTGATATCACGAGCTCGCCTTTATGTTCATTGAAATTCATTGCTAAAATGCCACCGTTGTTGTCTAAGCCAAGTTTACGACGCACTGGAGCTGGTATGGTAGTTTGTCCTTTGCTAGTAACCGTGAGTGTAGTTTTCATATCCATTACTATAGCAAAATTTATTACTAAATGCAATAGGTAATGCAATCAAATTTTTCATTACCAATCATGTGGACAGGGCTAGAACTAATTCGCATCTGTTGTTAACAACCTGCTCTAATAGTAATAAAAATATCAGAAACAAACTGAAAGGAGTATTACGGATTAAACTGCTGTGTGGTACACCCTGTAGGATTCGAACCTACGACCTCCTGTTCCGAAGACAGGCACTCTAATCCGCTGAGCTAAGGGTGCTCGTAATCTTATCTAAAGATTAGTATACTGTCCTTAACCAAATTATTAAAGATATTTATAAATGACTAATTTTAAAAACCTAGAAGAAGTAGAGAATTATCTCACAATTTATTCTAATAATCAGAGGCTTCAAAAGGGCCCAAATAAATTAAACAAAACAAAGAGATTAATGAAACTAATTGGAGATCCCCAAAAAAAACTAAAGATTATTCATATTGCTGGAACTTCCGGAAAAACATCTACATCGTCTTATTTATCTAAACTACTAAGTTTAAATAATCTAAAAGTTGGACTTAGTATATCTCCTCATATGGACATTCTTACTGAACGAATCCAGATAAACAATCAGCCAATGCCAACAAAAATATTCCTAACAGAATTCCCAATCTTTCTAGACTTAATCAAAGAAAGTAAAGATGAACATGGATATTTTGAAATTCTTTTTGCTTTTGCACTCTATTATTTTCATAAGATTAAAGTAGATTATGCAGTTATAGAAACAGGAGTAGGAGGGTTACTAGATCCAACTAATATAATGACCAACAAAAATAAACTAACTATCATTACAGACATTGGTTTAGACCACACTGATTTATTAGGAAACACTATTTCTAAAATAGCATACCAAAAAGCAGGTATAATCCACCGAGCAAATCATCTAATAATCTTTCAACAAAGTAATACCATCATGAAGGTTATTGCGGACTATTTGAAGCGTCAAGAAGGGTATATTCACTATGCTAGAAATATTAGATTGAATAATCCAGCAAAAATACTCTACAACAATTTAGCTTCTTATCAACAAAAAAATTGGATGCTAGCCTATAACGCTTTTAATTATTTAGCCAAAAGAGATAAATTTAAAATTCAAAACAAAGAAGCAATCTTGAAAAGTTTAACTTATCAAATAAGTGGACGAATGGACTTAGTTAAACTAAAAGACAAAAAAATTCTTTTCGACGGAGCCCATAATAATCAAAAAATCAGAGCTTTTATTAAGAGTTTTAAAAAATTATATCCTGACCAAAAAGGCGTATTTCTAATTGCATTTAAAAAAGATAAAGACTTTAAAAAAATAATTGATCAAATAATTCCATATGCATCTAAGATAATAATCACCCAGTTTAATTTTAAACAGGATTATCATATTTTATCGATTGACCCGAGTGTTATTCAAAACTATTTAATTACTAAAGGGTTTAACAAATCCAAAATCGAAGTTAATCACCAAAAAGCATTTGATGAATTAATATCTGATCCTAATGATCTAAAAGTAGTTACCGGTTCACTCTATTTAGTCTCCCAAATAAGGACACTGCTTTAATTCTTAAGAAGAGATAAGATCTCTTTTTTTATAGAAAATTATTCCTATTAAAATAAGAGCAAGCGAAATAAGATAAATGATAATATTCGTCTTATAATCAAAACTAGATAATGTTTTTAAATTAACATGACTAAAAATAGATAAATCAGCTAAGTAGTGATTTAGTTTTAGCCCATCAATAACAAGACCTCCTAAAACTGAAATGCCGACAAAACCATAAAGTATCCAAGACGAATAACGCGGAATAATTCCAATTAGAAAAGTTCCTATACCAACCATAAAAATAGATGGTACTACAGCGTTAAGCCCATAGATTAATAATGTTTTAAAACTAATTTGATCAAGTTTTACTATTCGAAGGCCGAGATACATTCCTAAATCAATGACGACAGAAAGAATAAGCAAACCAATAATCTGAATAATTACTTTAGAAAAAATTAACTTAAACCTACTAATTTTACCAACTAAATAATTCAAGTCCTCTCCACCAACTTCATCAACCCTAGATTTATTTACAAAATTAGCCACGAAAAAAACCAGATATAACATGCTAATAAAATAAATTACCGAAACATATAAACCAATTACAGAACTATTAATGCTAACTAGTTTAGTAATAATCTTATGATATTTTCCTGAACTATTAATTATATTCAGAGCACTTTTGCCAATAATTCCGTAAATAAGATTTAAACTAAATAAAATAAAAGACCAAATTAAAATAAGCGGAAACTTAAATTTAAAAAGTCCTAAATAAAAATTCTTAAAAAATAATAACCTCGATTTATAAACTCTATTAATTTGAAATACTGGACTACCTAATTCTCTTTTCTTAGCGAAATAAAAAGTCATTAAGCCAAGTATAATGAGCAAAATAAAAATAGGTAAAAACCAGACTAGATCTAAATTATTTAATGGACTCAATTTCTCAAACCAACCCAAAGGATCAACATCCAATAGCCATTTATATGATGAGATGTCCCCTATAGCTTTAATGACGTAAAACAATCCAAATATCCCAATGCTTATTTTCAAGACGTCTTTTCTAGAAACCAAAAATTGACCAACTAGGCTAGTTAGAAGACTAAATAAAACTACTCCAAGTAAAGTAATAAAACTAATTTGAAGCATATCAATAATACTTAAATTAACTTCACTATTTAGTCCCATAAAAATTAACCCTAAAGATAGAACCACAAAGAAAACAAAAAAGGATTTGAAAAGACCAATAAGTACAGCCTTAATTAAATTAAATAGATTTATTTCTCCTCCAAGTACTAAATCAAATCTACCTAGGTGCTCATTATCCGTTAATTGTTTAGCGGTTAATAAAATGGCATAAATGATTGCCCCAAATAAAATAATCATATAACTTGACCAAATAAAATAACCTGCAACCGTTTGAATATTATAAGCAGGACCAGTTAAAACATTTATAGCGCTGTTACTTGATAAAGTATGAGCTAAATTAACTCGCTGAAGATAAGTTGGGTAGGCCTTAACATAACCAAAAACTTTAGAAAATACATACAACCCAAGTATGATTCCCCAAATAATTGATGTAACAAAACTTTGTTTGAAGATAAAGTTAGAGACTATTTTAACTTTATTCATAATTAATCTTTCTGATAGTAAGACAAAAAGACATCTTCAAGTGAGGTAGGGGAGCAATAAACTCTAATTGGCTTATGTTTTAATATTTGTTCTAGAACTAGGTTTTCATTTTGAGTAATATTTAAAGAAAGTTTATTTTTATCATATCTTAAATTAGTGATTCCAGATATATTGTTAAATTTAGGTAATTCATTATCTGATGAAAAACTAGCCTCTATTTTACTAGCTCTTAGATGTTTAAGCTTTTCTAGACTGCCATATTCTATTAATTTACCTTTTTTAAGAATAGCCACATGATCACAGAGAGCGTCAACCTCCTCTAGAATATGAGAAGAAAAAAAGATACTTTGCCCATTATTTTTTGCTTTAATAATTTGATCTCTAAAAATATTTTCCATCAGTGGATCAAGTCCGGTTGAAGGTTCATCTAATATAAGTAATTTAGCTCTAGTGCTGAGTGCAGATATGATTGCTATTTTTTGTCTATTTCCTCTGGATAATTCCCTAACTTTTTTATTTAAATCTAAATCAAAGGATTTAATAAGTTCATTTTGGTATGAAAGATCGTAATTTTGATGTAGAGAAGCAAGAAAATGAAGAGTTTCTTTAACGCTTAAATTAGGCCAAAAAGTTGGTTCTGAGGGAACATAACCAATATATTGATGTGTTAGGTTAGTATTTTTAGAGCTTTTCCTAAATATCTCAATAGTTCCTGATGTAGCCCTAATGAGATCCAAAATAATTTTAATAGTTGTTGTCTTACCCGATCCATTAGGTCCTAAATATCCAAGTATCTCAGCTTCGTTTAAACTTAAGCTTAGATCATCTAAAGCCTTAAAATTACCAAAATACTTAGTAATATTTTTAATCTCTAAAACTTTACCCATATAAGTATCTTAACCTAACAATAATTAATTTAATATCTTGTTTTTAATCTAAATTATTTTATAGTTGATGGTATGGAATCTATTGCTGCATCAACCATGCCTTCTACCAAACTGTTTTTGAATTTGACTGGTAAAATATTAGAACAATACTATGATTTAGATGCAATAAAACCTGAACCAGAACTTCAAATAGATTGGGCGTATTTTGGAGATGAATATAATCTAAAAATTAGATCAAGTTCTAAATCTATTCAATCAACCTCTAAAAAGATAATCAGTGCAACAGTCGAATATGAAGCTGATGAGGTTATTCAATCAATGTTACTACAAAAAAATGTTCCGCTAACTGAACAAACTAGAGCATTTGATCAATGTATTTATGGTGCATTTAAAATGTTTTTGAACAATAAACTAGCAAAAGAAAAAAATCAGCTTATTCTTCTCACTACCGAAAGTAGCTCTAAATCTGTTCCAAGGATTGAGATAACTCCAGTTAAAACAAGTTATCTTAATAAAAATAAACTATTTTTAAAGACTAATTATCTCCACCACTCCCGCCGCCATCTCCTCCACTAGATTGAACGGGCACATAAACCGGTGTATAAACTGGAGTGTAAACAGGCTTATAAATAATTATAGGAATATTTGAAGATGCTTTATCGACTACTTCAAAATCTGCATAAGCTAATCCATCGTAATTATCTGCGTAAGCTAC
>JAJZMH010000033.1 GCA_021850365.1 bacterium
TTGCATTTTATTATTATATCTAATTAAATCCAGTTATAATTAATATAATAAGATTTTGCTATGAACAAAAAGCAATAATTTTATTTTTCACAGTTTATTTTAATAAATAAAAGATATTATCCACCACAATGATAGAATATATCAATAAAGTATCTAAAGAGGAATAAGTAGTTGTGTTAAATGATGATCGTCGGAATAGGTCTAAATCCAAGCATAATAAAAACATCAAAGGTTTTAATGTCTATCAAAACGTCAATAATCAACGAAGAAGATTAAGCTCCAGATCTAGACAAAAAGCACCAGTTCAATATGCCAATTTTTTTGAAAGAATTCGCACAATGAATTTTCAAAGGATAAAAAGTTACTGGCTAAGCCGAAGAGGTCTTAAGATGACCTTAAAATTGTTAGGGCTAGGAATATTCTTAGGAGTCATCTTTATTGGTATTATGATAATTTTAATCCAGAAAAATATACCTCAAATTAAAAGTATCTACGGACAAAATTTAGGTGGAAGTATTCAGTACTATGACCGAACAGGAAAAGTTTTACTTTGGTCAGATTACAATGCCATTAATAGAACACCAATTAGTGGAAACTTGATGTCCCCGTATATTCGTAATGCAACAGTTTCGATTGAGGATAAATACTTTTATACAGAAGGAGCGATTGATGTTGGAGGAATCCTAAGATCCGCAGCTCATGACCTTTTAGATCCAAATGGCCAAATTGAAGGAGGTTCAACAATTACCCAACAACTAGTTAAGCTTTATGAAGGTTGGACGGGTCAAATGACTATCTATAGGAAAATTAAAGAAGTGTTCTTGGCTTATGATTTAAGTAAAGAATACTCTAAATCTACTATATTAACTGGATACTTAAATATTGTCCCTTACGGCGGTGTAGACTACGGTATTGAAGCAGCAGCTCAAGATTATTTTAGAACTACACCAGCAAAACTAAGTCTAGCCCAAGCAGCAATGTTAGCCGCAATCCCTCAAGCCCCTGCCTATTATTCTCCAAGAAGTCCTGAATTTGATCAACAAGCTTTAATAGCCAGAAAAAATTATATTCTAGGATTAATGTATGCCCAACACTACATTTCTAAGTCTCAAGAACAAAATGCAATTAAAGTTGACGTTCTATCCCAAGTTCAACCTGCTTTGGATAAATACTCCAATGTAATTGCCCCTTATTTTGTGCTTAGTGCAAAGCAACAATTGGAAAGTCAGTTTTCTAACTTAAATAGTCGACAGGTAGGGTGGAAGGTTATTACTACTTTAAGTATACCTCAACAAAATGAGGCCCAAAAATTAGTAGCTAATAATTTAGGCAATGTCCAGAATGATGGTGGAAACGAAGAAGCTATGGTAGTTGAAAACGCTCCTACTGGACAAGTTACTGCTCAAGTAGGAGGAGTAAACTTTTTCAATCCTAATTATGGACAAATAAACTATTCGACTATTCAAATTAATCCCGGGTCAACCTTTAAGTTATATGATTATACAGCACTCATTAATAATAATAATGCTGGGGCAGGATCAGTCCTCTATGACAGTCAAGGTCCTTTGCCTGGGTATCCTTGTACCAATAAGGCCCTTCCTTTGAATGGTGGAAATTGTTTATATGATTATGATTTCCAGTACCCTGGACCATTGACATTAAGATATGCTTTAGCTGGATCTAGAAATGTTCCGGCAGTTAAAGCAGCTCTGATTAATGGTATGTCAAACACTATTAGCCTAGCTACAAAAATGGGGTTAACTAGTGGTTACAATTGTTACGCAAATTCTCAAAGAACTATCAAAACAACCTGTTATGGATCGGCTGCCATCGGAGAGGGAGGTTACCTG
This sequence comes from bacterium, assembly GCA_021850365.1. Classification (GTDB taxonomy): domain Bacteria; phylum Patescibacteriota; class Saccharimonadia; order Saccharimonadales; family UBA4665; genus JAJZMH01. The sequence continues at coordinate 1,851 of JAJZMH010000033.1, forward strand.
CGACTTAATGAAAGTGTCAATGGATTCGCAACTGATGCTAGATTAGGTAATTATGTCCCTCAAACCTATATTTTAAAAGTAATTAATAGCCAGAACCAAGTAGTCTATCAATGGAAACAACCTCCTGTTAACCAGGTAGTTAAACCAGACGCAGCCTACATTATTGATAATATTTTAAGTGATCCAAGAGCAACTTATTTGCCAGGAAGTTGTTGGGCTACAAACTGTACAACTGAATCTCAATTCGGATGGAAGTTCCAACGCACTAATGGTTGGGATGTTGCAATTAAAACTGGTACAACTCACGCTGATCAAACCGGCCTAATGATGGGTATGACCACTCAGTATGTAGTTGGAAGTTGGGTTGGATATTATACGGCCACTAAACCTTTAATCCCTCACTACGGAGGCCTGGAAGGATTAACTGAACCCTTAACTCGAGGAATGATTACATACCTTACTCAAGGACAAAAACCTATTAATTGGCAACCTCCGGCAGGAATCAAAACCTTGCCAGCATACGTCGTTAACTTTCCTCCAGCACAAGTTATGGGTCATTATTACGGATGGGAATATCCAAGTCCAAGTCAAGATATTTACCCTTCTTGGTATAATCCACCCAAATATAATGGTGTAGTAACTATCGATAAGGTATCGGGATTATTAGCAACCTCCTGTACTCCTGCTCTTGCTAAAAGCACCATAGATGGCAATGGACCAAACATCTTCTCAATTGATACCTTCTATAATAGTGGGGCTACGGTCAATATTCCTACGAAATTTGATAATATTCATCAATGTAGCGATCAATCACCCACCATCTCTCTCCAACAAACTGTTTGTGATAATGTCACTAAACTATGTAGTTACCAAGTAAATGTAACCCAGGGTACTTACCCACTTTCTGGTGGTACATATACTTCTGCACCTGCAGGAACTATATCTCTTTTAGATAATGGAAAAACTCTGCAGACTATCAATATACCAACAACCAGTACATCTTCTTATCTAACAACGTTTACGAATATCCCGGTTAATCAAGGAGACAGTATTACGGCAACTGTTGTAGATAGTGTGCTCTATTCCTCAACATCTACTCCATCTATTGTTAATTTAACATCCACTAGCGGGTCAGCGACAAATTCAGCAAATACAACTACCGGCAGTACAACAACCGGTACAGGCACAACACAGGGTGGATAAGTAGTTTACTAATCTAGCAAATATTGTTTTAATATAGACATAACCAGAAAGATGAAACGGGTATGGAGAATTTAAAAAATAGCGCAGAAGAAGGACAAAATTTTCTGAATCTACTTGGTTTAGGAAATTTGGGAGGTAATCCAATACCTGGTTATTCAGGTAAGAAAATGAATCAATTTTTAGATATTTGCGGAGAAAATGCAAGGCCACTAATTGAAGGTTTTAAGTCTTTGAGTCCGGATGATCCAAAATACCAAACAACCAAGGAATTGCTAAGCGAATATATTTTAAAATTCGTTCAACCAGAAGAAACGACCTAGTAATCTATGGAAGATAGTAAAGAACCTAGGCTTGATCATATAGCTTTACAAAATATTGAGGAAGAACAAAAACAAATAATCCCAGAAACTACCCATCAAAGTGAATCAATTGACTCAAATGCCGTCTATAGTTATCAAAGATCAGACGGAACAATCGAGAAAGCAAACAGTGTTGAAGAAGTACAAAAAGTATGCCCCTTTATTGGAAAAATGTCACTAGAAGAGGCTAAAGTCATGTTAGAAATTTCAAATCTAGGTCAACAGATAATGGATCAACAATCTAACCATCAAGAGACTAAAAGCCAAACTAGTAAAAAGCCTAACTTAAAAAAGATAGATAAAAATGATATCTTTGAAAATAAAGCTAAGAATCAAAAAAAAGATAATTTAATCAGTTCTGTTAACGTAGATAATCTATCCGTAGAAAATAACCAGAGAGTAAATTCTATTAAAACGGAGTTAATTAATGAAACTAGCTTGAAATATGTTGACCATTTAGATCTAAATGTAGATTCTGATCATACCTATCAAAATACATTCAAAGAAAATTCTACGAAACAAAACATCAGTCCTAAGATTATTAAATCAATAAGTGTTAAAAAATCTCAAAAGCAAGATGGATTAAGTTTAAATACAAAGCAAAAGATCCATCATTCTTTAAATAAGGCTCAAGAGCTTAAATTAAACAAAAAAACCGAAGAAAATAAATTTGTTAGGTTGGATAACCATCATATTATAAAATCTAACCAAGAAAAAGATTCTGCTATCAACACTCAACCAGTTATGGAAAATCTTAATCTAAAAACCTCCCCTACTTCGATCGAATTAAATGAAGAACCGATTATTCAAATAGAAGATGAGATGATAAAAAATGATCAGTCAAATTTATACATCAATAATTTTCTAAAAACAATTGAAACGTTATTAAGCGAAGACGGCAAAGATATAACAGAAGACCAAAATAATATTGATTTAGAACTGCCAGATAATCTCAACAGGGATTCAGAGATTGATCAAAAAAAAGAATTAGGCATGCTTAAAACTATGAACGTCCTCTATGAAAAAATAGTTATGATCAAGGACACTTTAACTGAAGAAATCGATCAGATAATTGAGAAAATAGTAACTACAATAGAGGATTTAGATGCCCAAAAATTAGGTGAAGACGCTCTGATTATTGATTATCAACTTCAAAGTTACGCTCAAGATCTATTTAAGATCTTAGATATTGATTATGCTAATAATGAAATTAATGATATTTTAGATTTCTTTAAAACGAAAATTAATACTGGTTGGCGTGAAGTACAAAAATTATATCTCGATCTTGAAAATGTTGGTACTAGAGAAGCTAAATATGGCATTTGGCAACCTAAGCATCTTATTAATAATAAAGTAAAAGACCTTAATCAGTACATTGGCAGTTTGATTCTATTCTATCTAGAAAAGAATTTAATTAAAATTTATACTTAGCTCTATTTTAAATTTGTCTTATTTGTTAAAACTAAAATTAAAAACGATCATATAACTATATATTATTAAGAATATGTCATACTACAAATATGAAATTGTATCATGCTTCACCTATTAAAAATCTTAAGCTAATTAAGCCACAAAGGACTATTAGCCATAATAAATATACTGGTGATTTTGTTTTCGCTACTAAATATAAAAAGTTAGCATTAATGTACATGTTACCTAAAGGTTTTCCTATATTAATGAATGCGAAATTAAAAAATCCTTACATAGTTATCTGTGCTAACGTAGAAGAAATCCTTCAAAGCGATAAAGGTGGTGCTTTGTATATACTGCCAGATAATTTATTCCATCAAACTCCTCAAAAAGGATTAAATGAATATGAAATGGTCAGTAAAGACCCTGTTACTCCATTATTCGAAGAAGATTATGATTGTGTAATTGATCAACTAATTAAAGAAAATATAACTATATATTTTGTTGATAATGATATCTTTAATAAACTACTCTTAAATCCAAAGCAGGATACTATGGTTCAAGCTTTAGATAAGTATCTACCTTAATTATCTGTAATATATCTTAATAAGATGATCAACGCTAGTTGTTAAAAATAGGGAAGTAAAAGTTAACACCCTGTCTCTTATAAGATAACAGTATGGGACAATATATTTAATAAGACTTATGAAGGGTATTTACTAAGCGACTAAAACCTGTGGTTACACCTATCAATCAATATTATTGAATGACTTCTAACTTTGGAATAAGTGAACTTGTAAAGTTTTCTGCATTTACCTGTGCTGTTTCTCCTGGCGTACCAGCTAAAGTCTGGTTTGAACATGCTGCTTGGTCACGTGTAAAACCATAAACATAACTACCAACTTGTTTATAGTCAGTGGGGTCTTGTTGAGCAAGTTGAGCATATGTTTCAGGTGTTGTAGTCATAACTTGTGCAGTATTATCGGCAACATTACGTGATATTCCACCTGCACCAGAAGGTAGATTATTTGTTCCTGTACAGCCGTAATTATCAGACATATTTTTAGAAACTATAATTGCTAAGTTAGCATTGCTCATTATATACGACAAGGTATCTGTTGATGTGTATGGTGCCCTTACCCCCCACTGACTAATAGTTAAATATTTAATATTTGAGGTACTTGCAGGCATCGAAGGACTCTTTTTAGTAGTAATTGAATTATTACTAGAAGTAGTAGCGACGTAATTAGTAGTAGTCTTACTGTGGTCTTTATATGCCAACCAACCAACTACTCCAATTAAAATTACTATTACTACTATCAGTATTGTTTCTACCGCACTAAATCCATTTTCGTTTTTAGAGTATTTATACATATTCAAATTTTATACTAGTTTATTTCAAATCACAATAAATTATATCCGTTCATAATATATTAGGTCGACTTAAATAACATTGTAAAAACATATCTATTATTAAAAAGTATAGAAAATCCAATTAAAAATTGTCCGATTAATGGCCCCGGTATCCTAGTATGTGTTGTCAGATAGTTGACGCATTGCAAACATCAGCAGTAACCACTACAACTAAAAATAATTCTTATCTACTCAAATATTATCCCAAGATAATTTACCTCTCGATGATTTCGTTAGATTTCATAAATAATTTTATAATATGTACCGTGGAGCCATATTATTCAAGATCATTTCTGGATCTTTTGCCAAAGTCTATATTTTTCCAGCCAACGTTCTAATTCTTTTTTATTTCTCTCTTCTTCTTTCCGTTTACTTTGCTTTATCTGAACTTCAATCTCTCTTAGAAGTTTATCAATTTTTACAATTATTTCAGGCTCTAGTTCTAAGAATTTCTGTTTGGTTGCAAATATATACATAGATTGGAGCGAAAATAGATATTTACGGGCATAATTCCAGTCATACTCACCACTCATTTCTGGAATATTGGCCACTGCCATTGATACATAAAATAGACTATCACTTGCTGCATTGCGTAGTTTACTTGCAGTATTCCACTGCTCATCCGGAGAGTTACTGAGCTAATTTAATAAGCTTGTAACATGTTTACCGCCCTGGTTTGCCAAAGTTTTATCAAAAGTAACTAGCTGGTTATTGTAAACCTTGGACTCAGTAGCTGCATAGCAGTCAACAATCGATAGCGAAGGGTGCTGCTCATAAAACTGAATAACTTCTTCAAGAAAGTATTGGTTGTGTATCACATTAGAAAAACCTAAAAAGTTCACTATAAGCTTAGTAATGTCTTGGCGGGATAGTCCTATAACCTTCTCCATAACGTAGATGCATTCAACTATAACTACATCCGTTACGTAGACCTTACTACCATCAATAGTATATGATGCTATTTTTGTTTGTTCAGGGATGTCATCAAGTAGAAACCGCAAAATGACATTCGTGTCTAAACTAACCACGATAGCCATCTACCCAAGCAGAAGCAATAGCATCTCGCAGAGAGTCACCTGAAAGACCTTTTAAGTGATCGGGAATCTTTCTAGTCACTTCTGCTCGTAATACCTCAAAAGCTTTCATGTCAGTTCCAGGATCGAGCACTATCTGATTATTGGGATTAACAGATAGTTTTATCTTTTGACCAGTTTTTAGACCCATAGCCTTACGTAGTGGAGCGGCTATAGTGATAGTACCTTTGCTAGTAACAACTGTGCTGTATGTCATGTATTACATTTTACAGCATGTAATACATTCTGCCAATTTCTTTCAGATATCTACTGGTGCAGCATATGTGACACATTGCAAACATGTGCCTTTGAAAAACTTAATGATTTAAAGCTACAGAACTTGGTTAAGTTATTTGGACTTTCGGGTAGTTTACTTGATTGAGCTAATATTTTATATGGGTTTGTTGAAATTTTTGAACGATTTCAGCTACAGCTTCATCGGGAGTAGTAGCCTCACTCCAATGCCCCGAACCGTATCGTATGCCCTCGGTACTAGTTTCGCCATTGTCATCAATTACATACCTAAAGAAACTCTTTTCTCCCTTTGCTGAAGGTCCACTGCCTCCAATGTCCCATGCAAACCTCTCTATAGTATAGGTATTAAGGGGTGGCCCAAGTTCAGCCTCGGCTCCATCAATCGTTACCGAGCCACTTACCCATTCCTTTTTAATACTAAAATCATCCCACGACTCATCACTCGTTCTAAGTCCCTCTGAATTGATGGTTGCATTAGCTAGTGATGGGTCTTCATATTTAAAATGCATGCCTTTTAGCTGAGGGACTAACCTGACTATTGTTTCTGGACTGCCCGCAGCACTATTCGTTTGCTTAACTTTTAGTTCGTCACCAACAGCATCAAATAAAGCTTGTAGTTTAGTTACTAACTCTGGCTTAGGACTTTGTTCAGATCGACCTTCTTTTGGTAATGTCATTTTTCACTTTCCTTTATCGCTCAGGCTATTTTCTCATAAATGTTTGAAAGCTCCCTGGACAAAAACATTTGGGTAGGTCATGGTGCCACTTATTAGTCATATTCCGAATGGAATCATATAGATCAGTCGTAAGTATATCTAAAGAAATAGCCTTAGCTAGAAATATGCTCGGGGGAGTATTTTTCGGGTAAATTTTTTTCTTGACGATTAGTCACTAGCACTTCTAAGAGTTCTTGTACTAGCAACACATAGTATCATGTAGTAAACTAATAAGAGTTAAAAGTAATAAAAATGGTGAATCAAGACAAACAACAACATCAATTAGAAAATAGTAACGAATTAGCATCCCTGCCGTTAAGTATGCTCCAAAAACGCCTTAATACTTCATCTAAAGGCTTAAGCCATAATGAAGCCAACAAGCGTATATCGGTTTACGGCTACAACGAAATTAATAGCAAGAAGACTAGCCCCATATTAAAGTTCCTGTCATATTTCTGGGGTCCAATACCATGGATGATTGAGATAGCTATTGTTCTATCTGGAATTTTAAGGCACTGGCCAGATTTGATCATTATTTCAGTTTTGTTATTAGCTAATGCACTCATAGGCTACTTAGAAGAGCATTCAGCCGGCAAGGCAATTGATGCTCTTAAGGCTCAACTAGCAATTAAAGCCAAGGTTTTACGAGATAGCGAATGGATTACCTGCGCCGCTCGTGAATTGGTGCCAGGAGACATTATTAGGATTAGGATTGGCGATATTGTTCCGGCTGATGTGAAACTTCTAGAAGGCGATCCCGTTGAGTGTGATGAGTCAGCATTAACCGGGGAATCATTACCAGTAACACGTAAGCCTGGATCATCTGTATATTCAGGTTCAATTATTAGGCAAGGTGAGATTAATGCGATTGTGTACGCTACGGGGCATAAAACGTATTTTGGGAAAACAGCTGAGCTAGTAATTAACACTAAGTCTGTCAGTCATTTTCAAAAGTCCGTACTTCAAATTGGCAGATACCTTATACTATTAGCCCTCGCACTTGTAGCTGTCATAGTTATCGCATCGGTTATACGACATGAGTCCTTGCTTTCAACACTTCAATTCGTACTAATTCTTACGATTGCAGCTATACCGGTAGCTATGCCGACGGTCTTGTCCGTAACGATGGCAGTTGGTGCACGTTTGCTGGCCAAGAAGGGAGCTATAGTTAGCCGACTTGTTGCGATTGAAGAGCTGGCAGGAGTAGATGTTCTTTGCTCAGATAAAACTGGAACTTTAACTAAGAATGAACTTACCCTAGGAGAACCCTATACTACAGAGGGAATATCATCGGAAGACATAGTGTTATATGCCTCCCTGGCATCAAGAAAAGAAGATAACGATACGATTGATTTAGCGGTGTTACATGCTCTAAAAAATGAAAATATTCTCAGCGAATATGAGATATCAAAGTTTAAGCCATTTGATCCTGTAAGTAAAAGAACTGAAGCAAACATTAAAAACATTCACAGTCATGAGGAGTTCAAGGTCACAAAAGGAGCGCCTCAAGTCATTTTATCTCTTTGTGTCAATGCAGATAAAATAAAGGATTCCGCCAATAAAGCCGTAAACGATTTCGCCAAACGTGGTTTTAGGGCTCTCGGGGTCGCTAAAACTAATAGCCATGGGGAATGGCACTTTTTGGGTGTATTGCCAATGTTTGATCCACCACGTGACGACGCAAAAGCCACTATTGAGTCAGCTAAGAATATGGGTGTATTAATAAAGATGGTGACGGGAGATGCACTAGCCATAGCTAGGGAAATGGCTAAAAAGCTGGGCCTAGGCAGCTCCATAATCGATGCCGCAAGTTTAGACAGAAACGATCTTAAGGCCAGTTCTGAAGAATTAAAAGAGATAGAGGGGGCTGACGGGTTCGCACAGGTATTCCCCGAACATAAATATCGCATCATAAGCTTACTCCAAGGTAGTGGTCATTATGTCGGCATGACCGGAGACGGAGTCAATGACGCTCCTGCTCTAAAAAAAGCTAATTGCGGTATTGCCGTTGCGGGCGCAACTGATGCTGCTCGGGAAGCAGCCTCAATCATTCTGACAAATCCCGGTCTGTCGGTAATAATTGACGCGATTAAAGAAAGCCGTAAAATCGTTGAACGCATGAACAGTTATGCTATTTATCGTATTGCTGAGACGTTGCGCGTATTAGTATTTGTAACTCTTGCTATACTTGTATTTAACTTCTTCCCCGTTACCGCAATAATGATAGTTGTGTTAGCCCTATTAAATGATGGGTCAATCCTTTCAATTGCATACGACAATGTGTTAGACAGCCCAGAACCTGAAGCTTGGAATATGAAACGAGTTATAGGAATTGCCAGTATACTAGGATTTATTGGGCCTATAGCTGCGTTTGGCCTATTCTTTATAGGGGTCCATAATTTTCACCTAAATCACGCTCATCTACAAACAATGATGTATCTTATGTTGTCCGTTGCTGGGTCTCTAACAATCTTCCTTACCAGAACTCGTGGTCCTTTCTGGTCGATTAAACCAAAAAGGATATTGCTGTTCGCGGTATTAGGAGCTGAAATGGTCGCAACTATCTTATCGGGATTCGGCATATTAATGACTCCTCTAGGATGGGGATTGGTTGCATTTGTTTGGGGCTATGCATTAATATGGTTCGTAATAACAGACCGTATAAAATTGCTAGGCTATCGTATACTTGACCGGAAGACTAAAAAAATTCGTCCAGTACTGAACACATCATAGCGCAAGCTACTTCGTGAAATTAAGCTTAACAACATAAACATTAGAATAATTATCCCGGAACTAGTGACTGGGCATTTCTTAACCCTGTATATATGTGTGGTGCGGGTGACGGGACTCTAACCCGTGGCCTCATCCTTGGCAAGGATGCGCTCTAAACAACTGAGCTACGCCCGCATAATTACGTAAGTTATTATATATTAAATTTAATAAATTATTAATCTATTTAACTAACTTACCATCTTTTATTTTGATAATCTGATCAGCTTTTTTAGATATTGTATTATCATGAGTTACTACTATTATGGTAGTTCGTTCTTTGTGGGATAAATTTTTTAGTAGATCAAATACTTTCGCACCAGTTTTGCTGTCTAGATTTCCTGTTGGCTCATCGGCTAAAATTAATTTAGGTTTATTGGCAAGCGCTCTTGCAGTAGCAACCCTTTGTTGTTGTCCTCCACTAAGCTTAGCAGGTCTTCGTTTCATTTGGCTTTGATCAATACCTACTTCTTCTAATAATTCAGCCGCTCTTTGTTTTCTTCTAATCTTTGGGGTTTTGGTTGCTTCCATAGCAATCATCACATTTTCTAGAGCAGATAAATTTGGAATTAAATTGTAACTTTGGAAAATAAAACCTATTGTGTTTGCCCTATATTTAATCAGTTGATGATCATTAAGTTTCGCAATGTCTTTACCATCAATTTCAATTTGGCCAGCTGAAGGCTTATCTAATCCACCAAGTAAATTCATTAAAGTTGTTTTGCCGCTACCACTCTGTCCAACAATACAAACTAAGTCTCCAGATTTTATGCTAAAATTTAGATCATTTACTGCGCTTACTTCTCCGTCTCCTGAGGGATAATTCTTTTTCAAATTAGAAACTTTTATCATGGTATCTCCTATTCCGACCTAATGACATCAGCTGGTCGTATTTTACTTATTAGATATGATCCTAGAATGCTAGTAATTATTGCTATTCCTAAGGCAATGGCTACTCCTAGAAGTAAACTGCTATAACCTATTTCTGCATGAATGTTTTTAAAACTTCTCTTTGCTAAAGTCAAACTTTCAAATGATCCAAATCTTCTGAAAGCTCCCCCACCAGGTTGTCCGGAGCTTGAACTAGATGAATTCGAACTAGTTATTAAAGTTGAAGTAATTGGATTTGCAGCCAACACACCAAGGAATAATGCAACAATTATACCTATAATTGTTAAAGATAAAGATTCTACTATAAACTGAAGCATTATTCGAGCATTACTAAAACCAATAGCTTTCAATATACCTATTTCTTTTTTCCTTTCTCTAACTATCATTAGAGTTGTCATAAAGATGACTACTGCAGATGCTATAAGGCCACCGATTAGACTGTATAAGGAGATGTTCTTAACTCCATTTAAGGGTTGAATAGTCTGGTTAGCTTGTTGAGAAGAAGAAGTTAGATCGACATTCGAACTTCCTAGGGTGTTATTAATTTCATTAGTCACGGTATTTAGATTAGCCAAAGAATCAATAGTCACAACAGCTGAAGTAACGTCATTGGGCTGAGTAGTTAGAGCTTGCAAAGTTGGAAGAGAAACAATAATTGCATCATTGGCCCTTGCAGTTGAAGAAGTATAAATACCACTAACCGTCAATGTTGAATTATATGCTTCGAAAGTTGATCCTACCTTAAGGTTATTATTTGATGCTAGTCCGCTACCAACCAGTGCCTGATTATTATCTTCTGTTCCAGAAATAAGTGCTCCAGAAGATAAGTTAAAACTATTACCGCTTAATGTATTGAGATTGGAGGGGTCACTTGAGCCAATGATTTGAATTGGTGGACTGAAGTTGGCAAAGTTAAAGCTTCCTCCACCAGATATAAAAAGTCCATTCCCACCAAATTGACTATTTGGATTTCTTTTAATTTTTACAGGAGAAACTAGATTTGTTGTATTATTTCCATTACTGCTTAAAAATCTATTTGAATTGGATGAACTTGAGTTCTTGTTAATTAAATGATCAGTCAAAAGTTCATCTATTCCTAAAATATGATCCTGATTATTAAGTTTAGCAAGTTCTGTTGTAGTTAAAGAATTATTAACTTGGCTAAACGTGCTAAATCCTGCTGGTTGGATAGTAATTGTATTCCCAATAGAACTAAGTGTTTTGTTAATTTGAGTTTGGACAGTGTTTCTAGCTATTAGCATAACTAAACTAAGACCAATACTAAGGCCAAGGATTAAAATAATTGCTATAGATCTTGTCAGATTACGAAGTATATTCCGGATACCGCGAGATAGAAAATTCATTTTGTGCCTTTTTAGTTATTTGATTGAATCTTAATAGTGTTTTCTTAATTTTTGCTTAAATTAATAATAAGTTATTTAAATAGATTACTTGATTAAATATTGCCTAGTTGTTATGTTCCATCTTTAATTGTATTATTTGTTTAAATTATTATGAATAAAGCTAATAATATTGATCGGTTAATGGGAAGTGAATCTGAACTTGCAATTAATTTATTTGCTAATGATGAAGAACAAGGAGTGAAGACCATTGTTAATTTGGTCATAAATAATTTAGATCTTAGAATTACAGTTTTTGAAAATAACAATATTGATGCTGATTACTATTTATCTACTGGGGGAAGAATATATCCAGACAGTGAATTACTTGAAACTTGCTCTCCTGAATCTCTTGGTCCTGAGGAAGCAACATATACTGAAATGGTATCTAAAAGAATTGTCTTAGATGCATTATCTAGACTATGCCAAGATAAAAGTTATAAATTTGATTTATTCGACCGAGTAATTGATCAACAATCGAATACCTGGGGTTATCACAATAACTATTTAATAGAAAGAGAACACTACGATCCAGGAAATGAGTCAATCGAAAAAGATTTGTTCATTAATTTAATGTCAAGCCACTTTTTAAGTAGAGTGATCTTTAATGGTGGAGGACTTGTTAAAAAGAATTCTGGTTCCAAAAAGGATTATCATGTTTTGGCTGGCCAAAAACTTCAAACAGTCTCCACTTATTTTGAAAATGATACTGTTGTTGATAAACCATTATTTAATATTAGAGATAAATCATTGGCGAATTCTAATAATTGGGCTAGACTACATGACGTTTCTGGAGATTCAAATATCTCTCCATGGGCAACATGGTGGAATAAAGGCAGTACATCACTTCTTATACGACTTTATGAAAATCATAAAAATAAAGAATATAAAATTCCTTATATAGAGGATCCAGTTAAGGCTGCTCTTTCTTTTGCTAAGGACCCCAGTCTTCCCTTTTACGTAAACAAACAACAAAAATATAGCGCATTAGATATTCAAGAATGTCTTTATAATCAATGCGCTGCTTTAGCGGTTCAAACAGAACTACCACCTAGTGAACTTAAAGTTCTTGATGAATGGCAAAAAGCTATAACGGATTACAAAAAAAATCCTTATTTGTTAAGTAATCGTGTAGATTGGATTCTTAAAAAAGAACTTATTGAACGTAAAAATCTAAATTTCCGCAAAGCCCAAATCCTTGATCTAGAGTTTGGTAGATTGGGAAGTAAGCTAACGGAACTAATTCAAAAAAGAAATGTCTTTCCCGGATTTGATCCAAATAAATTAACTTCTTATTATTCTCCCCCTACTCAGACAAGAGCGTTTGAAAGAGTATGTCAATTGATAAATATAAGTTCAGAAGAAGAAAAGATCACAAGCATAAACTGGGATAAGATTAATATAGAAGTAAAAGATATAAATGGAGATGAAAGTTACTCTATCTCGATTTCAATGGATGATCCAAATATTATAGACTCAGTTTTTTATGGAAATCATTCAGATGATTATGAATATTGGTCACAAAAAACGACAGTCTAAAGTAATGGTGGCGCCTCCCAGGGATTTCTGGAACAAAGTTTTTGAGGTTTTCCAAAACTTGAACGATAAACTCATGAATACCGGTTTTGATGAAACTATTGATTAAAGTATTTGCAATTATTGTATATAGTCCAGCATAATAATTGTATGAATAGGGAACAACAAACTGGGCCAAAACCACAAAGAAACCTTGTTGGTTACTTAGACGAAACAGGTGTATTACATAGAAAAGAAGATAAGATATTTGGTCTAGGCATAATATGTTCCCCGAATATTAATAATTTACACAGAAAACTAATAAATTTTAGAAATAGAGCGAATTTTCATAGCGAATTTAAATTTTCAAAAGTTTCAACGACTAATGTACTTTACTATAAAGGTCTAATAGATGAAGTTTTCGAGAATCCAGAGACAATGTTTATCTGCTATGTATATGATAAATTAGAGCTATCCATAAAGAATCACTACAAGGCCTACAATTCATTTTGTGGTAAGTTGATTTCAGATGTTGTGCTGTCCTTTAATAATAATTTCAGTAATTATATTACTGTATTAGCAGATGATCTATCTACCTCAAAAGATGATCACTTTGAAAGAGAGATTAAAAGTAAGGCTAAACAAATTACTAGACGTAATGCCGTGACTAATATTATCCGCCTTGAATCACACGCGGTAACGGAAATTCAAGTATGCGATGTTCTATTAGGAATTATTGCCTATGCTTTTAAGGTTGAGATGGGCATTATAGATAATCCTAATAAGGCAAAACTGCAACTTGTTAAACATTTGCAAAAGAAGTTGAGAGTTAACTTTATTTCAACTGACCTTGATAGAAAAGTTAAAGGAGTAAGAATCAAGATAAAAGAGTTCAAATAAAAAAGATGGCGCTTTGCACGAATCGGTTAACAAGAACCAGTGCACGCATTCCATCCAACCATAATTGTATAAAATATTGACATATAAGTCAATAGGTTTTCTTGTATGAATTGGTGGATCATCCCAGTGAAAATTGGATCTTCACAAAATAATCTTTTAACAGGAATAATTGAGCGTTTCGCACTTAATATACCTAAAATACCTGTTTGGTGGCGCCTCCCAGACTCGAACTGGGGACACAAGGCTCTTCAAGCCTCTGCTCTACCAACTGAGCTAAAGCGCCAAATAGTTTTAAATTATGGTGGGTGATGAGGGACTCGAACCCCCGACCCTCTCGGTGTAAACGAGATGCTCTAGCCAACTGAGCTAATCACCCTTAAATTTTAAAAACTTCCCTAGAATAATAGCATATCTCTTTTTAAAATGTAACAAAATTATTCGCTTAATTGAAGAAAACTAATACCCGACGGAACCAGAGTTAATGAAACCGAAGAACAAATCTTACGGCAACTGGGGCACTAATTTGGTCAAGTCAGGAGACTAAAAATATTAACGAGCAAACTTCTCTAGTAGTAAGAATTATCACATTTTATTTATATTCTCTATAATATATGCTACTGAGTATAGGATAAGGGAGGAAGAAGAGTAATATGAGCAATAACGAAATTTTTCAAGAAGGAATAAAACCAGAAACTAATTTAGATAATAACCAACAATTTCTTTCAGTTGGTGAGACTGCTGTTGAAATATTCGCTAAATCAATAATTGCGGATAATAGTGTTAAGGCAAATGCTTCATATCCACCACCATTACTACCTCCCGTAAGGCCACTACCATCTCATCCTCCTACCAATTTGCCAGGTGGCCAAACAGTTCCAGATACCGATTTTACATTGGCTAGATTTTTTTAATTTATATTTTAAGAATAATAAAGGTAGGGAATTATGACGTGTACTTGGTACTTAGTTACAAAAAAGCTTGTTCCGAATTTTCAGGTAAAGTATCCTATCGTAAGAAATGAATTGCTGGCTTTATTTAAAAAAGACCAAAGAGATCGTTTAGTTTTGTTTGGTCAAGATCTAGACAATAATAGGTTCCCAAACGAACTTAAGAAACGTGATAGAACACGTTTAAATAAAACATTTAAATTACTAAAGCAAATAAAATCTCCCAGTGCGATCAATATTGGTTTAGATGGATCTAGGGCAATGTGGATAATTGCACTACATTCGTCCTCAAAACAATCAAGGGAATTGATGCTTAAGAAAATGCGATATTTATATTATAAAGATAAAAATGAAGTATTCTATCAAGGGATACCTTATCTCGTTGATATGATAATGATTGAGACTAATGGAAAGCAACGTTACGGAACATATTCGTACAATAATGGTGATGGTAAAGATAGACTATTTCCAATTGTTAATCCCCTAAAAGTAAATGAACGTAGAAAAAAATATGATCTATGTCCTCTAGGTACATGTATACATGGAAAGAAATAGTATAAACTCAATTTTTATTGCAACAAGTAGTTTTGAGCAATCTACTTGGGAACCTGTAGCCACACACTTACATGAACGTGGTTATGAAACCGTTATATATGAAGCCGATAAAGTAGCCAATGGTATGAAAGATTTTAACAATCTTACCGTATGCCGAATAAGCAATTTGAACAGCCGTTGCTCCACTCTTAGTTTTGACCCTTCTAATGAACGCCATGTATTATGTTACATGTTAGTGCGATAGATTCGATGAAGATCAATCTGGTAAGAGTCTAAAATCTAGGAAAAGTGGTCAAGTCAAGAGAGACTCGAACCCCCGACCCTCTCGGTGTAAACGAGATGCTCTAGCCAACTGAGCTAATCACCCTTAAATTTTAAAAACGTCTCTAGAATAACAGCATATCTATTTTTAAAATGTAACAAAATTATTCGCTGAATTGAAGAAAACTAATATATAATCTATTTGTTATGCGCGAGTGGTGGAATTGGTAGACACGCAGCCTTGAGGTGGCTGTGCCCGTTAAAGGGCGTGGAGGTTCAAGTCCTCTCCCGCGCACCAAGTTCTTTAAGTTCTGGGTAGATAAGTATAAAGATTAGACAAGTTATAATCTTTAGCAATTAAGTTCTTAATTTCATCTTCTGTAGTCTCAAATTTTACTCCTGGGTTTAAGATATTGAATGGATCAAAAATTTGTTTAATCTTAATCATTAATTCATAAATCTCATCTCCATAAAGCTTCCTTAAATATGGAGTCTTAAGCCTACCATCATTATGTTCTCCTGAAATAGATCCACCTAAATTAATTACTAGATCATAGTATTCATTAAGCAGTTTAAATGCTTTTTGACGATCTCCGACTTGAGATAAATCGAGATGAGGCTGAATATGAATATTCCCATCACCTGCATGACCCCATATGGCAATATTGTCCAAGCTTACTTTTTTAAAAATTTCAGTTACTTCAGAAATTAGGGTTGCTAGTTGAGTTGGAGGAACCACACTATCGTCAATAATTGGGAGAGCTTTTCTGATTCCATCATTATTCCCTAAATAGGTAGATGAACATTCCCGAATTTTAATTAGATTTTGTTTTAATTCAGGCTCACTTTCAACTCTAGTTTCTAGTCCAAGTCGAGATGCTAGCTTCAACAATGCTTTTACTACCTTCTTTTGTTGATGATCGCTTTGAATATCGTATTCAACGAAAAGCAAGTATTCTGGATATGGTAATTTAAGACTATTTTTTAATTGATTTGGATTAATTTTTTGAACTGCTTCTAGTAAACCTTTATTAACAACTTCTATAGAACATGGCCAATTTTTGGATTTATTAAGTTCATTTATGATATGTTGAAGGCTATCAAGATCATCAACTGATATCATAATTAAAGTTGAATCAGGACTATAGCTTTCACTACTAATACTTATTTCTGATACAATTCCTAGTGTTGCTTGACTACCAATGATTAGTGGAGTTAGATCAAAAGACCCATCATCTTTTTTAACATCATAAATATTATAACCAGAGTTATTGCGAGTTAAATTAAGTTTAGATCGTTTAATCAATTCCTTGTTTTCTTCAATTAGAGTATCTATTGATCTATATATTTCACCTTCAAATGAGGATAAGCCTAACTTTTTATTAAGTTCTTTTTTAGATAATTTTTCAGTTTCAATAACTTCACCATTAGACAAAACAACTCGCAAACTTTTTATAAAATTAGCAATTGGTCCGTATTTGTGGGATTTTTCGCCACTAATATTATTTGATATCGCTCCTCCAACGGTTGAATATTCTATCGATGCGGGATAGGCAGGAATAAAAAGTCCATGAGTTTGAAGTGTTTGTTGGAGTTTACCAAAATTAATTCCAGCTTCGACAACCACATCTCCACTTTTTGAATCTAGTTCTAAAACATGATGTAAATGGGCAGGAAAAACGATCACTATACCGGATCCTAGTGCCCCACCAGTAGTATCGGTTCCAGATCCTCTTGCTGTAATCGGAAAGATTCGATTCCGTTGAGCAAGCTGCCAAGAAAACCTAGCTACTTTTCGAATATCGTTTTCATTTCTGGGATAAACTATTACAGCTGGTGGAATATTAAAAATGGAAGAATCTTTGGAAAAATAATCCCGTGCATCTGCTGAAACCATAACTTCACCTGTTAAATGCTCTTGAAGATAATGGGCAATTTTACTCATATTCAATACTGTCCTTTGTTTAAAAGATAGTTTAATAATAGCATAACCTTATATGAATGCTAAGGCTTGTTTTTTATTAATCAAGCATAAAGTTCGTTATTTGAAGTTGTAAAATTAACTATTTGCCAAGATTGATTTTTCTCTAAGACAACCTTTAGGTATTCTTTACCGAATTTAGTGTTGAATTGATAAACGATGTCGAAAAGATGTATTTTATTTTGAATGCTATATTTTTGACCCATTATTTGATATGGACTTTGGACAAAATAACTAACTCTACTAACAGCTAAACTTAATGTAGAGTAGGATGTAAACTTTCGAAATGATGGCGAAGTAAGACTATATACCTTTGGAGAATTATCTTCTTTCAAATATTGGGCTAGTTTATCGCTGATGTAGATGGGACTATCTTTGGGTAGAATTACAAAGTAATATATCCCAGAACCAATTAGAATTAATAAAATTATAGCTATAACCAATAATTTTAATCTTTTATACAGTTTTAATTTATGATGAGGCAATTGTTGATTAGAGGTCGGATTTTTAAATTGATTTCTAATCGATAAAAGTTCCTCTATATTTTTATCTCCCTTTTGCTCCATAATTTTATAGTTTATATGCTTATTTCTTTTAGTGCAATCATCATCTATGAAATATAAATTTTGGTGCGGGTAAGAGGATTTGAACCTCCACGACAATAATGTCGCTAGCCCCTGAAGCTAGTGTGTCTACCAATTTCACCATACCCGCATACTCTAATTATATTATTTCGATCATTGATCATTAACATATGCTTTTAATATTTCCCAATTAGCAACATCGTTAAAACGTCCACTACTGGTATTGATAACCATATTATCTAAACCATTAATTCGACCATGGGTAATATATAATACTCTCGGTTGATAAAGTCCAACAGCAGGGACATCTTGTTGCCAAGCTTCCAGGAATCCTTCATATTTAATAGTACGCAAAAGAGGATTGAATCTAGTTCGCCCCTCTTCAAGAGATAAATCAGCTGCCTGATTACTGTATTCAGATAGATTTAAATGAGTAGTTGATTGAATTGAGGCCTGAGAAGAGTCCCAGTAAACAAAGACATCTGGGTCAATGCCAATTGATATACCATATAATATTGAATCATATTGATGAGAATTAAGGGCATTACTAAAATCTGTTGAGTCTAAAGGAATTAAATTTAAATCAACACCTAACTTAGAAAAATAATCTTTAATTTCAGATGCTACCTCCATATATTCCGAATTATAATTTGGAACAACTAGATTAAAACTTAGTTCTTGGCCATTTTTGACCCTAATTCCATTTTTATTCAAAATCCAGCCATCTGAATTTAAAATATTTTGAGCATTTTTAAAATTATAAGGAGCTTGATGATAGGCATAATTATAGGCTAATTGTCCCTCCAGTAATGGTTCATTAACCGCGTGGGTTGGATAATTTAAATTACTAATTATTTTATTAATATTAATACTTTGTTCTAGGGCAGATCTAACCTGTGAATCTGCAAGCACACCCGATGAAGTTTTAAAAAATAGATAGACTCCAGAAGTTAAAATAAAGTTATATATTTTTAGATCAGATATATTTTTAAGTTCTTGAGGTACACTATTAAGCCCAACTATGCCGTTTAGTTTTCCTGAAATAAAATCATTAATTAAATCTTGCTTATTGGCATAGGCGTCTATATTAAAATTATTTAATTTAGGGGTGCCTTGCCAGAAATGATTGAATGGACTTAATTGAATATCTTCAATTGCATTAGTCGGACTATTTCCAGTAATTGATATTGTTTGCCATTTAAAAGGTCCTGCTCCAATTGGGTCTGTGGTGTTAAAGCTAGCAGATCGAAGTTCAGTAGGTGGAATGTTATTTAGTAAATGATAGGGCAAAAGACCCGTCGTTAATTGTTCCGGGAATGAAGCCAACGCATCTGGTAAACTAAACTGTACTGCATATTTTCCTAAAGCTTTCACATTTATTCCTTGCCAAGAAGAAAATAGGGGGGATTGGGCATTAGGATTTTCAATTGTATCAAAAGTAAAAACCACATCTTGAGATGTAATGGGGTAATTATCTTGCCAAACAAGTCCTTTTTTCAAATTAACAGTATAAACATTTCCTAAACTATTAACACTATATCCCGATGCCAATGCAGGTATTAATTGATTCTTGTCGTTATAGCTAAAAAGACCAGCAAAGATTAATCTCGAAACAGAGTTATCGAACTCTGAATCAGCATATATTGGATTAACGGTTGAAAAAGTTCCTAAAACCCCTTCACTGTAAGATCCTCCCGGAACAAAACTAAGTGTTTGGTAATAATCTCTTAGTAAATAAGTCTGTACTAAAAGAATAAATATTAAAAGAACTACCAAGACTAGCCAACTTATAATGATTCTTGGTCCAGAAATTAACTTATTTATTTTTTTAAAAAAGTACTTATCTAAATCTTGTTCTATACTCGAATTAATCTTATATAAATTACTTACATTTTTATCTAATTTTCTATCTAACTTTTTATAAAGTCGATTTATTTTCATTTAATTTTAAAGCTATTTTTGAATTACACCCAAAACCAAAGACAAACAAAAGATAATCGCACATATTATCGTAAACTGGAAAATAGTTTTATCTGTACCCCGTCTCGTCGTATTAACCTCACCTGAACTACCTAGTCCAGCACCTAAGGATGCCCCTCTAGTTTGAACCAAGATAAGTAAGGTCATTAAGATGACTACTCCGATAGTTATATAGTTAAATATGTTCATTAATTATTTCTCCAATATAGTTACTACTAAATAGTTTACCAGTCCAATGACCATCCCTGCAAATATTGCTACCCAAAAATTAGCTATATGCAGTGGTGTATACAGTTTTGAGGCCAGAAATACAGTTAAACCATTGACGATAATCATAAATAAACCAAGACTAAAAACAATTGCTGGTAAAGAAAGAATAATTAAAATCGGTTTTAGGATTGTATTAATTAAAGCGAGCACAAAACCACCAATGATAATATCGGTAACTCTATTTTGATAAGTTATTGAGTTGACTAAAAATCCGGAGGTTATAAATAGACCTAAGGAACAGACAAGCCAACGAACTAGGAAACGGACTAAGGGATTTTTCATCTAGCTTAAATTTTAACATAAAAAGATTAATAGATGATTTATTTTAGAACTTTTGCACCGCTATTTGTTATTAATATGTCATCCTCAAATCTAACACCTATGCCCTCCTCTTGAAGATAAATTCCTGGTTCAATTGTAATAACCATATTCGGAGTTAAATTTAAGGAATAGTCTGCAAAATCATGAACATCCAAACCTAATGAATGAGTTACTGCATGTGGATAAAAGTTACGAACTTTTTTAAAGTCATTTTTAGTTACAACCTTTAAGTTAATTAGTTCTTCAAAGATTAATTTTTTGGTTAATCCTTCCAGGTCAGCAAAACTTAAGCCTGGTTTTAAAGATTTAATCAATTGCTCTTGAACTCTTTTAACTGCGTTTAAAACATTTAGTTCTCTATTAGACGGATTGCCAACAGCAATAGTTCTAGAAATGTCTGAAGCATAATTATTAAACACACAACCAACATCTAAAAGTAAAAGTCTATTCTTTAAAATTTTTGAATTAGTTTGATTAAAATGGATAATCGTACTATTTTTCCCTGATGCAATAATAGGATCAAAACTATGTCCAGATGAACCATTCTTTAAAAAGTCAATTAGAAGGGCCTTGTCTATTTGAGTGCTCCTCTCAAAGTTTAAAATTTCTTTAGTTATTTTAGAAATTGCGTTAATGGTTATTTTAGATGCTTCCTTGATTAATTCAATTTCAGATATTGACTTAATCATCCTAAGACCGGCTACTTCTTTTCCAAGATTATTTATTTCTAATTTTGAATCAATCCTTTTTAATAGTCTCAATAATCTTATTTGATTTTGATTATTAATTCGGTTTAAGTGCTTTATTTTGGGAATAATAATTGTTCCAATCTTCTTATTTTTGGAAATTATAGCTTTTAGCTTTTCTAGACCTAAATCATAATCTAAGATCTCATTGATCCCACTTTGTTTAGATATGCTCGTTTTGGGAATACTACCATCAAAAATTTGTTGATATTTATTTTGTTTAGGTAGTATTAAAAATTGGCTATCTTTATTAAAAACTAAGATAAGGTTAGCAATGTCAATCCCGCAAAAATACCAGAAATTATTATCTTGTTTAAAGGGATAATTTTGGTCAAGACTTTTTTGAATATAATCATTAGCTATTAAAATTATTGTTTGATCAGTAGCCAAATTAATTAATTTTTGACGATTTTGTTTAAAAAAATCTGCTTTTAAAGTTGCTAACATGTTATTAAAATATACTTAATATGGCTTTGAATCAATCTAAAAATATACAGAATAAAAAAATTGGTTTAATAACTAGCATCTCATTTGCGGTTGGTGCAATGATTGGTGGAGGTGTTTTTGTTTTAAGTGGATTAGCTCTAAAACAAACAGGAGCATCAGCTATTGTTTCTTTTATTATAGCGGGGATAATGGTTTTATTTTCAGCTATTTCATTTGCTAAAATTTCTTCCCAGAAAAATAAAGGAAATTACTCTGGATATGCGATTGTTGGTCAAGTTCTAAAAAGTCATATTTGGACTTTTTTAGTTTCGTGGAGTTTTTATTTAGCAGGTATCATTGGAGCTGCATTCGTCCTAAATGCCTTTGGAATATATCTTACTAGTTTTGTCTTACATAATAATCAGATAGTTTTATGGGCAATTATATTTGGCATCCTTTTAACCTTAATAAATCTTGGGCCTGCATCTGAAATTGGTCGTATAGAAACCCTTCTAGTAGGACTTAAAATAATTGCTCTAGTTATTCTTATTGGCTTTGGGATTGCTAATTTTCATTTAAGTTATCTTCATCCGTTCATGCCCCATGGACAAAGCCAAATTCTAGTCAGTAGCGCTTTTTTATTTATAGCATTTTTAGGTTTTAACGTAATAACTAATATTGCTTCTGAAATAAAGAAACCTACTAAAACAATTCCACTGGCCATAATTTTAAGCATGCTTATTGTTATGGTTATTTATGTAGGCATAATTATTGCTTTAATCTCAGCCCATATTCATAACTACGATGAGGCTAGTGTTGGTGTTGCAGCCAAAAACTTAATTGGTCCGATTGGAGAATTCTTAATTGTTCTTGGGGCTCTAGTCTCAACTCTATCTTCAGCTAATGCCAATATTCTAGGTTCATCCGAAATTATGGTTAGAATGGCACTAGATAAACAAGTTCCTACTTCTTTAGCAAAACAATATAAAGGTCATCCACTTTACAGCGTTCTTTTTGGTGGACTTTTATATATTATATTAATTCTTACCAGAAAGACTGATGCGGTCATTGGACTGGCTAACATTACGGCTATATTTGGGCTTATTATAGTAAACATCACTGCTTTTAAACTCTATCTAAGCTCAAATCAAAAATTAATGGCATCTATACCAATTATTGGTTCTGTTTTTGGAGCAATTCAATTTTTATTTATGCCTTTTTTGAATGTTATGATCGGTTTTTCAATAATTTTGTTAGGACTCTTGATATACCGATTTAGAAATAGATTACATAGTCAAGTTCTTCATCAAGAATTAATTAAAATATTTAATCAAGTTAGTGGACCGCTCACAAGAAGTTTAAGGAAAAATTAAATCCTATTTTTTAACAAACCATGATAAGTAATTGCGAAACGATGAGATTCATTTCTGATCCTTTGAATTAACTTAATTAAATTATTGTTTAAATCTAAATTAATTAAAATAAAATTATCACTTTTGATAAGGTAGCCATCCATTGCATTAAGAAACTTTTGGTTTATTTCTAAATTTGAACCATTTTTTGAAAGAACAATTTGCTCTC
Organism: bacterium; assembly: GCA_021850365.1. GTDB lineage: Bacteria > Patescibacteriota > Saccharimonadia > Saccharimonadales > UBA4665 > JAJZMH01. The sequence continues at coordinate 25,407 of JAJZMH010000033.1, forward strand.
TTTTTTTAGCAATACCGATCATTGGAATGTCTAAACCATATTCATCCCTAGCTTTAATGGCAGAATCTAACTGACCTTTACCACCATCAATAATAATTAAATCTGGGTATCCAAAATCTATTAAATGAGTCTTAGTTAAACGTCTTTTTAGGGTCCGGTAAATATTAAAGAAATCGTTATTCTGATCAATTTTTATTTTAAATCTTCTATATTCTTTTGGAGTTGATATACCATTTATAAATACCACCATGGATGCTACTACATTAGTTCCAGACATATGAGAGATATCATACCCCTCAATTCTTTTTGGTATCTTATTTAGATTAAATAATTTTTTTAATTCATTTAAGGCATGATCTTTGGAGATATCGATAAATTCTTTATCTCCAAAAATTATCTTCTGATCTAATGCCTTTAGTGAAAATATTCTATCTCTGTAAATTATAGCCTCCTCATAGTTATGATTAGCAGTAGCTAGGTCCATTTTTTCTTTAAATAACTTAATGACATCTTTTTTGTTTCCTTGAATAATCTTTATTAAATATTTTAAATTATTACGATATTCACTTAGGGTAGTTTTACCTTCTTCTAATCCAGGGTCTAAACCTAAATGATAATTCAAACTTACTCTCTTTTGGGTAGCTAATGAATCATAAAATGGTATAACACGTCTCAGACTTTTAAGTGCTTTCTTAATTGGAAGAGTGTTGTAATACGGCCCAAAATACTTTGCTCCATCATCAATAACTTGGCGGGTTAAAATAACAGCTGGATGATTTGAATTAAGATTAATTTTTATATAACTTAAAGATTTATCATCACGTAGCAAGATATTATACTTTGGTTTATATCTTTTAATCATTTCCGATTCTAAAAACAAAGCATCTATTTCACTATCAAGGACCATATAATCTAAGTCTGAGATATTTTTAACTAATTGTGCGGTTTTTGAATCTTTTGCTGATGATTGAAAATATTGTTTTACTCTTCTAGCTAAATTAGCTGCTTTCCCGACATAAATTATTTTCTTATTTTTATCTAAGTAAAAATATATTCCTGGTTGATTAGGAAGTTTTTTTAACTTAGACTGAAGCTGATTATTCATTTAGGCACTTTGAAGTTTCTTGTCTTCAATTTCACATTGTTTAGTGTGATAAAGATTATCTGGATTCTGAGCACAGTTTTGGCAGATCAAAACTAAGTCATTACAGCTTTTTAATTTACAGTTGAGGTACTGACTCGTAGATTGTTTACAGAATAGACATTCACCTATATCTTTATTGGAACCTACTTTAAGAGAAAGTCTTTGATCAAAAACAAATAATGAACCCTCCCATAGACCCTGATCTTTATATTTCTCGATATACTTAGCAATTCCACCATCAATTTGGTAAACATCCTTAAAACCTCTGTTTTTCATCATTTTTGTCAATATTTCACATCTAATTCCACCAGTACAATAGGTAATGATCTTCTTCTTTTTAAGATTGTTCCATTTCTTGGATTGGAGTTCGTTAGCAAAATCTTTTGATGTCCTAGTTTTTAAATAAACTGCATTTTTAAATCTACCTATTTTGGCTTCGTATTGATTGCGACCATCAAAAAAGACAACGTCTTTAGGATATTTTTGAATCAATTGATGAACCATTTCTGGTTTTAGTTTTTTACCTCCATCAACAACACCATAATCGTTAACTTCTAATTCATCACCTATTTTAAAACTTACTAGTTCATCTCTGACTTTTATTGATGTTTTTGGAAAATCCTCTCTGCTCCCTTCACTCCATTTATATTTTATTTGTTTAAACGATTCATATTCTTTATTTGTCTTTATATAAGTTTTAAGATCATCAACTAAGCCTCCTAAAGTTCCATTTATACCATGTTTAGAAATAATAATTCTGCCTTTAAGATTTAAGTTTAGACATAAGGCTTTTTGCCATAGTTTGATTGCTTCCGGATCTTTAATTGGTCTAAAAATATAAAATAAGATAATTTTTTGCATTTATTAAATTTTCTTAATTAAAATTATTATAACGATTATAGCTAAAATTAAAATTAACCCAAGTAAAACAATATCCCCCAATTTTAATGTTTTTTGAGAGCTAGGGTCTTGCTTCAGAGAAACTATATTATGATCCGTTTGAGAAGTATTATCTTCTTTTATTGTTTGTTGTTCGTTCCATTCAATACCCTTTTCCTTTAAGAGTTGCTCAATATTGATATTGTTTTCGTGATATTCTCCAAGATCAACGCCTTTATCCCTCAACTTAGGATCTCGTTCAAAATCTATTTCTTTCTGGATTAATTCTTTTTTCAAGACATTCTTAATATTCATTCCTCGAAAGTATGCTTCAACTAGTCTTCTTAAACCTTTTTCTGTAATTAAACGGTTAAGATAGATTTTTTTTAAGGATGTTTTATCTATTTCGATCTTGGATGCAACGTTCAATAATTCTTTAGTTCCAAGCTTCTTAATTATTTTCCTTTTAGTATTAAACTCATTTTTGGCTTCTGGGGATTCATTTATTTTTTTAGTTCTTTCATTTTCTTTTCGGGCTTTTCTTTTATCTCTTACTTCTTGATAAATTATGGGTAATTCTGCTTTAGTTAAAATATCCATGTTCTTTGAAACTTGACGAATTTTTTGTTCATTATTATCTATCCTTTGGCTTATTTCTAAAACTCGGTCGTTAAGAACTTCTTTAAGTTTTTGGTCTACTGAATTATTTTTTAGTCGTGGTTCTCGTCTTTGAAATAAACTCTCAACTAGTAAACTACTCAGAGCTAGGGATTTGCTTTTCTTTTTTTTATTCTTGGAATTATTCTCTTTGTTTGGAAGTGGATCGTTCAAAGATTCAACGTAGGAACTAGGACTGATAGTCTCAGTCTTTGGTATATTTTGTGAATATATAGAATCATCCACTATACTATCCTTTTTCTGATCATCAGAACTAAATTCAGTTGGTGAAGCATTCAAATTTGGATCTATACTGTCTTTTATTTTTAACTTCTCTACCGTTTTTTGAAAGGATTGTTCAACTTCACCAGATAAAACTACATTTTCTAGATAAGTTTGAGCAGCTAGATTTTCTGACTTGAGTTCGCCAGTTGAATCTTCTTCAATCGCGTCTAAACGGTCTTGAGCGATTACTTTAGATAAATCATTAATTTCTGCTTCATTTAGCTCTTCAATGCTAGCTTGTTCTTCAAGTTCTGGAGCCTTATCTGTATTAAGAATTTGATCTAAAATAGTGATCTTTTTTTCTTTGGGGTCTGGTTCAATTTGATCTTTATCTTTTTCTTTGCTAAAGATACTAAACTTTTTGGATTCTTTATCTAGATCGTCTTCATCTTCATCTAGATCTTCTTCTTCTAAAAATTTGGGGTTATTTTCCATAGCCATTTTCGCTTAAATATGAATAGCCTTAATTTTTAAATTTATCTAGGCTATTTCTCTTCCTTGGGTTGATCGACTGCTTGCTCACCCTCAGGAGCAGGGTTAGTTTCTGTTTCCTCAACTTCTGAAACTTCCTCTTGATCACCTCCAGCAGCATCATTGGCAGCGGCTATTGCGCTTGGTTCAAATACTGCAGCAACCTGGAAATCTTGTTCTTCTACTAACTTAACACCTTCAGGTAAGATTAAATCAGAGGCTTTAACGTGATCCCCTACGTTGACAAGTTTTTCGGCGTCATAATAGATAACATCTGGTAAATTTTTAGGAATTGCATCAATTTTAACACTTTCAGCTTGATTAAGGACCATTAAGCCGGCTCTTTCAGCTGGCGATGCTTCATTACCTTCAGCATATTTAGGATGTATTGGAACTTCAGCTTCAACGGTTTGATCAGCTCGAACGGCATTAAAAACTAGATGAGTAATGCTTTGGTGTTTATTTTCAACATGGACATCTTTAATTAAGGCGGTATACTCTTGATCACCTAACTTGAGGATCACTGGATGGTGTTTCCCTGCCTGATTATAAACCCTATTAACTTGCTTAATATCTCCTTGAACAATAATTGAATCAAGTCCATGATTATGAATAACTGCAGGAATTAATCCTTTTCTTCGAAGATGTTTAACCTTTTTTCCTAAGACATCTCTCTTCTCTAGTTCTAGAATAATTTGATCAGATGACATTAATATAGCTCTCCTTGATTTAAGTTTAGTTTCTTTAATTTAGATTATATCAGATTAAGATTAATTAGTTAAGAGCTAAAATTTAATATATAATTAAACGAATGTTTAATGTTACTCATTTGATTCAAACTGGTGGTTTATATATTTTAGGTTTATTTTTATTTGCAGAGGTTGGTCTTTTTCTAGGCTTTTTTCTTCCCGGAGATACGTTATTAATTGCTGCTGGAATTTATGCAATGATGGGAAAAATGAATTTAATTGCAGTTATCATCGTTGCTACAATTGCTGCTTGTTTAGGAGACAGTACATCCTTTTGGATCGGTCGAAAATTAGGCAAAAAAATATTTAAGAATGAAGACAGTATTCTTTTTGATCCAAAACATATTAAAAGAGCAGATCGGTTTTATGAGAAATATGGAACTAAGACTATTTTAATAGCTCATTTTTTACCTATCATTAGAACTTTTAATCCTTTAGTTGCCGGAGTATCCAAATTAGAGTATAAAAAATATTTATTATTTGACATCATAGGAGATAGTGCCTGGGCGATTGTTGTGGCTCTAGTTGGATATTATATTGGTAGTAAAATTCCAAACGTTGATCATTATATTTTGATTGTTGTTGTCTTGGTTGTAGTCCTATCAGCAGGACCAACGCTTATTCACCTCATCTTAAGATATTTAAAAAAGTCTAAAAATAAGAAAAAGTTAGATAATTCAGACTAAGTGACTTTTTAGGAATTGACCAGTGTAAGTATTCTTTTTAGCTATTTCCTCAGGAGTTCCTTGAGCAACAATCCGGCCACCCGCATTACCACCATCAGGACCAATATCGATGACATGGTCTCCGTTTTTAATAACATCCAGATTATGCTCAATAACAATTACACTATTTCCAGCATCAACCAATTGATGAAGGATGTTAATTAATCTAGATACGTCTTCAAAATGTAATCCAGTCGTTGGCTCATCTAATATATATAAAGTTCTTCCTGTTGGTCTTCTGGATAGTTCAGTGGATAATTTAACCCTTTGAGCCTCTCCACCACTTAATGTTGTTGCCGGTTGACCTAATTTAATATATCCAAGTCCAACATCAAATAAGGTTTGAAGTTTTCTACTAATGATTGGAATGTTTTCGAAGAATTCTAGGGCTTGTTCAATGGTCATGTCTAAGATTTGGCTAATATTTTTACCTTTGTATAAAATATCTAGGGCTTCTTTATTGTATCTTTGACCATGACAGACTTCACAAGTAACATAAACATCAGGTAGGAAGTGCATTTCGATCTTAATAATTCCATCTCCCTTACAATTCTCACAGCGTCCGCCAACCACATTAAAACTAAATCTGCCGGGGTTATATCCTCTAATTTTAGCTTCTGTAGTCGCCGCAAATAATTCTCTAATTGGTGTAAATAATCCAGTATACGTTGCCGGATTTGATCTTGGAGTGCGACCAATTGCTTCCTGGTCAATAATAATCGCTTTATCTAAGTTCTTGATACCTACAATATCTTTAAATTTACCAGGAATAGTTGATGCTCGATGTAATCTGGCTTGAAGTTCCTTGGCAAGAATATCGTTAATCAGGCTAGATTTACCCGATCCGGATACTCCACTAACAACTACTAATTGATTTAGGGGAATATCTACGTCAATATTTTTTAAATTGTTTTGAGATGCTCCAATAATTTGGATTATTTTATTACTCTTTGCTCTCCGTTTCTTTGGAACAGGAATAATCTTTTCTTTAGTTAAGTATTTTGCCGTTAAGCTTTTATTTTCTTTTTCTACTTCTTTAGGAGTACCTTTAGCAACAACCTTTCCGCCATGAATTCCTGCTCCCGGGCCAATATCGATTAAATAGTCTGCTGTTCTGATTGTATCTTCGTCGTGTTCGACAACAATTACGCTATTACCTAAATCTCTTAAATGTTTTAAAGTTTTTATTAATTTTTGGTTATCTCTTTGATGAAGTCCTATCGAAGGTTCATCTAGAACATATAAAACGCCAGTTAATCCTGATCCAATTTGGGTTGCGAGTCTAATTCTTTGTGCTTCTCCCCCACTTAGGGTGTTAGCACTTCTTAATAAGGTGAGGTAATTCAAACCAACATCTATTAAAAAGTTTAGTCTGGCTATGATTTCTTTTAATACTTGGTTAGCAATATTTATTTCTTTTTCGGTTAACTTGATGTTTTTAAACCAATCAATAGCTTGTTCTATATCCATTTGGCAAATATCCATGATCGATTTTTGATTTATTTTAATAGCCAAAATTTCTGGTTTTAATCTAAGTCCCAAACAAGCATGACAAGGTTTTTGATGCATATACTTTTCAATGTCTTTCCTGATAAAATCGCTCTCTGTTTCGTTGTATCTTTTTTCTAAATCATTAATTACACCACTATATCTTACTTCTACCATTCTCCCTTGCCCGATACTTATGGAATATTTCTGATCACCAGTACCATAGAGTATCCGTTCTATATTTTGTTTAGATAATTCTGAGGTTGGATAATGGAGACTAAAGTTATATTTTTTAGATAAAGCTTCTAATTTTTTTAAATACCATAAATCAGGACGTATTCGATTATATGGACGTATTGCACCTTCGGCTATGGTTAGATTACCATTAGGAATTACTAATTCAGGATCTATTTCTTGACGATACCCCAGCCCCGTACAAACCGGACATGCTCCCTGAGGTGAATTAAAACTAAAAGAACGAGGTTCAAGTTCAGGAATTTTAATTTCTGGATGTTTTAAACAACCATAAAGTAATGAAAATTTTTCAATCTTATTAGAATCATAGTCTAAAACTGCAATCTGATTATCTGAAAAGCTAAGAGCTTGTTCAATACTTTGAGACAACCTCAAATTGCTTTCTTGATCTATCACAATTCGATCAATTACAATTGCAATATTGTGTCTAACATTTTTATCTAAACTCGGGAATTCATCTAGTTCATAAACAACTCCATCAACCATTGCTCTACCGAATCCTGCTTTGCTAAATTGATCAGGAATATGTTCAAATGCTCCTTTTTTATCTTCCACAATTGGAGATAGGATTAAAACTCTCTTTTTTGAATAATTAACTACTATTTCGTTTAGAATATCTTCTTTACTTTTTCTATAAACTGGGCTTTGATCGATTGGACAGTGTGGTATCCCAATACGGGCAAATAAGAGGCGTAAATAGTCATAAATTTCTGTAACTGTTGCTACCGTTGATCTGGGGTTTCTTGATGTAGACTTCTGATCAATACTAATTGCAGGACTAAGTCCATCTATTTGATCTACGTCAGGCTTCTCCATGATTCCTAAGAATTGTCTGGCATAAGAACTTAAACTCTCTACATATCTTCTTTGACCTTCGGCATAAATTGTATCAAAAGCAAGAGAAGATTTTCCAGAACCACTAAGACCAGTTATGACTACGAGTTGATTACGAGGAATTATTAAATCTATATTTTTAAGATTATGTTCCCTAGCTCCGTGAATTATTATTTGATCTGCCAAAATATACCTTTTTTTAAATTTAAAGTTAATAAAGTATACTCTAAAATCTATTTTTTGGCTAGTGTCAGTTTAATTAAAAGCTAAAACACCCTTAATTAGATTCGATTGAATCCCTAAATATTTTCGAAGTTTTAGATGCAAATAAGTGACCAGTCATGAAACTAATAAGTCCAAGAATTCCCATTTCTGGGCTAAAACTAGATAAAGCACCTATTCCAAAACCCATCATTGCCGATCCTACGAGTTCATGATAAATTTCTTTTTGTTGAATATCGTTCTTATTTTTAGCTAAATTTATTAAATAAGAACTTGATCTTATTATTAAACCTACAGCAAAAACATCCCCACCAATATTATGATTTGTCCATTTAGAACTTATATCAGCCATGCCTACAACATTTCCTAAACCACCTAAAAATCTAAAATATTTGGCATTCAATTTATCTTTTAAGCTATAGTTTGGTTGTGCTTCGACTTGTTTAAATGTTTCTTCGTTTGACATTTTGACATTTTTTCACAATATAAATTTATTGTCAAGTAAAGAGTAAATACTTATGCTTTGTAACTATATTGACTATTATGCTATTTTGTAGTATTCTATCTATCACTAATTTATTGAGGATGGTAGAGTTATGCAAACATTTTTCGTCTTAGGATTAATCCCGGGAACAAATATACAAATAAATTTTAACGCTGTATTAGTTATGTTTATATTATTTATTCTAATAATTTTAGGTCTAAATTATAGAAATAGAATACGAGAATTGTTTATTGGAAAAACTAAATTGGTTAGGTTTGTTCTTCACGCTAATCAATTACATACCAGATTCAAATAAGTTTAATATTTTATAAAATGATCAGGATTTTGACCGATTTGAATTATATCACCTGATTTAATTTTTTTGATTTTTAATGAGCTTAAAATTCCTTGACGTAATAGAATGTCTTTTAATCTTGCCAGAGCCTCTTGGTCATCAAAATCTGTTCGATTGCCAAAACTATTTATTTTATCTCCGGTTACAATGTATCTGTTTTTAATTTTTGCAATTTTAAAACTATTGTCCATTTTATTGTTTAGAGTAATGATTGGTAATTCTTTATCTGCAACAGGTTTAGTTTTTGGTTTCCTCTGCTTCATTCTAGCTATTTCATTCTTTAGAAGATCTAAATTTAATCCAGACTTTGCGGATATTGGAATAATTTTAGTTTTATTTTTTAAATCTTTTTGAAACTTATTAACTATTTTTTCTAATTCATCTTTAGAAAATCCTTCGGACTTATTTAAAACAATGATCTCTTTTAGTCTGGCTAGCTTTTTACTATAAGAACTAAGTTCAGATCTAATTATCTTATAATCTCTTACTAAATTTTTACTATAAATATCTATTAAATGAATAACTGAATTAGTTCGTTCGATATGTTTTAAAAAATCAATACCTAGTCCCTTACCCTTTGAGGCCCCTTCAATCAATCCGGGAATATCTGCTATCAAGACACTACTTTTGTTATCTAAATCCAAGACACCTAAATTGGGTGTAAGAGTAGTAAAAGGGTAATCTGCAATTAATGGTTTAGCATTGCTTAATCTAGAAAGAAGAGTAGATTTTCCAGCATTCGGTAATCCAATAAGAGCAATATCTGCAATTAATTTAAGCTCTAGAATTATTTCAAGTTCTTCGCCAGGTTCTCCCTTTTCGGCAAAGTTTGGAGCCTGTCTTACTGATGAGACAAAATGAGCATTACCAAAACCACCCTTACCTCCTGCTGCAATAATTTCGCGTTGACTAAGATCGGTAAGATCAACAATTTGTTTATTTTGATTATTAGAAACTATTGTTCCTTGAGGAACTTTAACTATCAAATCCTGTCCATTTTTCCCATGCTTTTTGGATTTACCACCTTCTTGTCCGTCTGATGCTCGAAGTTCCTTTTGAAATCTAAAATTCATTAAAGTATCGATGTTTGAGCTTACTTCAAAGATCACGTTCCCACCATTTCCACCATCACCGCCGTCAGGACCACCTTTATTAACAAACTTTTCATGACGAAAACTTTTATGTCCATTTCCACCATTGCCAGCGATAACTTTAATTTCTACTTTATCTATAAAATTCATTTATTATAGAGTATTAAAGTTTTAACTAAATTACTAGCATTACTTGGTAATATAATTCTGGAAGGTACTTGCAGGCACCCAGCCACTATAGCCAACTCTACCCCATCCCTCTAAACCATTCATATCTTTATACTGAATCATATTTCCTTTTACGGCCGTAACTATGGCGACATGACCCTGGTTGCCATAATAACCAGGAACCCAATCATCTTGAGCTATAGCACCTACAGTAGGTACTTGGCTTACGTTCCATCCAGAAAGTGCAGCATAATAGGCCCAGCTGCCAGCATTTCCCCAATTGTCTGGAACTGCTATCTGTGATGCCACATACCAAGTACAATAACCGTAATCGTATCCGTTATAACCATAACTTGGACCATTCCAGCTATAGGTAACTTGAGATACACTAGGAAGTGAACCGTTTGGAATCAATAATTTTTCACCGTTGTAGATCCCTTTGATTTCAGTATCGTTATAGGCAATCAAATTACTTTGAGATATATTGAATTTAGAGGCAATCGATGCGATTGTATCTCCATTTTTAACAATGTATACTAGCCCGTTCATTGGGGGTATTAATAATGATTGCCCAGGTGTAAGAGAACTAAAAATAGTTAATCCATTGGATCCTGCAATACTATTAGAATTTACTCCAAACTTAAGTGCTAAAGATGCTAGGCTATCCCCGGGTTGAACGGTATAAGAAATGATATCTTTATTAGATTTAAGAGAAGTTTGAATAACCTGAGTTTTGTTAACCACACTATTTGAAGTACTATCCATTGAGACTTGAGCATTTTGAGATTCTGCTTGATTAGATACAGCTGTTGTTTCGGGTAAATTAGTAACTTGAGCCACGGTTAGAGCAATATTAGCGGAAGATACTTGATCTAAAGGATTTCCTACCAAGGATCCCGGAGAACCAAAGGAGCTACTAACATTAGCATTGAATTGATTAGCTACAATAAAAATAGCTAAAAAAACTATGATCAGAATATTTACTAAAATTATGCTAAGGTGATTTATCCTTCTTCTTGTTTTAGCTTTTGTTAGCTTTTGTTTAGCCTCTTGAATAATCGCTCTATCCCCTAGAACGAATCTAAGTCCTTTTGAATTTAATATCTTAGGAGTCTTTAGTCCCACCTGATCAGCACTAGATGCTACTATTTTATTCATAGATTTCGAGTTATAAGGAATATTTTATCTAAATCTTGTCGGAATAATTCCTTGAATCTATTTTAACAAAAATATCCTTAAGCTTCAATTAGATATCCAAGAATTTAATAATATTTATTTGTTATAGATTCTATAAGGGTATTTATGGCGACTAGTTCATCACCTCCTATTCCTCTTATTTTAGCAATGTTACCATTATAAAATTCTTCGAGAAGTTTTTTGAAAGATAGTACTTTAGGGTGATCTTGAAATAATAGATTAGGTTCTGGAGTGCTTTTCTTCTTTTTTTCCATCCTACCTCCGAGACTAAGATGAGCAAATAATCTTGATGGAATCTTAATACCTTGTGATTTTAATATTCTAGTGATATCTATTTCGGTTAGTGGTACATCTTCGTAGTTCTCAGAAATAAAATTATTATCTTCTGATAATTTAAATCTAAAAATCTGATTATTGCCATCCCAGGTTCTAATTACTAAATTATTTGGGTCATCAAAAAAACTACACATTCCAATTTCTTCACCATGATCATCTAAGGTATATGGCAATGGTAAGACAGATATATGATGAACTTTTGCAAATATTTCAAGTTTTTGTTTATCTGTATTTTCCCCACAATAAGATAATGGAACATCTCGATCAACGCCCTGGAGAACTCTAAGTAATCCGCTAACTGCCATCAAATTATCTTCTGCAAACATTTCATAGCTCTTACCTTTAATATGATCATCAGATGATCTATTGCTACAAACTATTACGGATGATACGTCAAAATCTTCTCGGTTTAGGTCTTGAATTAAAGTTGAAGGTATTTCTCCTATTCCTGGATATATTTTTTTCATTATAGTATAATAATATAATATTGGTTTTCTTGCAATATTATGGGTTTGAACATAATACATGACAATACAAAGCTGTATTTTGTTGTTGTTGTGCCAAATTATTTGAAAAATAAGTTACTCCATTATCTCCCGTAACAAAATACAACCAACTAGTGCTAGCAGGATGAGTCGCTGCATAGAGTGAACTTGAGTTGATTGTACTTATTGGAGTAGGAGGTAAGCCACTATGTAAAAGTGTGTTATAGGGAGTATCTAGGCTAAGGTTTGGTGCCTGATTTTGAGTTAGATCTCCATAATAGGCTGTAACGTCTGATCCAAGATTCATTCCTTGATGTAATCTACTCAAGAATACCTGAGCTACTTGGGTTTGATCACTTGGCTTTGAAACTTCTTGAACAATAATACTAGCTAAAATTATACCTTGATATGTTGTTAACCCTTCTGATGCGAATGATGCCTGAACCGATGGAGTTAGGTGTTGATTCATTTCGTTTAGTGATTCTGTAATTATCTGTGATAGTGGGGTATTTGAATTTCTTTCAAAAGAATCCGGCCAGAGCATTCCTTCAAGAGTATCTACATTTCCTGGAATGAATGACATGATTTTTAAGTTACGGTAATTATTAATATTCAAAGCACTATTTATTTGGGCAGTTGAATATCCATAATTTTGAAAATCTTTTTTTAATTTAAAGATATTTGTTCCAGGTAAAATCGTTACTAAATTAGTTGCTACATCACCATTAACTAAATAATTAACGATCTGGACAGTACTCATATTTGGAGATAAGAGATAATTTCCAGCCTGTAACTTATTGTGATCATTATTGCTATTAATGTATAACTGCGCTGCCCAAGAACTTCGAATTAAATGATCTTCTTCAAGCAAGTCTGCAATTTGCTTAACATCGCTACCAAGTTTAATATTGACTGCTACCTTATTTTGTTGATTACTAACTGGTTCAAGGAGATAATAATAGACTTTTCTAACTACTACGACAGCTACTAAGAAAAGTATTATTAGAGCTATTAAGAGAAATAATACCCTCCTAGGTAATTTTCTATATTTCTGATCACTTTTAAACTTTGTCATTGGTTTATTTTATTTTCAATTATTTTTAAATAATCGTCCAGGATTAAACTTGCGGCTAACATATCCTCATCATCAGCTGAATATTGCTTGGATTGATTTATAATTTCTTGAGCTCTTTTTGAAGACAAAAATTCATCTTGAAATAAATAATTATTAAATTTAAGTTTTGTCATTAAGTCTTTTGCCATATTTTTAATATTAGAAGTTTGTATAGTATCTGATCCGTCTATGTTTCTAGGACAACCTATTACTATCTGATTAATCTGGTTTTCTGAGATAATTTTAGTTAAGTTAGTTATGAGATCTGAATCGTTTGCTAAAACAATTAAGGGAGTAGAGCTTAAGCTCATATTTGAACTAATTGCTACGCCAATCTTTTTCTGTCCTAGATCAAGGGCTAATATTTTATTAATCATTAAATCAATTTACACTCTTAGCTGGCTTTGCAATATCGATAGTTATTTTTGAGGCATTTTTAGGAACTGTTGAAATATAGAATGGACTAAGATTAACGGATATTGATGTAACGTTTGAATTTTGAGTAATAATATTCCTAACTTGAGCAATTTTCATTCCTTCAATTTGTTGCTTTAAATTAGCTACATTGATATTTGGACCAACGACTGCAGTAGTTTGAATTGTTATAGCAGTTGGATCTGAGTTACCATTTGTAAAGCTAAACGTTGCTCCAGAGAAACCGAGACTTAGAATTGATTGGGAATTACCTACCTGAGAAGTAACATTATTATCTAATAAAGTTGTTAAACCACTCTTCATAACTCCGTACATAGAATAAGATATAGAGGCGCTAACCGTAACAGAGTTAGCAGCAATACCTACTTGGTTGTTAGGAGTATAAGTAGGAGCAGTAGCAACAAAAGTTAACGGTAATGGGTAAAAGCCTGCTTGGTTAAGTTTTGATTCTAGATCAGATTTAACTGAGGAACTATTTGGATTTATTTTGTTTTCAGCATTAGTAATATCATTTTGAGATACAACTGTTACGATTTGATCAGTCCCGCCAGTAGCTCCACCAGTAGCTGAAACTGTGATACCAGTAGCGTCATAACCAGGAACACTAAAGTTAACGTTATTTCCGTTAGTATTATATCCAGAACCACCTTGTTGAGCTGTTATGTTTATAGGATGATTTGAATCGGTAAATACGTAGCACTTATTTTGTTGACTCTGAGCAGGATTATAGCTAAAGTCAGATGCATTGGCCGTGTTTTGAGTTATATAAGTTAAATTGTTTTGAACTATTCCGGTTCCTGCAGGGATTGTAGTAGCCGGAGTATATGGTGCTCCACCACAGAATTCTTGGGAGATCTGCACTGTTCCCGTTGCTTTTTGGCCATTGTTCTGTTGGCCAGTGGTATTGACGGTTGCCGAATAAGTCTTTGATTCCTGAGCTTGTTTAGCTGGAACTGTACTCGTTCCTATATCTAATGAAGTTGCGTTGGTATCTAAATTAAAGCTAACATTAGTATTGACGTTTGATGAGTCGGTTGCAATTTTAATGGTGGCGTGGGGCAAAACATTAAAGGCTAAAATATATCCTCCAATAATTAATAGGAGTAAAACTACAAGAACCATAATTAGCTTAAATCTTTTGAAATTAGGTATTTTAATTTTTTTGGTTTTTGGCTGCTTTGTTTTTTTATTTTCTGGTTCTTTCTCTTCTGGAGGTTCTTCTTTAGTATTATCTAGATCGATCGTATCCAAATCCTGATCTAGTTTAGTTTTAAGTGTAGGCGTCTCATCTAAGCCAGCTAATTGACCTATTGGCACATTTGAAGCTTGTTTTAAATTAAGCTCAGATCGAGCAGCCTTCCTAAGACCTAATTGATCATCGTCATCTTCTTCCGTAGTCTCAATAATTCCAAGGTTCGGGTGAAAAGGTGCAGGGATTTCGGGATTAGAATTAAGCGTTCTTGCAACCAAGATTCCAATACTTCCTGCAAGAGGTAATAAGTTAGGGTCAGCTGTTATTAAAACTACTTTTTTCTCAGCCTGTTCACTTTTTCTTTTAAGTAATTTCATGTTAACGGTACTTTGGAATATTGAAGCTCGTTTGGGTAAAACCAGAGAAATTATTTTAGCATCTGATTTAACTACTTTATCAATTACAGAAGTTATTTCATCGTCGACATCTAGATAAATTGTTTCTTTATTATTCATAGTTATATGCTCAATATCTTATCTAATTTAGCCTTTATTGAATCAGATGCATTAGGATCGAAATCAATCGTATCCATTCCTACTCGAAGTAACCCCATAGCCGTTATAAAAGTATGGTCGTTAATAGATCCGGTACGATCAACAATTCCAATAACTTGCTCTGGTCTAATATGATGAACAACTGGTTTTTTAGTAAAAGGTAAATTTTTATACCAATCGGTTTGTTCTAAGGTATCTAATAGTAAATCTAAGCTTGATCCACCACCACATAAGAACATTCTATATGGTAGATTATCTAGTTTATCGAATTCAGATAATCCTAATTCAACTCCACTTACCCAGGTATCTGCAGTCTTCTCTAGGGCAAGTTCAATAATCGGTCTTTTTTGAGTTGGTATCTGATTTGAACTTAAATTAAGTTTAATTTTTTCAGCTTGATCAAATGTAATTCCAAGTTCTCTTTCGATACTTCTAGTATAGGCCCTTCCTCCAATTCCAAACATTTTTGTTCCTTGTACACCACCTTCGTTAATGACTGCAATATCTGTAGTTCCTCCACCAACATCCATTAAGATAGCACTTAGGTTTTGATTGGGGTCATTCCCAATAACGGCTCTTGATACAGCAAATGGTTCAGCGGCTACGGCAATTAGATCAAGATCAAGTTCTTGAGCTGTTTTTTCTAAAGCACCAATATGGATCATTGGAGCAAATGCAGTATATAATCCAATAACAACATCTCTACCTTGGAATCCAATAGGATTAGAGATTGGATATCCATCGATTTCTATACTAACTAGAGCACTATTTACCAATCGTACATCTACATTTTTGCCCCCTAATTCATAGGCCAATTGTTGTTTTGCTCTATTCTCAGATTTTTGTTGAACCAAAGTAATAATTTTATCCATCTCCTCAGCATCAATTGGAATAGTTGGATCTTTTCTAGATATTTTTACAGTATTAGTCATTCCTTTTACTAATTCTCCTGCTATCCCAATAACTACAGATCTAGCACTAACTTTAGCTTGCTCCTCAGCTTCGGATAATGCTTTGTCGCAATTTTCAACCACTCCAGCAATATCTGATATGGCTCCAGATTGCATATCGGTTAGTTTTTGATGACTTTTACCTACACCAATTATTTCTAGGTTTTCAGAGTCAGCTGTTGAACGAGCAATTAATGCTTTAACATACTCAGTCCCTATGTCTAAAGCTACAATATATTTCTCTTTAGATTTAGTGCTATTTAAAAGTGAGTTGGTTTTAGATAGTGCTTTTTGCTTGGTACTAACCAAAAGTTTTTTGGAACTATCTTTAATGTTTTGAAGCATATGCTTAATTTTAACATAAATTTTTAAATTTTTGACTTGGAATAAGCTTAAATTAACTGGGCTTTAATTCTTCTAATTCCAGCAGAGGATGATTCTTCTTTAATTATTTTAAATTTCTTTCCACCTTCTGCTAAAGTAGCAGTATGTTGGACGTGAGGACCACCACATATTTCAAGACTAAATGGTTCTTGACTATCTTTTGGTGTCATCCTGTACACTTTAACCTTATCACCGTACCTATCCCCAAAGGCTCCCATTGCATGTAATTCATTTAAAGCTGTTTTGGTTGGGTATTCATCGAAGCTAACAACTAAATCTTCTTTTATCTTCTGATTAACAATATCTTCAACCTTTTGAATTTCTTCCGGAGTCATTTTTTGAGGATGTGAAAAATCAAAACGAAGAC
>JAJZMH010000005.1 GCA_021850365.1 bacterium
TTGTTTTGTTGCATTTATGTCATCTTCATTGATATCCCCTCGTTTTATTTTTGAAATTTCCGAAATAATAACATCAAATAATGGTCCAATATTTTCTCTCGATACTTGAGCTCCGAACCACCAGTTAGAAAAATATTGATTAAGAGTCAATCCAGAACTCATGTCATATATTAATCCCTTCTCTCTTGCAGTACCCAATATTTTTGAGTAAAGAGTTTCTGTCAAATAAGTGTTTACAAGACCTAGGGCAAATATTTCTCGATTATTTAATTGACGCTGCAAAAAAGTATCTACATAGAAATAAATATTATCAATACTCCTATTATTTACGCTAACTGGTACATTAATCATTCTAGGAACTTCTTTGGGAAGGGGAAATCTATTCTTACCTCTTGGTAGAGCTATGCTATTTAATTTATTCTTTAAAATTAATTCTCTGGAAGGATTAATATTCCCAGCTATAACAAATCTTAAATTAGAGGTTATATGAGTTTTTAAATAATGATTTTTAATATCTTCAAGTTCAATATTTTTTATTAATTTTAAACGTTCCTGATCCGTTTTGACCAATAAACCTATTTTCTTTTTCATTCTTAAACTTAGTTTCCTAAACAAATTATTTGATCTAGAAGATAATTCTTCTCTAACATTACCGATTTCGGATTTTAGTTCTTCTTTTAGAAACAAGGGTTTTGTAATAGACAGAATTAATAGATCAAGAATACGATCCCATTCAAAATCAGCACATTCAGCTTCATAATCAATCTCATAAACAGATGTAGATGCATTTGAATAAGCACCGTTTTTTTCAATTTCGGCATGAAAATCATGTGCGCGAGGAATTTCTTCATTAGCCCCTAATAAAACATGCTCCATTAGATGTGGGATTTCCCATTTATTTGGATCAACCAAATATTCTCCCGCTCTAAAATTAAAATTAAAATCCATAACTACAGCATCGGGCACGTTTATAAACAGTCCCTTAGCACCATTTTTTAGAGAAACTTCTTTAACAGTATGCCTCATAGCTTATTTTTTTCTTCTTTTAGCTAAAGTTTTCCTTTTTCTTTCATTTTTATGTATCTTTTTTAATTTTTTGGCCTTATTTTTTTGTATTGTTTTTTCTCTATTTAGATCAAAATCTTTTTCTTCAAATTCTTCTTGATTATTAACAATCTGATTCGAATTTTCGATTGAAGATTTTGCTGCCAAAGTTAATTCCGTCTCCATTGCTCGATCGATTTCCTCTTTAGTCATTGGAGCAGCACTAAATAAGGTATGGATCACTTCAGTCCTTAACTCATCTTGCATACTTTCAAATAATATTTGACCACGTTTTCTATATTCAACTAGAGGATCTTGTTGTCCAACTCCCATCCAATGGATACCTTCTTTTAAATGATCCATATTTTCGAGGTGTTTCATCCATAAATTGTCTAGAATTTGAAGATATATTTCTCTCTCAACTTTTCTAATATCTTCACCAAACAATTTTTCTTTCTTTTTATACATATCTAATGAAGCATCTAGTAGATTTTTTTCAAACATATCAGAACTACTCTCAAATAAAGCATCTAGAGTCTTATCATCGAAAGAATAAATATTTTTTAAATAATCCTCAAAGTCATCTGCTGTAACTTCTGGAGAATGAGCAATTTGTTTGGCAAGTTGTTCAATAAAAATTAAAATTCGTTTTTTTATATTATCTGTTCTCAATATCTCCCTTCGCATTGAGTATGTAGCTCTTCTATGTCTATTCATTACATCATCATATTGAACAATGTTTTTTCTCTGATCAAAATGATATCCTTCAACTTTTTTCTGTGCACCTTCAAGTGATTTTGAAATAATTCTATTTTCTATAGGAGTCTGATCATCGACTTTCAATCTAGACATAACTGCCGCAATTTTTTCACCTCCGAAAATACGCATTAAATCATCCTCAGTACTTACAAAAAATTGAGTTACTCCAGGATCTCCTTGTCTTCCTGATCTACCTCTCAACTGATTATCTATTCTCCTAGATTCATGTCTTTCACTTCCCAATACAAATAATCCTCCTAATTCCTTGACGTCTTCAGCAAGCACAATATCCGTACCACGACCTGCAATATTTGTAGCGAGAGTTACTGCTCCTCGTTCTCCAGCTCTAGCAATAATACTAGCTTCTCTTTCGTTATTTTTTGCATTCAAAACTTGATGGTCAACTCCTGCCTTTTTCAGCAAATTACCTAGTAATTCGTTTTTCTCTATTGAAACAGTTCCTATTAAAACTGGCTGTCCCTTGGTATTTAACGCCTTAATTTCGTTCACAATGGCTTTAAACTTTCCATGTTCGGTCTTGTATATTCGATCCGGTTTATCTTCTCTTTTTATGGGTCTGTTAGAAGGAATCTCAACTACATCCAATTTATAAATTTGATGAAATTCTTCGCTTTCTGTTAATGCAGTACCTGTCATACCAGCTAATTTATCATAAAGTCTAAAATAATTTTGAAATGAAATTGTTGCCAAAGTTTGACTCTCTTGCTGAACTTCAACCCCTTCTTTAGCCTCAATTGCCTGATGCAATCCTTCATTGTATCTACGTCCAGCTAAAAGCCTTCCCGTAAATTCATCTACAATAACCACTTCACCATCCTTTGTAACTACATAATCTTTATCTCGATGAAAAAGAGCTTGGGCACGTAGCGCTTGCTGAAGATGATAAATGGTCTTAATATTTTCAGAACCATACAAATTATCGATATTTAAAATTTTTTCAATTTTTTCCGTACCCTTATCAAGCAATATTACAGTCTTCCTTTTTTCATCAGTTTCATAATCTTCATCTTTATTAAGTTGTCGTACAATTTTAGCAAATTGCAAATACGACGTACCACTGGTTACGCTTGGGGCACTAATAATTAATGGTGTCCTAGCTTCATCTATTAAAATTGAGTCTACCTCATCAACAATTGCATAATTTAAATCTCTCTGTCTTAATTGGTCAACTTCTCTAACCATATTATCTCGAAGATAATCAAAACCAAATTCGTTATTTGTTCCATATGTAATATCTGCTGCATATGCTTCAGTTCTAGTACATGGTTTTAAATGGTGGAATCTTTCATCTTGATGTTCGGTATTTTTATATTCTGGATCAAATATAAAGCTCTTATCGGCAATTATTACACCAGTAGATAAACCAAGAAAATTATAAACTTGTCCCATCCAACCAGCATCTCTTTGTGCTAGATAATCATTTACGGTAACGACATGAACACCTTTTCCGGATAGTGCATTTAAATATACCGGCAATGTTGCGACCAATGTTTTACCTTCTCCAGTTTTCATTTCGGCTACATTACCTTCGTGTAAAACTATACCTCCAATTAATTGAACGTCGAAATGTCGCTGACCAAGAGATTGAGAGGCAGCTTCTCGCACTAATGCAAAGGCGTCTGGAAGTAACTTATCTAAAGATTCTGTCTTGAGCCTTTTCTTTAAAATATCAGTTTGGAGTAAAAGCTGTTTTGGACTTAATTTTTCATATTTTTTACTAAGTGCGTTAATTTCAACAACACGTTTTCTAAGTCTTCTTATTGTCTTTGCTTGTGGATCCCCTAATATTTTTTTCAATACTATATTCATTGAAATTATTTTTACCCCTAAAACTTACAAACGTTTATATAAATATTACAAATAATTATATCTAAAAATTTAATATAAATCGAGTATTTTTATCTAAGATATTTTATTTATGATCTTATGAAAGATTCTTCGATGGATTTTGGCTAAATTATGTTTATCAGAATATTGATGAATTTTAAGTTTTAACTTTGCTTCAACAATATCAATGGCAGCGTATATATTAACTGTTTTATCTTTTACATTGATTTTTTCTGAAGGCAAATATAAATTAACTTCACAGATACAATTATTTTTATTTTTATCTTTTGTTTCTTTTAAGATAACTTCCATATGGATTGATTCTTTAATTTTATTAGATAAGTATTTATCCAAATTACCTAATTTTTTAATAACATATTTATTTAAATTATCATCTATCTTTAAATGAACTCCTTCAATATCCAATTTTTGAATCATAAGTTTCTCCTATTACTAATTTATAAATAATCTCTGTTGATAAACTGCTTCAAAACATCTGGTACTTTGACCATACCTTTCTCGTCTTGATAGTTTTCAATTATAGCAATTGGTATGCGACTTAACACAATAGCCGTTGCATCATTAGTGTGAGCAAAATCTATCTCTCCAGATTTCCGTTTAATCCTAGTTTTCAGTCGCCTAGTCTGAAAATCACTCATATAATCTGCTGAGTGTGTCTCTCTATAATTATTCTGTCCGGGAAGCCATGACTCTAAATCAACTCCACGACTATTTGGAAAGCCAATATCTGCTGTGCACTTCAAAACATACCTATAGGGAATTTGTAGTTTATTTAATAAATATTCCTGTATAGCGATTAAGAATTTATGTTCATCTATGCCAGTTTCCGGTGTACTAAAAACTTCCATTTCTAATTTATCAAACTGATGAGATCTAAACATACCTTCCATGTCTTTACCGTAAGAGCCTGCTTCCCTTCTAAATGAAGTACTGTATCCAATGTAGCGAATAGGAAGCTCTTTTTCTTCCAATATTTCATCTTTATACATAGTACACAAACTATGCTCTGCACTTGCATTAAGCCAAAGTTCATCACCCTCAAGCTTATAGGTTACGTCTTTAGCATCAAGACGAGCTGAATCTTTATAAACATCGGTTTTTATGAGTGCAGGTGGCAATATAGGTACAAATGGTTTGCTTATAATATCTAGATTATTTTCTTTTATTATTGAATCAATAACATTTTGATCGATTAAATTTTTAAAAACAAACTGAATTAAAGCAAACTGTAATTCAACTAAGCCATTTTTTATATAATTAAACCTACTACCAGAGACTTTAGCTGCCCTAACCTTATCAAGCCAATCTCTTTCTAGTGCAATTTCATAATGATTTTTAGGTTCAAAATTAAATACAGGCTTATCTCCCACTTCTTTGATTACCAAATTATCATCTTCTGATTTACCTATAGGAACATCTTCCCAAGAAATATTTGGAACTTTAAGTAATAAATCATTAAATTCTTGATTTAGTGTATTTAACCTATCCTCTTTCTCTTCCAATTCTTTTTTGATATTTTTTACTTCTTTCATCTGTTCTTCTGTGGGTTTTTGACCACCTTTATAATTAGAGAGATCATTTCTCTTTTCTCTTAATTTTTGGACATCTTTTAAAAGTTGTATTTTTTGGGAATCAACTTCTAATAATTTTTGAACATCTACTTCATAACCCTTATTTAAAGTGTTTTTAATAACCAATTCTGGGTTTTCTCTAATTAATTTAATATCTACCATTTAATTTAATTATACATCTATCTTTTTTTAGGTAAGTATTTTAATGTTAATTCGGTTCTTTTTTTTGAATATTCACAAAACTCGCAAATACCACCCATAGCCGATTTACCGACCTTGGGAATTTCTCCATCCAAACACTTTTTAATATTCTTAATTTCTTCCTCTATCCAATCAATATTTGTATTATGCTCAATTATTTTCGTCTTAAATTTTAATACATCATAAAATCCATCTGAATCTATTTGAGCATTTGTATAAACAAATATAGCTTTATCACTTACCTTAAATCCATTCATTCTTAACAACCATACATAAATTTCGACCTGCCTTTTATATCCAATTTGCCAATCAGAATCTACGTTAACTTCAGATGTCTTAGAAGTTGCCTTATAATCTACAACTATTAATTCGTCTTTACTATTGATCCATAAATCATCCACGGCACCAAAAACAAATAGATTTGTTGGTTTATCCAAATATCCGATTCCAACAAAATTTTCTCTCCATTTATCGAGATCTGGGTGTTCAAATGGAATTGCATCTATACCATTTTCAATCATTATTGGATGTGCTTTTTTAGATTTTCTGTAAATATCAAATTCCTTTTTAAAAAGCTGATCAACTGCGTTATTTAGATTAAAGGGTGGCATAGATGGACGCTTAATGCCCAATCTAGCATCCAACCAAAAACAACGCTGACATTGCATAAACAATTCAATTTTAGATCTACTAATTTTAAATGGCTCTTTTTGTTTAGGGACATAAATTAAATTCCTATATGACATAATTCATAAATTGTATCACTATTAATTGAATATTTCTCGGTTTATACTATAGAAGTGAACAAAAACCAAGCTAGATCTTATAATATACTACATAAAAATTTTAGCTTATTACCAAAGATAGTAATTATTAATAATAAAAATAACAAGATTGGATATTTAAATTTAATTTTACTAATTAAGCTATTTAAAACAATTAATGTTTATCAACAAAACTCTACTACTAAGAGTCTTTTTAAAATAAACAAAAACACTTCTAACCCCTTGGTACATTCTTATACGATTAATGGCTTTAACCCCAACACTGATATCAAAAATGTTGATATTAAACATATCGGTTATAGAAATATTTATAAGAAACATAGCTATGAGATTAAGGTAAATAATAACAAGCTTTATATGGCATATGAAAGAAGTAATAGATTAACAAAATTATCTACCCTAATTTTAATGATACCGGCAATAGGTGAGATACTGCACTATTTTCTTATTTTAATTCCACAAACTTACCAAATTTATTATTACAATACTTCTGCTAACAAAAAGGAAATGATGGCAGATATTAAAATAAGATCAAACTTTTTTAGTAAAAATATTCAATTATTCATATCCGATGAAAATATCAAAAATGATCTAATTTATATATCTTTTGGTATATTACTTTATTTTTAGTAATTCCATTGGATTATTTATTATAAAATCAGGATTATGTAATTTTAGAACTTTAGGAGAATTGAATCCCCAAGTGACAGCAGCCACCTTAATGTTAATCTTCTTAGATGCAAGAATATCTCTCGTTTCATCTCCAACATAAATCACATTTTCTTTAGCTAATTTATTTTGTTTAATAATCTTATTTAAATATTTAGCTTTTTTAAATAAACCTATATCTCCGTAGATATCATTAAAGTATTTTACTAAATTATATTCTTCTAAAAAATTAATTAAATTCTCCTTACTGTTATTACTTAAAATATATAAATTATGACCAGATTTAAAAAGTTTTTCTATAACTAAATCCATATTTGATATAATCTTAACTTCTGTTAATCTACTCTTCATTTCTATTCTCCCTTTTCTTAACAACAATGGCCATCTATATTTTGGAATATTAAGCTCAGATGTTAGATCAGATAAACTATTATCTCTTAGTTTATTTATTAAATTTTTGTCCAATAACTTGGGGTGGTTAGTTAAATTATGAGCAATATCAATGATTAGCCAAAATGAATCCGCGATAGTTCCATCGAAATCAAATATATAATTATTCATAATATTTATCTTTGGTCCAATAAATTAATTTGTTGATGATCTAGTCCATAATAATGAGCAATCTCATGCCATAAAGTATGTCTAATATTTTCTTTTAATTCTAATAGGTTATTTGATCCACCCTCAATAGGATTTTTGAATAAAGTTATTTTATCTGGTATGGTTTTAAGATTCCCTTGTCTTTTACTTAACGGAACGCCTTCATACAACCCATATAAAGTTTGATATTTTCCAACATTCAGTAATTTTAACTGTTGAGGACTAGGAATATCCTCTACAATAATTGCAACATTCTTTAAGTTTTGAATGTGATTTTTAGATAACTCAAGCATACTATCATTGATCATATTAATGAAAACATCTCTAGAAACATTAATCATTTTTACTATATAATTCCGGATAAATTGATTTAGTCACTTGATCAATGTCATATCTTAAATTTGGAAACGGAACACCTTCTCTTGCCGATACACCTTCAAGTGCCCAAAATATCCTCTCAGATATCCCCCACCCACAGGTTGGTGGCATTCCATACTCCAGCATTTCTACAAAATCTATATCTAGCATTTGTGCCTCGTTATCGCCACTATCTCTAAGTTTTTGCTGCTCAATAAATTTATTTAATTGATCAATAGGGTCATTTAACTCTGAATAGCCATTACCCATTTCTGTACCTAAGAAGACTGGGTGAAATCGTAAACTTAATCTAGGATCTTTAGGGTTAACTTTTGAAAGTGGAGATAAAAAAGTAGGCTCATAAATTAACCAAAATGGTCCGGCTGACTCTCTTCTGATAATTTTCCATACATTATCTAAAGCTCTAGAAATATTGATTTCGCCCTCAAGAGTAACTTTATTTTTAATTAAAATATCTTTTAGTTGATTTAAGTCAGGATTAAATACATCAATTCCGAATTTATCCCTTAATATATCTGGGTAACTTTTTCTGGGCCATTCTTGGTCTAAGTTAATATCAAAATTCCCTATTTTAAAATCTAATCTGCCCCAAGTCGATTGAATAACCT
Organism: bacterium; assembly: GCA_021850365.1. Lineage (GTDB taxonomy): Bacteria > Patescibacteriota > Saccharimonadia > Saccharimonadales > UBA4665 > JAJZMH01. The sequence goes on from JAJZMH010000005.1 coordinate 8,485, forward strand.
GTTTTAACATATCCTCATAGAATTCTAGGGCTTGTTCAAAATTTTGATAAGCCATGTAACTTTCCATAGCAATATGTTCTGGTAAGTGTTCATCTGAGTAATTTTCATTCCTAAATCTAGGTCCTATATCAAAAACTCTCTCGTACCCAGATCCTATAAGTCTTTTTAGGGGTAATTCATGGCTTATTCTTAAATAAAAATCTTGATTTAAAGAATCCATATGGGTAATAAATGGATTAGCATCAGCTCCACCGGTAGTATGCTCTAAAACTGGGATATTAATTTCAATGAAATCTTTTCTTAAAAGATAATCTCGTGTATTTTGCCAAAATTTACTTCTACGTATAAATCTCTGTTTGACATCATCATTTACATTAATATCTACATATCTCCGTCTTAGCCGTTCTTCTTTATTAGAAAAACCATCTTGTAATGTTGGAAGTGGCCTGAGAGATTTAGTTAAAATTCTCAAACTATTAACCATGACCGATATTTCACCAGTTTGAGTTTTATTTACCTTACCCTTTCCTTCAATAAAATCACCAGCATCTAAAAGATTAATTAAAGAAAAATCAATTTGTGAAGGATCTAATTTATTGTCTCTATTATTTAGGGTATTCTTATCAAGGAACAATTGAATTTTTGAACTTTGATCCTTAATAACAATAAAACTGATTTTGCCGAATTTCCGGATGTTCAGAATTCTTCCTGCGACAACTACTTCTTTATCTTGAAATTGATCATATTTATCAGTAATATCTGAAATAGGATTTGTTCTATTCGAATTTTCAGGATACGGATTGATATCTAATTCTAGTAGGGAATTAAGTTTCTTAAGTCTCTCGTTCCTGAGTTCTTTTAGTGTAGCCATATATCTTAAATATTATCCTATTTATAGTTTAAGCACTACTATTTTATGTAATGAGATAGTAAAAAAGCAGTTTAAGAAATTTCTACTATTTTATACAATGAATTTTCTTGAGGGGTCTTAATTTCAACCATATCACCTAATTTTTTATTTATAAGACTAGAACCAATTAATGATACATCCGAAATTTTGCCATTTAATGGATCTGCTTCAACAGTTCCAACAATCTGAAATTCCCTAGTCCCTTTACTATTTTTAATTTTTACTCTTGAACCAAGTTCAATTATTTTATTAGATTTACTTTTTTGAATTATTTCAGTATTTTGGAGAATTGCTTCAATTTCATTTATTCTATTCTCAACTCTTTCTTGCTCTTCTCTAGCAGATTGGTATTCAGCGTTTTCAGATAAATCACCTAGCTCTCTTGCAGCTCGAATAGATTCAGATATAACGGGTCTTTTAGCAATAAGAGCCTCTAATTCTCGTCTTAAATCTTCTATTCCATCTTTAGTTAATTTAAATAGTTTCTTCATATTTTATCCCCCCGTACCATTCTCTAAATAATTTTAATAAATAATAGACTCAAGTCTATCAAATTGAACGAATTCAATCTTGTTTTGTTTTCGATGCTTTAATTCAACTTGTTTATCTTCAAAATTTTGGTTTACTACCACCCTATATGGAATACCGAGCAAATCCGCATCCGCAAATTTTTCGCCCGCTCTCACATCTCGGTCATCATATATTACATCAATATTTTTTTGTGTCAATAGTTTATATATGACCTCTGTTTTTTGTTTACTTTTAGGATCTTCATTAACAGAAATTAGATACACCTTAAATGGAGCAATACAGTTCGGCCAAACTAAACCATTACTATCTGCAAAAACTTCAGCTATCACGCCCATCAATCTACTAACTCCAATACCATAACAACCCATAATAATAGACTTTTTATGGCCATTTTTATCAGTATAATATAGATCTAATGCATCTGTATATTTAGATTCTAAAGAAAATGTATTCCCTACCTCTACTCCTTTTTTTAAAACTAAACTAGATTTATCTAAAGACAGTTTTTTTAGATTCAAATCATTATATATTTCAGCATTAATAGCTATTTTTTTGACTTCATCAACATAGATATCATCCTCACCAATCGGACTTATAGTTTGAAATTCATCACTAAAGGACTTACTAAATATCCCTCCATCTGCGTAAGTCCTGTAAGTAAAATCTCCTAGCTCAAGTTTTGAATATATATTCTGATACGATTTAATGACTTTCTCATAAAATTTTCGATGTCCTTCCTGACTTTCAGAGAAGGAGTAAAGATCTTTCATTAAAAACTCTCTGCCCCTTAGTAATCCACTTTTAGCTCTTAGCTCATTCCTAAACTTATTTTGAATCTGATATACATAAACGGGTAAACTTTTATATGAATCTATGTAACTTTTTAAACTATCAACAATGGGTTCTTCGTGAGTCAAACCAATCCCCAATTCCTGTCCATTATATAATTTTGTTTTAAACCAAATATCTACTTTTTTATCATCCCATCTATCTGTAATTTCCCATATTTCTTTAGGTTGTAATATACTCATCTGAACCTCAAGACATCCAAGATTATTCATTTCTTCTCTGATTATTTTAGAAATATTATCTAAGACCCTTTTACCTAAAGGTAAATAACTATAAACCCCAGCCATTTCCTTATGTATAAAACCAGCTCGAATCAACAATTGGGCATTAAGAGACTGTTCATCGCTAGGATTATTCTTAATTGTTTTAGTATATAAATTACTTAATCTCATATTTATACTATATAGTATTATATCTTAATGAATTCTAATAATAGCAATTATTGGGCTAATATATAAAATAAAAAAAGCTAACCCATTTTTTAGTCCATGGACAATCATTCCAGAGTATAGTCCTCCAGTTTTTTCCCTTAGGTATACCAAAACCATTGATAATGTAAAAGTATCTAGCGCACCAATCCACAAAGGACCCCCTACACCTTCCGGCAAATGAAGAGAGGCAAATATTATACTTGTTAGAATAGCTGCCCAAAAAATAGGTAATTTACCACGAAATGTAGTATATAAAAATCCTCTAAAAAGCATTTCTTCAGCAATTGGAGCAATTATGACCAAACTTAAAAAAGTTATCGTTAATTCTATAAAACCCGTAGCTGAGTTAAAACCCACATTTTGTTTTTGATTTATATTTAAGTTCTTAAAAACCATGCTAATGATAAATACAACCAAGAAATATAATATAAAATAAATAAATATTCCGACAAATCCGTACAAAATATCCTTGTAAACAAATTTACGTAATCCAATAACCTTATATTTTAATTTTTTACGTTTCAAAAAAAATAAGATAGATAAAATAATTAATAACTCAAATATTAAAACTGTAAAAAATTGAGCATATATTGACACTCCTAGCCAATTTAATGCTTGATGAAAAGTATAATGCTTAATTAAAACTGGATATAAAACCAAAACAATTGGAAATAATTGAGCAATTATAAATATTAATACACTGTAAAAAAAACCAGCCCAAAAACCCCATAATTTATCCTTCTTATTATCATTTACAATTTTTGATTTATTATCTTTATCCATTAAAAAAATCTCTTAATATCTAGATAAGTAACCACACCTAATAACAACAATAAAATTAAAAAACCTGTTGCATTAAGAATTTCCTCGTTACGTTGATTTAGAGGTTTTTTGATTGATCTAAATAGTAATGTAAACCATAATCTACCGCCATCAAGAGCTGGTATAGGCAAAATATTCATAATAGCTAAAGTCAATGAAATAATGGCTATGATAAACAACATAAATAAAATTCCATTCGCACTTCCATCCTTTAAAATAACGAAGATTCCTACCGGACCAACTAATTGATTACTTGCTGTAGTTTGGGCATTTTTTCTAGCAATTTGATTATTTGAAATCAATCCAGAAAATATGCCAAATAAACCCTTAAGTGCATGACCCAAACCATCAAATGTAAGTACTATTATCTGTTTGGTAGTTCCAAGAGCTACGATTGGTGCAGTCCAAGTATATCTTAATACTTGATATCCCGATTGGAATTGATTTACGGCAACGCCAAGATAAAATTTCTGATGATTTTTTGAATTATTTTGAATTTCTTGAGTACTATTCATCTTTACGAATGTAGAAGAGATCTTATTTTGATAAGAATAGTATATTTCTACTCGCTGTCCCTGATATTTCTTAGTCAAATTTTGCAAATCAATAAAAGTATATATTTTTGTCTGATCATATTTATTTATTCCAAGAGAAACAATTTTATATCCAGCTTTAAGATTTCCTTGAGCTGCAGGGGAATCTTTCAATACTTGCTGTATAACAAGATAATTATTTGGGTTAGATACAACATATTGATCACTCTTAGTTCCAAATTGATTTGGGATTAACTGAGGTATACCTAAAAAACAAAGAATTAATAAAAATATAACGCCTAAAATAAAATTAGAAAACACTCCAGCGCTCATAATTTTAGTTTTAACCCATAAACTTGATGCACCATAACTACCAGGTTGAGTATCTGTATCATGCTCACCTTTAAGTTTTACATATCCTCCAAGTGGTAAAAGATTAATTTTAAAAATCCAACCTTTTTTGGTTTTATGTTTGAATAAAGTTGGGCCAAAAAAAATTCCAAATTCTTCGGCCTCTACTCCATTCCGAATAGCAACTATAAAATGCCCGAGCTCATGAACAATAATTAAACAAATAAAGAATATAATTCCTAGCACCAATACAAATAGATTCATATATTCCTCTTTTGTTATATTAACTTAAGTCTATTATAGCAATTACATTTAAACTTATTATAATAAAAAAGAAAAATATTACAGTAACTTCTTATTTTCACAAAGACATTACTTCTTTTTCTTTTTGTTTAGTAAGAACTTCTATTTTAGATTTTGAAGCATTGATTATTTCATCAATTTGTTTATGATATCTTTTTGCATCATCTTCTCCAATATTTTTATCCTTTTTGCTCTGCTCGATTTTATTAATAGATTCATGCCTCAAATTCCTGATTTTTATCATAGTTTCCTCCATTTTTTGACCAATCTGTTTTGCAATTTCTGTTCTTCTCTCTTCCGTCAATGGAGGAATAGCTAATCTTACAACCCTTCCATCATCCGAAGGATTTAATCCAAGTTCTTGATGGTTTCGAATTGAAGTAATAATTGAATTAAGGTTATTAGGATCATAAGGAGTAACCTGTAACATTTGTGCATCTATAACAACTATAGAGGCTATTTGATTAAGAGGAGTCATAACACCATATGCTTCAACGTTAATGTTGTTTAACATATTAGAACTTGCCCTTCCAGTTCTAATTGTATGTAGTTCTTTTTCAAAATTTTCTTCAACAATTGATAAAGAATTATTTAGACTTTTAATTACATTATCTTCGTTATTCATAGTCTATTTAAATTATAGCACTTAAAATTATTTAACTTCACCTAATGCAATTCGATAAAACTTATTTATAACTATATTTTCACCCAATTTGGATATATGTTCTTTTAGTAATTCATCAATTGTAATTTTTTCATCCTTAATAAAATATTGGCTAAGAAGACATTTTTCTGAAAAATATTTATTAACCTGATTTTCTACAATTTTCTGAATCATTTCTTTAGGTTTATTTTCACTTAACGCTTTAGTAGAATACTCATCAAAAACTTTTGCTTTAATATCTTCTGGAACATCTTTGATACTTATATATTCTGGATCTGTAGCGGCTATTTGCATGGAAATATCTTTAACTAAATTTAAGAATATTTCATTTCTAGCAACAAAATCAGTTTCACAATTTACCTCAACAACTACACCTATTCTGTTATCGTGATTATACGTGTTTACTATACCTTCACGAGTTTCTTTCTCGCTTCTTTTCTCAGCTTTTGTTAAACCCTTCTTTCTCATTGTTTCTAAAGCCTTATCAAAATTTCCTTTTGAATCCTCTAAAGCTTTTTTGGCATCAGTTAAGCCAACACCAGTTAAATCCTTTAATCTCTTAATTTCATTTAATTCAATCATCATATTTCCTCCCTATAATGACTAATCTTTAGTAACTTTTGATTTAGCGGCAATAATTGTTTTCTCAAGATATTCTAAAATAAGTCGTATTGTTTTCGTAGAATCATCATTTGCTGGAATAGGATAACTTATCTTAGTAGGATCTGCGTTCGAATCAACTATAGCTACAATAGGGATATTCAATTTATTGGCTTCACTGATACAAATATGGTCAATAACAGCATCAACGACAAAAACAGCTGATGGAATATTATTCATGTTTTTTATACCAGAATAAATATCGTTTAAACGTTCAATTTTTTCTTGTATTCTCTGAATCTCCAGTTTATTAAACTTATCATTATAGACTCCAGCAAGCATATTTGATTCTAATTCTTTTGACTTTTTGATCTGCAAACTTATAGTATTCCAGTTAGTTAACGTTCCACCCAACCATCTTTTAGATATGTATGGCATACCCGTTTTTTGAGCTACCTCTTGGATAATTTCTCTAGACTGAGGTTTTGTTCCAACTAATAAAATTTGTTTACCCTGGGATGATATATCATAAATATAATCTAAGGCTAATTTTAAACAATCAGCAGTTTTCTCTAAATCAATGATATGAATACCCTTTCTTTTTGAGTGTATATATTTATTCATTTTCGGGTTCCACCTACTGGTCCTATGCCCAAAATATGCACCTGATTCAAAAAGTTTCTTGACGTCTATCTCTATTACTTGCTCAGCCATATTTTCCTTTCTCTTCAATCGGATGCCACTTTCATTGACTAATGTAAATGGAGGATTTATTCCCGATTTGTTTAGTTATTTAATATTATTATACATAATCTAATAAATATTTCAAGGTGATATTAAGATTGGTTATTGACCAATACAGATAAAACTTATATACTGACAATCTAGATTAAATATTATTAATATATTTTAGATAAGAATATTATGAAAAAAGAGATTCATCCAGGTAATTACAGATTAGTTGCTTTTAAAGACTTAAATAATGGAAAAGTCTTTTTGACTATGTCAACGGCTCCAGCAGAAGATAAAATTACAATTGAAGGAACTGAATACCCTTTAGTAAACATACATATCAGCAGTAGTTCACATCCATTTTTCACTGGTGAGGAACGAATTGTAGACGTTGAAGGAAGAGTAGATAAATTTAAGGCTCGGGTAGCAGCTGGAAACGCCGCTAGAGCTTCTCTTATGAGTAGTCAAAAGAAAGAAAAAGTACCGAAGAAAAAAGAAGTAACTGTTTCTTAATTACTAAAACCTTTAAAAGTTCTTTGAACAAATTCATTAGAACTTAATTTTGTTATAGAATGTAGCTAACTATGGATATTGATATAGATAAAATTAATCAAGAAATTTCAGAAATTGAGATCAAATTAAAAGATAGTAATTTTTTTAGAACTAAGGAATACCCACTGATCGCTAAAAAACAAGTTGAGTTATTAAAGCTTTTAGAACTTTTGAAAAAAGCTGAAAATATAAAATCTCAGATTAAATCTTCCGAAAAAATCTTATCCGATAAAGAAAATATCGACTTACATGATTTAGCACAACAAGAGTTAATCTCCTTAAATCAAGAATTGGAAAACACTACTCAAGAAATTCATAATATAATGATCCCTTCTGATCCGAACGACATTAAAAATGTAATATGCGAAATTAGACCTGCGGCAGGTGGCAATGAATCAAGTATCTTTACTGGTGAGTTATTCAAAATGTATTCTAGATGGGCAGAAAATCATAATTATAAAGTAGAAATTTTATCTGAAAATATTAATGAAATTGGCGGATTTAAAGAAATAATTTTTGCTATCAACGGAGATAGTGTCTATGGCAGATTAAAATACGAAGCTGGGGTACACAGAGTACAAAGAATCCCCTCTACTGAAAGTCAAGGGAGAATTCACACCTCAACAGTAACTGTTGCGATTTTACCCGAAGCTGAAGAAAAAGACGTTGAGATTAACCCAAATGATCTAAGGATTGATGTTTATAGATCAAGTGGACACGGTGGACAATCAGTAAATACCACAGATTCTGCAGTAAGAATAACTCATATCCCTTCTGGAATAGTGGTATCTAATCAAGATGAAAAATCGCAAATTAAAAACAAAATTAAAGCATTAAATATACTTCGATCGCGATTATTAGCCATTCAAATAGAAGAAAGTCAAAAGAAATTATCCGTTGAAAGAATAGCATTAATTGGAACTGGGGATAGAAGTGAAAAAATTAGAACCTATAATTTTCCGCAAGACAGAATAACCGACCATAGAATAAATTACACGAGATCAAATATAGTCCAATTCTTGAATGGTAGTATTGATGATATGCTAGATAAACTTCATGATGCAGATATAAAATTATCAGCTAATGAAAAAAAATAAGTTTAAAAAAAATCTTAAACTAGATGAATTAATAAAAATATACTCTAAATTATTACTGGATAATAATATTAAATCGGCTTACTTAGATGTTTTAATAGTCCTAGAAAATATCCTACATATCAGTCGTACACATATTTTACTCAATAATGATATCGTACTCAGTGAATCGCAGTTTAAGCTATTTAGAAAATATCTAAATAAACGAATAGCCCATAAACCCATTTCACAAATTCTAGGTTTTTCTTATTTTTACGATATCAAATTTATTATTAATAAAAATGTCCTACAACCTAGACCTGAAACCGAAAATATGATTACTGAAATACAAAACATTATCATTAAGGATAATACCCTCCACACAAAAAAACATATTAATATTTTAGACCTTGGAACTGGATCGGGTAATATTGGAATAACCCTATTAAAAAACATAAAAAATTGTTCAGTTGACATGATAGATATAAGCCGAAAAGCCCTTAGAATTGCTAAATTAAATGCTGTAATTCATACTACAGATTATAATATCATGCAAAATAACCTACTGGATAATATATCTTTTAACTATGATATTATAGTCGCTAATTTACCTTACGTACCCCTTAAATATTCGATTAATAAAGATGCTAAATATGAACCTAAAAGAGCAATTTTTACGAAAAATAATGGTATTTATTTATATCAGAAAATGTTTAATTATTTAAATAAGACACCTAAACCGTTGTTTTTATTACTTGAATCCCTACCAAACAATCAGCATCAATTGATTCAAGTGGCTAATAAAAATGGGTACATTTTATATAATATTAGCGGTTATGTTAGCGTTTTTAAGCTACTTAAATCATAAACATAAATTTATGTAGTAGATCCAAGAGTAACTGAAATCGTAATAGATTTATTATTCCTAAGAACTGTTAACGTAACACTATCACCAGGAGCAAATTGGTATAATAAACTATCTAAACTATGGCCTTGATTAATTTGAGTACCATTTATTGCCGTGATTACATCTCCTGGATCCAAACCAGCCTTACTGGCAGGCGAATTTGGAATTATTGATGGACTTGTAGAGCTATTCGTAGGCGGAATAAAAGCACCATACTGCACATTTAAGTGATATTGATTTGCCGTAGAAGAAGTTAATGGAATATATCTAATCCCCAAATAAGGTAATGCGAACTTCCCGGTTTTTAAAATTTGATCAATTATTCCTTTCACATCATTAATGGGTATAGAAAAACCTATATTCTGGGCATTCCCAGCAATTGCCACATTAATTCCAATTACCTGGCCATTTAAGTTTACTAATGGTCCTCCTGAATTACCTTCATTAATAGCAGCATCTGTTTGAAATAAATCGCTCAAATTCTCACTTGATGAAGAATTACTACCAACCCCAAATTGATTCAAATTAGACCCAGACGCTGATGTTGCAACTATATTTCGGCCATAACCAGATATTATCCCACTAGTTACAGTATTTTGAAACTGACCTAAAGCATTACCGATAGCAACAACAGGATCACCCACCTGCATCTCTGAAGAATCTCCTAAAACTACAGGTTTTAATTTTTGACCATTAAGGTTTCTAATTTGCAAAAAAGCAATATCCAGACTAGGGTTATTACTTCTACCAACAACAGAAACATTTTTAAAAGTATAGCCGTTACTTAAAGTTATATTTATATTAGATGATCCCGCCGGGACTACGTGCCTGTTCGTAATAATCAGTCCTGAGGATGTTAAAATTATACCTGTTCCTGCGGCTTGTTCAACTGTTTGAGGTTGAACAAATCCAAACAAACCAAAATTACTGAGACTATTTCCAGATGTATTTGAACCACTACTTATCGTATCATTAATACTAACTACACTTGGCCCAACGGTTCTAGCAATTTCAGTTATCAACTGACTATCACTAGTAACAATCTGCTTTTGATTAGATAGACCTCCATTTAAGACAACTTGTTGCTGACTTAAAATATGATCTTCTAACCACGCCCCAGAAAATCCACTTAAAACAGTTATAAGTATAAAGATTACGACGAATAATACATATTTATTAATTAATTTTAATCTTTTCATTTTCGGTAATTTTAATTTTGGAATTGAAATAATATACCTTTCATTTTGTACTGATGAAACCGTTTTTATTGAATTATTAGTAGATATGTTTTTACGTAACATAATTTACCCCCTTTTTTTATTTAGATTACTTTATTTCCCCAATTGGAAAACAAAATAATAATTCCTACAATAACTATTAACGTAAAAATTATTTCTTTTTTATAGATATTTTTTAATTTATTCTTATGATCTAGGTAGTAGATCATCGAAAGGCCATAGCCCAATATACTTAATATCAAAGCTGGCTGAGATAAAACTTTATAATATATCAACCAATGTCCTAAAAGCCAAGCTAAACTTGCACCAAAATAGGCCCAAGAATAAGATAAAAGTTTAGAATAAGTTTCATCATAATTATCAAAAAAATGATGAGACACTAAATAACAAACAACTCCTGTTGCAAATACTAATATATATAATGGTTCATTTATGCCTATTAAATATACCGCAGATAATCCGACTAATTGGGCTATAAATGCCTGTAAAGAGACTATTAACAGATCGAATGAAGGTTTGATAAATATTAACCATGATATATAAATTAAGACCCAACCCAACTGATAATAAATGTTTGAGGATTGAGCCATAAAAATTACTATTGATAATCCAAAAATTAAATCCACAGAATTTGCTCTTATATTTGCTAACCAAAATCTAGGTTTTATGGCTATCATACGCCATTTACTTATCACAACAAGACTAAATGCCAACTGATAAAAATTTAATCGAACTAATAAAACTAACATCAATGGAAACAAAAAATTTAACAATAGATGTAAAATTTTTGAGTATCCATTTAATGGCTTAACCTTTTCAAGTAATAAACTCATTTAATTAATATAATACCAGAAAAACAAACATATCTAATATAAATTGATGTGTTATAATTGTAACTTATGAATAATGAAGACAATAAAATCAATAATACACCCGAAGACCAATCAAAAAAGCATAAAACCCTTTTTAAAATATTAAAGAATGATATTGTTTCTACAATTGGAATATTTATATTGGCAGGGTTATTTTCCTTTTTAATTATTAGCTTTGTTTTTAGATCATATCAAGTAGACGGACCAAGCATGGAAAATACTCTCCAAAATAATGACAAATTAATAGTTTGGAAACTTCCGAAAACATGGTCAGAAATTACCGGCACCCCATGGATACCAAAACGAGGAGACATTATAGTTTTCCGTGAATCAGGCCTAGCTGCATTTGGTCAGACTAATACCAAAGATCTTATTAAAAGAGTTATCGGTTTACCAGGAGATAAACTAGTATTAAGTAATGGAAAATATATGATCTATAACAAAAAGCACCCAAAAGGGTTTGATCCTGACTTGACTCTTGCATATGGTCAAAAAGAGAAAATTCCATACACTTCAGGAAATGAAACAATTGTTCTGGGCAAAAATCAATTGTTCGTATCTGGGGATAATAGGCCAGACTCTTTGGATTCAAGAGATTTTGGACCAATTAATGCAAACCAAATAATTGGACAATTAATAATCCGATTTTATCCATTTAATAAATTTGAGATATTTTAAGTATTAGTAAGTAGTACTGATTCAATCTATTAAGATACTGCCATTCGTGTTATATTTAAGAGTATGAAACCAAAAATAGGTCTAGGTAGAGGATTTGAATCATTATTACCAAATAATTTTAATAAAGATATATTACTCACTAAAAATGACATTATCAGAAACATTGCAATAGATGAACTTCTACCCAACCCAAATCAGCCTAGAAAAAAATTTGATCAAGTTAGTATTGATGAATTGGCGTCATCGATAAAGAGATATGGAGTTATTCAACCAATTTTAGTTACCCCGAAAGATCAAAATCAATATTATATTGTGGCAGGCGAAAGAAGATGGAGGGCATCAAAAATAGCCGGATTGAAAATTATACCAGCCATTATCAAACAACGTAAAGAACTAGAACAAATCGAAGTCGCCATTATAGAAAACGTTCAAAGAGTTGATTTAAGCCCTATGGAACAATCTATTAGTATTGCTAAATTGAAGCAGCAATTCAATTTTTCGTTTGAGGAAATTGCACAAAAGCTAGGAAAGGCTTTATCGACAATCATAAACACATATAGGCTTATAAATCTACCTGAAAAAGCTAAAAAAGCCCTAATAGACAATAAAATAACCGAGGGACATGCAAGGCAAATACTAGCAATCAAAGATCCTAAAAAACAACTCTATCTTTTAAATTCAATTATAAAAAATAAATGGACAGTACGAAAAGCAGAGCAATTTGTAATTGGTTTAAAATCAAATACCGGAAAATTATCTAAAGCAAAGGCCCATACAGATATTGAAAACCAAAAAACCAGGATTCTCTCTAATAAATTATCTACAAAGGTGAGTATTAGAAGAATGGCTCATGGAGGAAAATTAGAAATCAGTTATAGCGACGAGGAAGATTTAGACAGAATTATAAGTTTATTTAGATAATTGATTGATCCTCTTAATAATTTCTTTTGTTAATTCTTTGTAAGCTTTTGAGCCTTTACTCCATTTATCATGTTCATATATTGATAGACCAAAACTTGGAGCTTCTGCTAATCTAATATTTCGAGGTATTCTCGTCTTAAATGTTAATTCACCAAAATACTTATTAATTTCCTCCAATATCTGGTTACTCAATGTCGTTCTTTTGTCAAACATGGTTAAAATAACGCCCAAAATAAATAAATCCGGATTAGTACCATTTTTTATTAATTTAAATGTTTCTAATAATTGGCTTAGGCCTTCTAGAGCATAATATTCCGCCTGGACAGGGATAACTATACATGTAGATGCGGTTAATGCATTTATTGTAAGTAGCCCTAATGAAGGTGGGCAATCAATTAATATATAATCATACTCTAAGCCGTTTAATCTTTTTTGCAAAAAATACTCTCTATTTGTACTGTTTACTAATTCTATCTCGGCACCAGAAAGGTTATTTGTTGCATAGATCATAAATAAATTCTTGCTTCTAGTAGGATAAATACACTTATCAATATTTACGCCCGTTATAAAATCATAACTTGAGTATTTAATGTCTTGTTTTATTGCTCCAAGGCCACTTGAAGCGTTCCCCTGAGCATCAAGATCAATAATTAATACTTTGAAGTTAAGAGAAGCTAAATAATAACCAATATTAATTACAGATGTTGTCTTGCCAACCCCACCCTTCTGATTAACAAAAGATATTATTTTTTTGTTCAACATTATTTAAGTATATCAAACCGTTAAGTATTAATAAAAAAGAATTCCTGATATTATCAAGAATTCTTTTAGATATATTTTTTGTGTGTTTTTAACTTTTTTATTAGCTACAGAGATCATATTTTTTCAACTATTTTCCCTGTAACATACAGTATGCCGAGAATTTTTTAATATTTCAAGGGTTTTTTGAATAATTTTTATATCCAATATATATGTATAAAATAAGCTTATTTTATATTATTTATGTTGTTATCCATACTACAAAACTTAATTTAAACCTGTTTTATAGTATTTTATCTGTAAAATTTGATTAAAAAAGTAAAATTATCATAGTAACAAGAACAACATGTCTAAAATCAAATACTATTTATCCACAATCTTTTATTTAAGAAATTTTTATTACTTTTAGTGTCGACAATTTTTGTCGATGTCCTCTAACAGTATTAACGCGTTTTTTAGCCTTATATCTAATAGATCGGACTTTAGTATCCAATTTTGAATCAACTATAACCTCACATACAACTTTACTACCATTAACTTCAGGGGTGCCGATGTCAATTTTATCACCTTCATATAACAATAACGGGGTTATCTCTAATTTCTTCTGCTCATTTTTAAGAAAATTAACATCAAACTCAAGTCCTTCGTGAACTAAATACTGACTACTACCAATTTTTATTACTGCTTTTTTCATGATTAAGTATATAGGTTATCAAATTTTAAGATATCTGTAAAGAATTAAATATTTATATAGATTATGATAAAGCATAAGCTTTAACTTCATCGATTATTGGGAAGCTCTCGCCCTCCCAAGATTTTTGAACACTACCATCATTTCTAAGTACGAGCACTGCAGGAAACGAAAATATATCGTAGATACTAGCCAAAGCACTTCCATCTCTAGTATCTGCTGAAAGCGTCTCAATACGAACACTTGATCCCTTAAGTTCAGTATTGAGTCTTTCAATAAACTGATCAAGGCTTGAAAAGTGTTCTGAATTTTTCTTATAAAGTACTAATATCTTCATATATACGTTTTATAGGATACTAAAATAACCATAATCATGTCAAACTAATATTTAGAAAATTTCTCTGCTATTTCTATATTACCTTAGAATCTAGCTACAACCCGTAGTCGATCCACACGATGTGCAAACAAAACACGATCCAGATCTTTGAGTTTGATTACCACAATTAAAACAAAGTGGTGCAGTATTGCCCGAATTATCCACCTTTATCGCCACACTCTCGATATCATTTTTATTTTTTAAAAAGTTAGCTTCTATAGTTTTTGTTTTATTTTCTAAAGTTTCGTTCAACAAATCTAATTGATTTTGATTATCATCTAAATTTATTAAGCCGAGTTCTAATTTATCTTCGAAATCTAAATAATCTGCACCTAATCGACGTACTATATAATCTGTTATTGAACTTGCATTTGGTATCTCAGGATCATTAGTAATCCCAAACGGAGCAAATGCAGTGCCCCTAAATGCTTTAACGTACATTTTTAGTGGAACCCCAAACTGTAACCCGTGGCTCATGCTCATTGCAAATGAATCCATCAAACCAGAAAGTGTTGAACCCTGTTTACTAACATTAATAAATATCTCTCCTGGAGTGCCATCTTCATATTCCCCAACAGTAAAATAACCCTCAAGATCAGAAATTTGAAATTTATATGTCTTTGAATTCCTAATTCTTGGTAATTTATGTCTAATAGCTCCCTTTAGAATTATTTTATCTTTAGAATCTACTTCTTCATCTGTTTTGCTTGAAGCATTATCCTTTTTAGCCATACTTAATGGTTGAGCAACTTTACAGTTATCCCTATAAATTGCTACCGCCTTAAGACCCATCTTCCAAGCATCAATATGAAGCTTTTCAATCTCTTCAACACTTACCTCTTCGGGCATGTTCACGGTTTTACTTATTGCTCCAGACAAGAAAGGTTGTACTGCGGCCATCATTTTAACATGACCCAAATAAGATATTGGATTATCACCCATTGAACATGCAAATACATTTTCATGTTCAGTCTTTAAATCAGGGGCACCAATTATAGTTTTTTCGGTATCTATGTATTTAATAATATTATCAACTTGTTGTGGACTATAACCTAATGCTTTCAAAGCTCTAGGGACAGTTTGATTAACAATGTTCATATATCCACCGCCAACTAATTTCTTGACTTTAACAAGTCCTAAGTCAGGTTCTATTCCTGTAGTATCACAATCCATCATTAATGCAATTGTTCCAGTAGGTGCCAATAGACTAGCCTGGCTATTCCTTACACCGTAAAGTTCTGCTAAACCTAATGCCTCATCCCAGCTACTTAAAGCAGCATCTAGCAAATCTTCACTAACGAAACTTGCATCAATTTTTAAAACTTCATCTCTATGCATTTTTAAGACATTTAGTGTAGATTTTTGATCTTTAATATAACCTTTAAATGGACCTACCTTTTTAGCTATTTTGGCACTCACTGAATATGCATGCCCTGTCATTAAAGCCGTAATTACTGCAGCTTGTGCTCTTCCTTCCTCACTGTCATATGGTAAACCTTGAGCCATTAATAAGGCTCCAAGATTAGCATATCCTATACCTAGCTCTCTAAAAGCTTTTGCATTTTTGGCAATTTTTTCGGTAGGATATTCACTATATCCTACTAATATCTCCTGAGCCGTAAAAATTATTTCTACTGTGTGTTTAAATTCATCAATTGAAAAACTAAAATCATCATTCAAATACTTTAAAAGATTTATTGATGCTAAATTACATGCAGAATTATCTAAATGCATATATTCACTACATGGATTACTTCCATTAATCCTCCCTGCACTGGGTGTTGTATGCCATTTATTTATAGTTGTATCAAACTGCATGCCCGGATCAGCACATTCCCAAGTAGCTTCAGCAAATTGCCGAAATATATCTCGAGCCTTAACAGTTTTGATCACTTTCCCATCTTTGACCGCTTTTAGGTCCCAATTATCATCTGACTCTACTGCTTTCATGAAGTCGTCTGTCACGCGCACTGAAATATTAGCATTTTGATATTGAACGCTAAAAGAATCCTTACCATTCAAACTCATATCCCATCCTAAAGATTGTAAGTCTCTCGCCTTTCTTTCCTCTAGTGCTTTACTCCAGATAAATTCTTCAATATCTGGATGGTCTACATTCAATATAACCATCTTCGCGGCTCTTCTTGTTTTACCACCACTTTTAATTGCTCCCGCAGATGCATCAGCTCCTCTCATAAAACTCAATGGTCCGCTGGCTGTACCAGCACTCTTTCCAAGACTTTCAAACGAAGAACGAATTGGACTAATATTAAGTCCAGAACCACTTCCACCCTTAAAAATCATTCCTTCTTCAACATACCAATTAAGTATAGATGGCATTGTATCCTCAATCGATAATATAAAACATGCACTTGCTTGTTGAGATCTTCCGATTGCTCCTATATTGAACCAAACAGGAGAATTAAATGCAGCTCGCTGAGTTGCTAAAATATATTTCAACTCTTCTTTAAAATTATCTGCTTCTTCACTATCCTCAAAATATCCTTCTTGTAATCCATGTCTGGTTATCGTATCAACGACTCGATTAATTAAATCTTTAAGAGATTTTTCCCTATCATCAGTACCTGGGGTACCGTTAAAATATTTTTGGGCAACGATGTTGATAGCATTTTGAGACCAAAAATCTGGAAATTCAACATTTTTCTGTTCAAAAACAGGTTTTTCATTTGCTGGATTTGTAATCAATGCATCTCTTTTTGTCCATTTTAATAAATCATATCCCTTTTTACCTTTTGTCGTAAACAATCTATTAATTTTTAAATTGATGGTTTGTTTCATTTTATCTCCTTTTTAAATATTTTAGTGGATTAGTTTTTTTTATAAGCCACCCTTTTTATCTTTAACTACTTTTTTAAGTATTCAATTGACGATCTTTAAATATATTTAATTCTTTTTCGAAACTCTCAATATCTTTAAATCTTCTATAAACACTTGCAAATCGTACATAGGCTACTTCATTTAATTCTGACAAAAACTTCATTACTATCTCGCCTACAGCATTAGAACTTATTTCAGATTCTCCTATATCATACAATTCCTGCTCAATTTTATTAATTAAATTATCAATCTGAATAGATGTTACAGCAGTCTTATCGCATGCCCTATAAATACCGCTGAGTAGTTTTTGTCGATTAAACAATTCCCTACTATTATCTCTTTTGATAATAATTAACTGTGGCCGTTCAATTCTTTCATAAGTAGTAAATCGATAACCACATTTATTGCACATTCGTCTTCTTCGGATCGCCTGATCATCAACAACATCACGAGATTCAATGACTTTTATGTCACTTTCATTGCACCTGTTACACTTCATATAATTCTCCCTGATTGTTACTAACAAAAAATAATTTTTATTTTAATGTTCGCTAGAGCACTTTACTTGTTATAAGATTGCTACATATAGCGCTTAGTATGCTTAGAATAACACTACAAATAGTGTATTACAACTATATTATGCTGTATTATTTAGTACGTTTATTTATCTAAATTATCTTTTTTTCTTCTTGCCAATCTTCTTAGAAATGAAGGTTTCTCTAAATCTTCCTCTAGACTTGACGCAGTTATCTTTTCGGCATCATCAGATTTTTGATCATTAATAGTTTCGAAAGAGTCTGATTTATTGTTAAGATCTTTATCATCTTCATCTGTTTCGTTATCCTCATCTATTGACCAAATATTCGTGGACCCTTCGTTATCAAAATCGTGACTAGGTTTACTTTCTAAATTCATGTTAAGGTCAGAAATAGTTGTATCATTTCCAAAATCTGAATCATCACTATAACCACCGACTGCTTCATCTTCTCCTGAATGTGAATTTTCGGCTTTACTAATGTTTTTCTTATTTTTGAAATAAGAATCATCAAAACCTGTTGCAACAACGGTTACAATAACCTCACCTTCTAATTCTGGGTTGATAGTTGCTCCAAAAATAATGTTAGCTTCCTGATCAGCTGCCGAAGTTATTGTCTCAGCTGCAGTATTAATTTCGTGCATAGAAAGATCATTTCCACCAATTATATTAAATAATATTCCTCTTGCTCCATCGATAGACACCTCCAATAGAGGGGAATCGATTGCTTGTTGGGCGGCGGAAATAGCTCTATTTTCACCACTTGCTCTACCGATACCCATCAAAGCTGTTCCAGCATTTTTCATAACAGTTTTAACATCCGCAAAATCTAAATTTATAAGTCCATGTACTGTTATTAAATCAGAGATACCTTGTACCCCCTGACGCAAGACGTCATCAGCAACCTTAAATGCTTCTATTAAAGGAGTATCCCTCTCTATGGTCTGAAGTAACCTATCGTTCGGTATAATGATTAAAGTATCAACGTTATTTCTGAGCTTATCAATTGCTATATCTGCATTTCTTTTTCTTTTTTCTCCCTCAAAAGCAAATGGTTTAGTAGCAAATCCAACTACCAAAGCATCCTCTTCTTGAGCGATCTTAGCAACTATATGCCCTGCGCCACTTCCAGTACCGCCTCCTGCACCGAGTGTTACAAAAACCATATCAGAACCCTTAAGTGCTTCTCTAATGACTTCAGATGATTCTTCGGCTGCATGTTGACCTACGGATGGATCAGCTCCAGAACCTAAACCTCTCGTGGTATCTTTACCAATGTGAATTTTATGATTTGCCTTGGAATGATGTAATGCTTGAGCATCTGTATTAATTGCAACAAAATCTACACCAGTAACTCCTGCATCAACCATCCTATTAACTGCAGCACCTCCGGCACCTCCTACCCCAACAACTTTAATTTTTGCGAATGTTTCTATAACAGGTTCAATAATTTGTGACATATTTACCTCATAATAAATGATTTATACACAAAGTATAACTTATTTATTAAAAAAATAAAATTATTATCTTAATTAAGAATTACGTTTAACTTTCTTTAAAAATGTATTCAAGAACTCTTTCGGATTCCAATTTTCTCTTATTTTTTCCATCGGTAATGCTGGTAACAACAGCATATCTAAAAGCATTAAGCCGACTACAACACTATACGATTGATCTTCGACTACATCAACTAAACCACCGACTTCCCTTAATTTTGATATTCTGCAAGCCAATTCTAATCGATCTTTAACGTAATTTACAATACCAGGTAACTTCGATGACCCTCCAGTTAAAACAATACCTCCGGGTAATTTTTTAGCTTTTTTGATCTTATTTAATTCTTTTTGAACGAATTCTAATAATTCATCAATTCTAGCTCCGACTATCATATCTATTTCATCGACATCAAACTTCATTTTCTTATTATTAATCTCAAGATTAATATTTTCACTTCTTGATGCACCTAGTTTACTATGTTCTATTTTAATTTTTTCAGCAATCTCAAGATCGGTCCTGAGCCCAATAGCTAAATCATTTGTTATGTGTTGTCCACCAATCGGAATTACGGCAACATGCTGAACCTCACCATCCTCAAAAACAATAAGATTTGTTGTCCCTGCTCCAATATCCATTAATAATGTCCCTGCTTCTTTCTGATCTCTTGTTAGTAATGCTTCAGCAGCTGCTAAACTTGAAACAGTGTAATGATTTACTACTATATCGGCCTTTTCCATAACCATATTCAAGTTTTTTAAATTAGGTGTCGATGCTGTTACCATATGTGCCTCAACTTCAAATCTAATACCGTGCATACCTATTGGATCTTTGATGTTTTTTTGGCCATCTATGCTATAACTTTTAGCAAAAAATTGAATAATTTCTCTATTCTGAGGTAAATTTACTATTGTGGCGGCTTCTTCCACCCTATCTCTATCTTCTGGAATAATCTCTCTATTTGCTGAAGAAATTGCAATTACTCCATGCGAATCAATCCCCTCAACATGAGCCCCATTAACATTAATAGTAGCGCTTCTTATAGATACTCCTGCTATTCTTTCAGCTTCTGTAATAGCCTTAATTACGGCTTCAGTGACATCATTAACATGAACTACTGATCCTCTTCTCATCCCACTATTTTTTGAGCTTCCATATCCAATTATCGAAGGACTATTATTCTGATTTGGATCGAACATACCTATTACGCATCTGACTGTACTTGTACCTATATCAATTCCGACAAAATGTTCTGGCTTCATATATTACCTAAGTATACTGCTTCAGCTTTTTATCATCAAGTAAGCTATTCTTTATTTTAGTTAAATCTCAGTTATAATTTCGAATCCATTTTCGGTTATTAATACCGTATGTTCAAAATGAGCAGACAAACTTCCATCCATGGTCAAAATTGTCCAATTATCAGACGCCAACTTAACTTCACCTCTTCCAAGAGTCGTCATCGGCTCTATTGCAATTGTCATATTTTTATATAACCAAGGACCTGTATTTTTTCTTCCATAATTGGGAATATTAGGATCTTCATGAAGAAAATGGCCAACCCCATGACCAACTAAATCTCTAACAATACCATAATGATTTTTATTTAATTCTGATTCAATAGCATATCCAATATCTCCTGTTCTTACCCCTGAATGAAGCACAGAAATACCCTTATATAGCGCAATCTCAGTGTTCTTAACTAAATTCAAAATCTTTTTGTCAATGTTATCCCCGATTACTACACTTTTAGCTGCATCAGTTATCATGCCACCATAATTTACTCCAAAATCTAAACTAACAATATCTCCATCGTGAATAATCTTATCTTTCTTTGGTATTCCGTGAACGACCTCATCATTTATAGAAACACACAACACGTCAGGAAAATTTTGGTAACCTAAGAAAGCTGGCTTGCCTCCTAATTTTTGAAGCTCTTTTTCTGCTATTCTAGCAATATCATTTGTGCTCATTCCTACCTTGGTTGAAATAATCAAATGATTAAGTATAGTAGCCAGCATTTTGCCGGATTCCCTAATATAATTAATCTCGGTTCTTGTTTTTGATCTAGTCTGCATTTCGACGTTCGATTTTATTTAACTCTTTTAAAATATCATTATGAACTTCATTTGGGTCATTATCTCCATTAATATCAATTATATCGATGTTATTAGCTTTCATAAGCTTAATTATTGGCATAGTATTTAATTTAAATTGTTGAAATCTTTTTTTGATTATTTCAGGTTTATCGTCTTCTCTACCCCTTGATAATAACCTTTTAGTAACAATATTTTCTGAAGCGTGTAAAAAAAATATTCCCGTTAAATCAATTCCTTTATTTTTTATTTGTCTTATTAACCACTTTGCCTGACCAATAGTTCTGGGAAATCCATCAATAACAATTTGTTGGTTTTTGGGCAATGATTCCTTAAATACATTTTCAACTAAATCAATAATCTGATTATCATTTAATAACTTACCCTGTAAAACATTCTCTTTGGCTTCTTCGCTCATTTTTTCACGAATTAAGTTGCCTATTGATACCCAGTAATACCCCTCTTTTTTTGTGAATAATTGTCCTTGAACGCTTTTTCCTACTCCTGATATACCTATTAAGATAATCATTTAGTAAGTTTCTCCTTAATTATTTTGGCTATACTTGAAAGATCTGCTTGACCTAAGGTTTTTAGTTTTATGGCTTGGATAATACTTCCTAATTTAGCTATATCTTTGCCTTGTAAACTTATCTCCTTATCAATAATCTCCTCGAGTTCTTTAGAACTTAATTGTTCGGGAAGATAGCCTTCAATTATCTTTTTTTCGTATATCTCTGCATCAGCCTTTTCAGGACGATCACCTTGAATATATAAATCTGCACTATCTTGTCTTTTTTTGGCTTCTTTAGATAAAAGTTCAATTATTATCTTGTCATCTAGAACATCTGCTCTATTATTAAGTTCAATTTTCTTATTCAAAATAGTTGCCTTAATGTTTCTTAAGGCACTAATTAGAGACTTATCCTGAGCCAACATTGCTTTTTTCAGGTCATTTTCAATTTTTGATTCAATCATTATTTTTAGAAATTTTGTCCTAGTTTAATCTTATTTAGTTTAATACTACGACGTTCTTGACGAACAATAGCTCTTTTTCTCCTGTCTCTTTTAGAAATAGGCTTTTCGAAAAATTGATCTTGCTTTACTTTAGTCAAAATCCCTGATTGCTGAACCTTTCGATTAAATCTTCTTAATAAATTATCGACCGATTCTTTGTTGTCTTTTCTTGTTACTTGTATCATTAAATGAATTTTACCTTACAGAGGTAAAAAAATCAAACTAAAAATTTATTTTCTAATAAATAGTCTTTTTTTGAGCAGTTTTTTGGGATTTTAATACTATACTTTGTAATTCTTTAAAGATTGGAAAATGCTTATTGGCAGAATAAACTTTTGTGTTACCCTGTTTCTCAGAAATTAAAAGTCCAACTTTTTCTAATCGCTTTAATTCCCGCTGAATATTACCAGCATCTTCTTTGATTAATTTAGCTAAACCTCGTACATGAGTTTTAAAATCTGGATACTTTGCATAAATAACCACAATTTTTCTTCTGACCCTAGATGTAATAAATATATCTAACATATTTCCTTCCATTGTACTTCGAACAACGTATTAATTAGTATATTTCAATAATTTTATAATTACAACGCTTTTTTGTAAATTTAAAATCCAATTAAGACATATAATCTAGATATAATGCATTACTATCAGATAATCGTTAGGAATAATCGGGTTAATTTAAATAATCCTCTGATTTATCACTCCAATATATTTATTAAAAATGGGTCATTGATTTGTGTTGAACTCCAAAAACAAGAATGTATTGGAATAATAATAAGCTCAACTAAAAAACCCAAATTTAAAACTAAGCCCATTCTTTCTGTCTATAATCTTCCAGGACTAAATAAATCAACCCTTCAATTAATCAAATGGCTAAAAATGTATTATCCATCCACCTATAGTGCCGTGCTTAAACTTTTCATTCCCAATAAAATTAATGACCAAGATACAGCTGATGATTTAAATCTCAATTCCAGAAAATCATCTCATTTGGTAAATTTAACACCTGAACAAAGTGAAACTATAGCTAAAATAAAATTTAATCAAACTTATTTATTACACGGAAGAACCGCAAGTGGGAAAACAAGAATATATCAAGAATTGGCCGTTCAGGCTATTGGCAATACTAAATCTGTTATAATTTTAACACCAGAAATATACCTAACTAACCAACTCTACGATGCGTTTCAAAACATTACAAACTCAAAAGTATACTTAATTCACTCAAAACTGAACTTAAATAAGAAACAAAAAATATGGGTAGAGATCATGAAATCAAAGAAACCTATTATTCTGATAGGTCCGAGGTCAGCTTTATTTTACCCAGTGAATAATTTAGGTTTAATAATTATAGACGAGTTCCACGACAATTCATATAAATCTGAAAGTCATCCAAAATATCAAACAGTACGAGTTGCCAGTATGCTTAGAAGATACACTGACTCTAAATTAATTTTAGGTAGTGCTACACCTAACGTAGCTGAGTATTATTTAGCAAAACATAAAAATATACCTATTATAGAATTAAAAAAAACTGCAATTAAACAAGACAATGCTGAAATTGATTTTGTTATAGTTGACTTAAAAGATAACCAAAATTTTAAAAATTCTAAGATCATTAGTGATCAATTAATCAATTCAATAAATCAATCAATGTCTAAAAATGAACAGTCCTTAATTTTTTTAAATCGAAGAGGTACCTCTAGATTAATTTTATGTAAAGATTGTGGCTGGGAAAATTTATGTAAAAATTGTAATCTACCGCTTATTTACCACAAGGATAAGAACTATCTAATCTGCCATTCCTGTGGGAGAATATTTAAGGATATCCCGTTTTCTTGTCCAATCTGTAATAGCACCAACATAATTTATAAAACTCCTGGCATTAAGGCAGTTGAAGAAGAGTTCCAAAAAATATTTTCTAACTCAAAAATAGCTCGCATTGATAGCGATAGTAAAGTTACCGAAACACTTATGTCATATGAGGCTATTAAAAAAAATGAAATCGATATCATTATAGGAACACAACTCATAACAAAAGGTTTGGATCTGCCTAATCTCTCTACAGTGGGCCTAATTCAGGCCGATAGCAGTTTATACATTCCGGACTATACTTCGAAAGAAAAAACTTATCAACTGCTAACACAGGTCTTAGGAAGAACAAATAGAGGCCATAAAAAAGGAAGATTAATTATTCAATCATATAACATTAAAAGCAACTTACTAGAAAATGCCATTTCTCAAAACTATATAAATTTTTATAAACAAGAAATTGTTGATAGAAAGAAATATCAATTTCCTCCATTTTATAATTTGTTAAAATTAACTAATCAAAAATCTACACCTTTAAGTGCTAACAATAAATCTAATGAATTAATAACTAAAATTAATAAACTTTATAATAATATTATAATTGAAGGTCCATCACCATCATATCGTGAGAGAATAAATAATAAATATGAATCTCAAATAATAATAAAATCTAAAAATAGATCAGTCTTAAATGAAATTATATCTATACTCCCTTCAGGCTGGGATTATGATATTGATCCAAATAATCTTCTCTGATTGAAATAAAAGTATGTTTCCGTATATACTTTATAAAATATGACAAAAGAAGACATAATAATAGTTCCTCATCCATCTTTAAGATTAACGTCTAATGAAATTGATGAGATTAATGACAAAATAACTTTAACTATAGATAATATGGTTAGTGCAACACTGGATTGGGAAAAAAGCAGAAACCATGAAGTAGGTGTAGCTCTAGCAGCCGTACAGATTAATCAATTATTAGACCTTATTATTATTAGAAATAATTATGAAGATAAAGATGATCTAAAATTTAATGTTTATATAAATCCTAAAGTAATAAAAAAATATGGTAACCTAATAGAAGACTATGAGGGTTGCTTAAGTGTTCCAGACATTTATGGTAAAGTTCCGAGATTTTCAAAAGTTAAGATCAAGTATTTAGATATAAATGGTGTTGAACGGCAAAAAACTTTTTCAGATTTTTACGCTCGAATCATACAACACGAAATAGATCATACAAAAGGAATTTTATTCATTGATAAGATCAAAGAACGAGAAGATGCATTTTATATACTAAATAAAAGTGGCAAATTGGAGGCCTTGAAATATGAAAAAGATATCAAGAAAAATCCTATTCTTTGGAAATGAAAAATTAGCCACTGGTACGAGTACGAATCTCCGGATAATCAAGACCCTAATCGATATGGATTATAAGATATCAGCTATAGTCTTGCCTTCACTTAAAAGTGCCTTATCGACTCAAAAACTGGAAATAATATCTTTTGGGCTTGAAAACAATATTCCAATTGTAGATTTTAATGATTTCCAGAAAATAAATCAGATTATCAAACAAGATGATCTAAAAATTGCTCTATTAGTTTCATTTGGTAAAATTATTCCCTCAAATATTTTAAATTTGTTTGAATATGGGATAATCAACGTTCATCCCTCTTTATTACCAAAACACCGAGGAACAACCCCAATTGAAAGTGCAATACTAGATGGAGATACGGAAACGGGAATAAGTATAATAAAATTAGTTCCTCAAATGGATACTGGTCCAATATATTTAAAACAGAAACTTGATACAAAAATAACTAATCTTTCTAAACAACAAATTGTCTCTAAATTAGATGAGTTAGCAAGTAACTTAATTAAAAAAAATTTTAATAAAATTTATGATCAAGAAATTATTCCAAAAGATCAAAATCATTCTGAAGCAACTTACGATAAAATGATTTCAAAAAAAGACATTCCTTTCTTAGATCCATCTAACAAAACAGCACAACAACTTATAAACGAAGTTAGAGCATACTCTGGATGGCCGAGATCTAGGATAGTAATAGGTAACAAAGAATATATTGTAACTAATGCTTCAATTAAAGCAGGTGCTTCTGTTCCAGGTAAAATATTTTTAGATCATAATACTTTTGGTTTTTATACGTTAAAAAATATTTTTTTGATTAAAACAATAATTCCACCAGGCAAAAAAGAAATGGATTCAAAAAATTTCTTGGTTGGATATAAGAATAAATTTTATTAAAAATTAAAAGATATGATCTTTTATTGATTATTACTTTGATTAACAGAATCTTGACCTAAAGATTCTAAAATCTTAGCTGCCGAGTTTTTTAACTCATCTTTAAGTAAATTAAATTGTTCTTGAACAATATCCTTATAATTAGGAAAGTTGGATTCGAGCCATATGAATGCCCCTTTTTCATCTTTTGCTTGAAAATATTGATCGAACTCATTCAATTGGCTATCACTCATTAAGCTAGCTAATTTCTTACCGACGTTTAGTTCAAGAGTCTTGTAAAGCTTAGTTAATAAATCTTTTTTGTCTTCTTCGCTTAAACTACCTAAACCTATTTCATCTAACAATGCATTGTTTATTTGTATCATAATGTTTTACATTGTAACATATTTCATCAAATTTTTCTAGATATAGTTTCTTCAGTAAAAAATTTTATCGTATCTTTTTCTAGTATATTAATCTTTGAAGTTAAAGCTAGATTTATACCACACATTTCTCCCTTATTGACAGTGTCGACACTAATATTTCCCCTTTTAATCCCAGTTAATGTAGCAATGCCAATAAAACTTTTATCTCGATATACTTTAGAAATCATCGGACTAGTTATAGATCCAGAAATAACTTCACCACCACATATAATTTCATCCTTCGTTGTTTTAAAAATTCCCAAAACTTTTAAAGATCCTCTTTCTGTTTCAACGATTTCGGGTTTCAATAATCCACTCATTTCACTTTTTACGTCATCAATCAATTCATAAATTACTTTAAAAACTCTTATATTTACATTATTTCTGTAGGCCAATAATTCACTACTCTTTGGGACCAATACGTTAAAACCATAGATTATAGAATTTGAACTAGTAGCTAATTGTATATCGTTTTCAACTATTTGACCAACTCCACTACCCACAACTCTAATAGCAACTTCTTCGGTGTCTAAATTTCTTAGACTATCTATAACTGAAGTTAGCGAACCTTTGACATCTGCCTTAATAATCACATTTAATTCGGTTAATTTATTATTTCTGTTGATTATCCTAAGTAAATCATTGCTATTAATTGAATTTTTGGTTTTAACACTATTCAATTTTGTGTACTTATTTACAATATCTTTTGCCATTTTTTCGTTGTTAGCCACCTTAAATACCTCTCCAAATTCAGGTAAGCTTTTAAATCCGGATACTTCTACAGGAGTTGAAGGATTTGCTGTTTTAATCTTTTCATTTTTATCATTCATTAAGGTTTTGATTTTAGCATACGTACTATTTGTAACTATAAAATCATTCTCTCTTAATATTCCGCCTTGTACTAAAAGCTTTGCAACTGGCCCTTTTCCCTTTTCTATATGAGATTCTATTACTAATCCAGTTCCAGGGCATTCTTCATCAGCTTTTAAATCTTCAACATCTGCTACTAATAGAATCATATCTAAAAGTTTGTTAATTCCTTCTCCAGTTTTAGCAGAAACTTCGCAAATTATTGTATCACCTTTCCATTCTTCTGGTACTAAGCCTTGTTCACTAAGCTGTTGTTTTACCCTGTTTATATCTGCACCCGTCTTATCTATCTTATTAATAGCTACAATAATTTTAGCATTAGCTTTCTTTGCATATCTTATTGCTTCCAATGTTTGTGGTTTTATGCCATCATCTGCAGCAACAACTATTATAACTATATCCGTTAATCTTGCGCCATGTTCTCGAATCGCTGCAAATGCCTCATGTCCTGGCGTATCCAAAAATGTAATTAAACGTTTACTATGTTCTACTTGATATGCAGAGATATGTTGAGTTATTCCTCCTGATTCAGTTTTTACGATATTACTTGATCGAATAGCATCTAGTATAGATGTTTTTCCATGATCAACATGCCCCATAATTGATACTACTGGTGGTCTATCTTTTCCATTAACTAATGTACTTTTCTTTATTTTTGATTCTTGATCTTCAATTGAACTATTTGGAATATCCTTACTTTGAATTATTTCGACTCCTAGATCTAGATCATCAACAATAATTTGAGCAGTTTCGAAATCTATTTTTTCATTGACAGTTGCAAAAACACCATTTTTCATTAATTCAGTTATTAGTTTACTTACAGGTATCAATAATTTTGAAGCTAGAGCACCAACAGTAATAGTTTCTTCAATCTCTATTTGTGATTTTTCCATATAAACTCCTTTTCGGGGATATTAATTGCTGAAACTATAATATCTAAAACTATACTTTGGACTTCGAGGTTTTCTTCTTAGGGGTAGCATCCTTTAGTGAAAGTGCAATTTTCCTATTATCCTCATCTATATCTATAACTTTAAACTCTTTAATTTCATTCAATCGAAATATTTTTTCAGGATCAATACTCTCGTCATCACTCATTTCAGATACATGTACTAAGGCTTCCACGCTAGAACTCAGTTGAACGAACGCTCCGAAAGGCGTAATTCTTGTTACTTTCCCCTTAACAATTTCTCCCTTCTTATATGCCTTTATTTGTTCCATCCATGGATCTTTTGTCATTTGTTTAAGACTTAACGATAATCGATCTTTATCAATTGCAATAATCTTTGCCTTAATTTTATCACCAACTTTTAGATAATTTTTTGGATCATCTACTCTCTCCCAAGATATTTCTGAAATATGTATTAATCCCTCAATTCCATCTACATTAACAAATGCACCAAAATCTATAACCCCAGTAACAACTCCATCAATCTCGTCTCCAATTTTTAAATCCGTAAACTTGTTTTGCATATCTTCTTTAGTAGCTTCTCTCTCAGAAAATATTAATTTATTATCTTTTCTATTAATATCCAAAACTCTTACTTTTAATACTTCTTTTGTTAATCTATTAAGTTTCTGCAATATTTCTTCTTTATCTGCTCCATTTACTCTAGGATAATGAACTGCGGATAATTGCGAAACTGGCAAGAATCCCCGTATTCCTTCTAATTCGACGAGTAATCCACCCCTATTGGCATCGTATGGAGTAATGTTAATAGTTTCCTGAGATTCATACAATCTTTGAATCTCGTCCCATCCTTTATCTTTTGAAGCTTTTCTAGTACTTAATAAAACCTGTCCGTTATCCATTTCAGGATCAATAACACTTACGGTTACCTTATCCCCAGCAGGAATAGTTCTAATACTATTAATTTCTTTCTTTGAAATTATTCCAAATCCATTTGATCCCAAATCAATTGTAATTTCATTCTTTTTAGTCGAAATAATGGTACCATCCAAGACATCGCCTACCTCTAGTACTTTAATATCATTTTTGGATAACAAATCATCCATACTGATTTTTTTAGTAACTACACTCATATTTAAATTAATCTCCTTTTTTTCGTTCCAATTTTAGATAAAAGTCAATCTGCGATTACAACACATCAAAACTACTTATCTATACTCGAACGATTTAGTACCTACTATACACTTTTCTTCATCTACAGTAAAGATTTTTGAGTTTAACTTAATGTGTTATGATTTAGTTATGTATTTGGGAATAGATATAGGGGGAACAAAAACACTTATCGCAAAAATAAATAATGATGGAGTAATTATCAAAATAGATAAATTTCACACTCCTCAACAATATAGTGAATTTATAGAATATCTAAAAAATACAACTTATAAAGATACTGATTATCTAGGAGCAGGGGTTGCTGCACCAGGAAATATTGATAGAGAAAATGGGGTAATTGTAAATCTAGGAAATTTAAAGTGGAAAAATGTCCATCTAGCAAGAGATATTGAACAAATTTTTCAATGTCCTACCCTTATAGAAAACGATGCGAAGCTAGCTGCACTTTCAGAAGCAATGTTGGTTAAGTCTAAATATAAAAGAGTCCTATATATTACGGTGAGTACTGGAATAGGATATGCATTTGTTAATGATCTTAAAATTGATACAAATGCTGGAGATACTGGTGGTAAAGGAATATTATTTAGTAAATACGGTAAACAAACTCCTTGGGAGGATTATGTATCTGGACGAGCAATCGTGAATCGATTCGGTCAAAAGGCAAAAGATATTAATGATCCGAGCATTTGGAAAATTATTTCCAAAGATTTAAGTGAGGGAATAATAGAATTGATTGCTGTATTTGAGCCAGAAATTATTATTATAGGTGGAAGTGTAGGTGTATATTTTGATAAATATAGCACTTTTTTAAAACAATATATTTCAAAAGCACATATTCCTATGATTACATTGCCTGAAATCATAAAAGCTCAAAGACCTGAACAAGCAGTAATATTTGGATGCTATGATTATGTTAAACAATATCTAAAGCATTAAAAATGAATACTCTAATTACACAACTTCAACAGTTATATCCAAAATTAGGCTTTGAAGAATCTAATTTGTTTTATTACTCTGCCTCAAAAAATATAATTTATCATTCAATATTAAATCACGAAGAAGACGATTGGGCTCTGCTACATGAAGTTGGACACTCCATATCAAATCACGAAACATACAATAGTGACTATAGTCTTTTAAAAATGGAGGTTGAGGCCTGGGAGGTAGCTAAAACAATCGCTCAAAAACTAAAAATTAAAATAGACGATAATCATATTCAAGACTGTTTAGATTCTTATCGGGATTGGATATATAAACGTAGCCTATGTCCAATTTGTAAGACTAGCAGTTTTCAAGATAATTTAAATAACAACTATTTGTGTATTAACTGTAATACACGATGGAAAACAAACAAATCTAAATTATGTAGATTATATCGTAAGAAAATTGAGTCGCGTACTATTAATTAATTTTAGCGACACGTCTCGAAATTCGACCACCTTTTGCGCCAGCAATTCGAGCTAATTCACGATTAGCAAAAAATCCACCTGTACGTCCAATTTTTCCACCTTTTGCGCCAATTTTAGAATAAAAATCTGCACCATATTTTAATTTATTAGTATTTGCTGCTGCTTTTCCACCTAATTTAGTTCCGGCCATTTTTAACTCCTTGTATTACTAAAATCTAGTTTCCCACCAAAACTTAATACATATATGTTATCACGCTATTGTTTTATTGTCAATGTAATATTATAATCATAAATATTCTTCGTCAAAATTAAGATTACGCTTAAAATATATTTAAAACTAGCCTTATAATACTAAAACAGCCCCTTAATAGGAGCTGTTTTATATAAAATGGCACCGTGCTATTTTCCCAAAGGTAGACCTTAAGTATCGTCACCGCTAAAGAGCTTAACTTCTGTGTTCGGAATGGGAACAGGTGTAACATCTTTGCTATGGGCACCAAATAAATATCACAAATTAAATTTTTAATATCTATTGATGTCCAAATAAATTAAAGAATATAACAATCAAACTAAATGGTTGATAAATATAAATAACCAGTCAATACGCACTAAATAGAATTACAGGTTTCTAATAAATTAAATACTTGTAAAACCATAAAAAGTCAATGGGACTGTTAGTACATTTTAGCTTAACACGTTACCGTGCTTACACCTTATGCCTATCAAACTGATAATCTTTCAGTGTCCTCATAGGGAAATCTTATCTTGAAGTTAGTTTCGCGCTTAATATGCTTTCAGCGCTTATCTATTCCACACATAGCTACCCAGCAATGCCCTTGGTAGAACAGCTGGTACACCAGAGGTGTGTTCAATCCGGTCCTCTCGTACTAGGATCAAATCTTCTCAAATTTCCTTGCGTCCACAGCGGATATAAACCGAACTGTCTCACGACGTTCTGAACCCAGCTCACGTACCTCTTT
>JAJZMH010000012.1 GCA_021850365.1 bacterium
AGTAGACCTATAATCACCAAGATATTTAAGTTTAAGATACCGTAATAGATTATCACGATAACTCTTATCTTGTCAATATGTTGATTATTTTACAAAATTGTCTTAAAAATTAGCCTACATTTTGATTTCAACATCACATCCAGCTGGTAACGATAAATTCATTAACGAATCTATTGTTCGAGGAGTTGGTTCATAGACATCTATAAGTCGTTTATGGGTCCTCATTTCAAACTGTTCCCTACTCTTTTTATAGATATGAGGGCTCTTTATAACAGTAAATTTCTTAATTTTGGTAGGAAGCGGTATTGGACCAGATAATTTAGCCCCAGTTCTTATAGCGGTATCAATAATTTGCTTGCTTGCTTGATCAATTACTTTATGATCATAAGCTTTTAGGCGAATTCTTATTTTTTGCTTTGTACTGTCCTGGGTTTGTGATTCAGCCATATTACTTAATAACTTTAGTTACTACTCCTGCACCTACTGTTCTTCCACCTTCACGAATAGCAAATCTTAATCCTTGTTCCATAGCAATTGGGGCAAGTAATTTAACTTTGAATGTAATTGTATCTCCAGGCATAACCATTTCTTTATCTTGTGGTAATTCTACTTCTCCAGTTACATCTGTCGTTCTAAAATAAAACTGTGGTTTATAGCCTTTAAAGAATGGAGTGTGTCTTCCACCTTCTTCTTTGGTAAGGATATATACTTCTGCATCAAAATCAGTGTGCGGAGTAATTGATCCAGGTTTTGCTAATACTTGACCTCTTTCAATATCTTCTCGTTCAATTCCACGAAGTAAGACTCCAGCATTGTCACCAGCTTGACCTTGGTCAAGAGATTTTTTGAAAGCCTCAATACCAGTTACAACAGATTTTGTAGTAGGCTTAATACCAACAATTTCTACATCATCATTAATTTTTACGATTCCAGCTTCAATTCTTCCTGTTGCAACCGTACCTCTACCTTTAATAGAGAATACGTCTTCAATTGGCATTAAGAATGGTTTGTCTAAGTCACGGACTGGTTCAGGGATATAATCATCCAAAGCTTTAATAAGATCCATAATAGCTTGTTCGTTTTCTGCATCTCCTTCTAGAGCTTTTGTAGCAGATCCACGAATAATAGGACAATCCTTATCAAAACCGTTTTTCTCTAGCAATTCTCGAATCTCTTCTTCAACTAAATCAACTAGTTCAGGATCAGCTAAGTCCATCTTGTTTAAGAAAACTAAGATTTTAGGAACTCCAACCTGACGAGCAAGTAATACGTGTTCTCTTGTTTGAGGCATAGGACCATCTGCTGCTGAAACTACTAAAATAGCTCCATCAATTTGAGCTGCACCAGTAATCATGTTTTTAACATAATCAGCGTGTCCAGGCATATCCACGTGAGCGTAGTGTCTCTTTTCGCTTTCATACTCTTGGTGAGATGTAGCAATTGTTATACCTCTTGCTTTTTCCTCTGGGGCTTTATCGATATCTTCATAGTTTTTAGCAACATTGATAGGACTTGGTAATTTTTTAGATAAAACGTGAGTTATCGCTGCCGTTAGTGTAGTTTTACCGTGGTCAACGTGTCCCATTGTTCCAACGTTAATATGTGGTTTACTTCTGTCAAATTGTTCAGCCATTGATTTAAACTCCTTTATAAAGTTTATTAATTTTTAATAAGTTTATTACGAATTATAAGCTAACAAGCACTTCGTAAAGTAACCTCGGTAGTATAACTAATTAATAGTGCTTTTGTAAAGTATTTTATTTTTTATTTTTTGCAATAATTGCTTCAGCAACGTGTCCTGGAACATCGGCATAATGATCTAATTCCATAGAACTAGATGCTCTTCCTTGGGTCATACTTCTTAAATTAGTTGTGTATCCAAACATTTCACCTAATGGCACGAAGGCTGTAATTTCTTTAATCGAAGAACTTAAATCCTCGATTGTTTCAATTCTTCCTCTTTTAGAATTTAAATCACCTATTACATCGCCCATAAAGTTCTCAGGTGTAACAACAACTACTTTCATGATTGGTTCGAGTAATACAGGACTAGATTTTTTGACACCTTCTTGAAGAGCAATTGATCCGGCAATTGAAAAAGCCATTTCTGAAGAGTCAACTTCATGATAACTTCCATCATAAAGTTCAGCTCGAATATCAACAACCGGATAACCAGCTATTACACCGTTACTCATTGCTTCTTCAATTCCTTTTTTAACTGCTGGGATGTATTCACTTGGAATAACGCCACCTTTTATGGAATTAATGAATTCAAATCCTTTACCAGCTTCATTTTGAGATAATCTAAGCCACACATCTCCATACTGTCCTCGTCCACCTGATTGGCGAATAAACTTACCTTGAACTTCAGTTCCATCCTTTCGAATAGTTTCTCTGTATGCAACCTGAGGTTGACCTACATTAGCTTCTACATTAAATTCTCTTTTCATTCTGTCGACTATTATTTCTAAATGTAGTTCACCCATTCCTGAAATAATTGTTTGTCCTGTTTCATGATCAACGTGGATTCTAAATGTTGGATCTTCTTCGGCAAGTCTTTGGAGTGCAATACTCATTTTTTCTTGATCTTGTTTAGTTTTTGGTTCAATAGCTATACTTACTGGTGGCTCAGGGAAGATGATACTTTCCAGAACGATAGGTTTATTTAGGTCAGAAAGCGTATTTCCAGTTGTAGTTGATTTTAGTCCTACTATGGCAGCTATATCTCCAGCATAAACTTGGCTGACGTCTTCTCTTTTATCGGCTTGCATTCGAACAATTCTACCAACTCTTTCTTTTTCGTTAGTAGATGAATTTAGGATATAAGAACCAGCATTTATCGTGCCCGAGTAAACTCTAAAATAAGCTAATTTTCCTACAAAAGGATCTGTAGCAATTTTAAATGCTAGGGCAGTAAATGGTTCATCGTTTAATGGTTTACGGGTTTCTTCTTGGTCGTTCTTAGGATGTTTACCATAAGTCATTCCTTTATCCTTAGGGCTAGGTAAATAATCATTAACCGCATCTAGTAATTTTTCAACAATTACTCCTCTTCCATCACCTCCACTAACAGCAAAAAACTTACCACTAAGAACAGCTTTTCGAATTGATGATTTAATTTCGTCTTCAGTTAATGACTCTTCTCCTTGATCAAGATATTTTTCTAGAATTGTTTCGTCTTCAGTAACAGAGTTTTCGATTAATAAGCTCCTGTAATGTTTTGCCTTCTCAAGCATATCTTCTGGAATAGCGCTTTCTTCTAACTTATGATCTGTGAAGTCTTTATAGGTATAAGCTTTCATATTAACTAGATCGATTATTCCTTTAATTGACTGCTCAAATCCGATTGGTAGATGAATTGGAAATGCTTGTTTACTTAATCTGTTATGAATTGATTCTAATGATTTGTAAAAGTCTCCACCGGTTTGATTGATTTTGTTGATAAAACAGATTCTTGGTACGTTATATTTATCGGCTTGTCTCCATACTGTTTCAGATTGCGATTCTACACCCATTTTGCCATCAAAGATAACAACTGCGCCATCTAATACTCTAAGAGACCTTTCTACTTCAACGGTGAAATCAATGTGTCCTGGAGTGTCGATGATATTAATTTGACAGTTCTTCCAATAACAGGTTACTGCTGCTGAAACAATAGTAATTCCTCGTTCTCTTTCTTGAGCCATCCAGTCTGTTGTTGTTTCACCTTCGTGTACTGCACCAATCTTATGTTTTAATCCTGTTCTATAAAGAATTCCTTCGGTAGTAGTGGTTTTCCCCGCATCAATATGGGCAATAATTCCAATATTTCGAATATTCTCTATTTGATATTGTTTTTCAGCCATTTTTATCCTTTAATACTTAGCAAAATGAGCAAATGCACGGTTTGACTCTGCCATTTTGTGAACTTCTTCCTTTTTCTTTACTGCTCCACCTTGATTATTGTAAGCATCTACTAGTTCGGCAGCTAAGCGGTCTTCCATAGGAATACCTTTTTTGCTTCTTGAAAATTGGACCAGCCACATTATTGTTAAATGTTGTTGTCTTTGGGGTTTAACGTCAAATGGTATCTGATAATTAGCTCCTCCGATTCGTCTTGATCTTGTTTCGATATGAGGTTGTATATTTTTTATTGCTTGTTCAAAAACTTCATAAGGATTCTTAATTTTTAGATTGTTAGCTGCTTTTTGCAAAGCACTATAAACAATTTTTTGGGCAAGATCTTTTTTACCATTTAACATAACTCTATTTATTAGCTTAGTTATGGCAATAGAATTGTATACTTGATCTGGTTTGACGGTTCTTATTAGAGATTTAGTCTTTTTTCTAGGCATTATTTAGAATCCTTTTTAGTACCGTATTTCGATCTTCCTTGTTTTCGATCAATGACACCTTGTAAATCAAGACTACCCCTGACGATATGATATCGTACACCTGGTAAATCCTTAACTCGACCTCCTCTAACCAATACAGCAGCGTGTTCTTGAAGATTATGACCCTCACCACCAATATAGGCCCATACTTCATATCCATTAGTTAAACGTACTCTAGCAACTTTACGTAGAGCTGAATTTGGTTTTTTAGGTGTTTTTGTAGTTACCTTAATACAAACACCTCTTTTAAAAGGAGACCCTTTTTCGTAAGATTTATTTTTTAAATTATTGACAATTCTTTGCATTGCCGGAGACTTGCTTTTATCAATAGTCTTCTTCCTTGGTTTTCTAATTAATTGGTTTATTGTTGGCATTTTTTCTCCTATTTTTAAAATTTACTGCAATATTACATATGCCAAATGTAATCGCTCAAATTTATTATTAGCTAATATCTTTTGATTTCTCATCTTATCATATATAAATTAATATTTAAAGCTTAATTTCACTTTCCTCTAAAATAACTTCTTCCTCGGTATCTCCCGACCAACCAGTTCCTACCGGAATTTTACGTCCTAAAATAACATTTTCTTTAAGGCCTACTAAATTATCTATCTTACCGCTAATAGCTGCTCCAATTAGGACTCTATTAGTATCCTGGAATGAAGCGGCACTTAAGAAAGAAGTAGTACTGAGTGATGCTTTAGTTATACCTAGTAGTAATTGACTATACATAGCTGGGTTTTTCTTTTGCTTAATTAACTCTCTATTAGCGTCGTTAACATTATTCTTATTAACTATATCTCCAGTAATGAAATTACTATCACCACTATGATCAATAATCACCTTAGAAAACATCTGTCTAACAATTGACTCGAGGTGTTTATCTGAGATTATTTGTCCTTGAGCGGAAAATATCTTAAGAATTTCATTCATTATGTATCTTTGGGTAGATTCGACACCTTGAAGTCTGAGTAAATCAGATAAATTAATAGATCCGGAAGTTAATTTTTGTCCGGCGACTACTTTGTCTCCATCATGAACCAAAATTTGCTTATATCCAGGTACGTCGTATTTAAGAAGACTTTGCTTAGTTGGAGAAAGGATAATTTCGTTCTTGTTTAAACTAATATTACCGCTGATTGGTGCTATTAATGGATTAGAACCGTCTTCATTAGATGCGATCAAATCTCCACTAGAAACATCAGATTCTGATTTAACATAAACCTTCCTGCCATTAATCTTATATTTAAGATTTTCAGTATTTGATGGGGTTAGTTGTAGAACGTAATGATCACCTTCTTCCCATACGTTTAAAATTCCACTAAATTCTGCCAAAAAGGCTTGTCCTTTAGGTGAACGTGCTTCAAAAAGTTCCTCTACTCTAGTCAATCCTTGAGCCGTATTATCTGCTAGGACTGCACCACCTCGGTGCTTACTGTCTAGGCTTAACTGAGTACCTGGCTCACCAATACTTTGAGCAGCAATTACTCCGATTGGGTGGTGTGAACTAACTAACTGACCAGTTGCTGGATCTACCCCATAGGAGTATTGCGGAATACCCAGTGAACTACTTGAGGATAATACACTATATATTTTAACTTCATCAATGTCTTCATTTTGATCGATTAAGTCTGCAACTTCTTTTGTAATTAAATCACCTTTTTTAGCAATTCCAGGAATGTTTTTAGCAAGATATCTACCTATTAATCTTTCTCCAAAATTAATCCCAATTTCTTTTGCATCGCTTCTTAACATATTAAATCCAGGATCTATTTCATCAATATTACTAGCATCAATTGTGAATAAATCTTGTGCTACATCGACTAATCTTCTAGTTAAGTATCCAGCATCTGCTGTTTTAAGGGCAATATCTATTAGTGATTTTCTAGTTCCTCTAGTTGCATTGAAGTATTCTAATGGATTTAATCCTTCTACGTAACCAGACTTAATTGGAAGTTCAATAGCATTTCCGGCAGCATCGGACATCACGCCAAGAATACCGACAGATCTTTTCATT
Source organism: bacterium (assembly GCA_021850365.1). GTDB lineage: Bacteria > Patescibacteriota > Saccharimonadia > Saccharimonadales > UBA4665 > JAJZMH01. The sequence continues at coordinate 6,391 of JAJZMH010000012.1, forward strand.
TGAGTTACGTTACCTCTAGCTCCAGAGTTAAACGAAATAGCCATTGATGACTCAGATCCTTTCATTTGCTCAGATATTAAATCCTGTATTTTTGCATCAACTTTAACCCAATTTTCGACAATTAATCGATGTCTTTCATCTTGATTAATAAAGCCTTCTTCGTATTGGTTAAGTATATTATTGGTTTGTTTATCTGCTTCGCTAATGTATTTATCCATATCTTGAACGTCAATAAAATCTGATAGACCCATTGATAGTCCAGATACTGTTGAATAATCGAAACCTATATCTTTAAGTAAATCTCCAATTTCAGCAGTTCTATCTTGTCCATACTTAAGATAGATATCTCCCATCACTTTTTGAAGTTCTTTTTTACTCATTACATTATCTTGAAATGGATAATCTTCAGGCAATATTTCGTTAAATATAAATCTACCTAGAGTTGATTGGGTAATTTTATTTCTAAAATTAATTTTAATATAACTTTGTAAACTAATTTTATGCTCATCTAAGGCCATTAAGGCTTCGTTTAAGTCTATAAAAGTGATTGATTTTTCAGGACTAAACTCTTTTTTGTTAAAAGTTAAATAATATGCACCTAAAACGATGTCCTGTTCAATATGTAAAACTGGAGATCCATCAGCAGGTTTTAGTAAGTTCCTTGTGGCAGCCATGATTTCTTTAGCTTCTTTTTGAGCATCTTTGCTTAGAGGTAAGTGAACAGCCATTTGGTCACCATCAAAGTCAGCATTAAAGCCTTTACAGACTAATGGGTGAAGCTGGATTGCTCTTCCCTCAATTAATACTGGTTGGAATGCCTGAACACTAAGTCTGTGTAAACTTGGAGCACGGTTCAAAAGAACATATTTATCTTTAATGATTTTATCCAGTGCATCCCATACGATACTTTCACCTGATTCTATTAATCTTGTAGCGCCTCTAATATTATGTGCTTTTTCATTTGTGATTAACTCACCAATTACAAAAGGCTTAAATAACTCCAGTGCCATCATTTTAGGGATACCACATTGATGCATCTTTAATTCAGGTCCAGAAACAATAACAGATCTTCCTGAATAGTCAACACGTTTTCCTAATAAATTTTGTCTAAATCGTCCTTGTTTTCCTTTTAGGAGATCAGATAATGATTTTAGTTTCCTTTTTTGTCCAGTAGAAGAGACGGCTCTTCCTGAACGAGTACTGTTGTTGTCAATCAAAGCATCAACAGCTTCTTGAAGCATTCTTTGCTCATTTCGTTGAATTACTTCAGGTGCATTTAGATCAATCAGCTTTTTAAGTCGATTATTTCTGTTAATTACCCTTCGATAAAGATCATTCATGTCGGAGGTTGCAAATCTACCACCAGTTAGCTGAACCATTGGTCTTAAGTCTGGAGGGATTACAGGTAAGACAGTAAGACACATTGAGCTAGGTTCAATTCCAGCTTTATGCATACCTTCAATTAATTTTAATCGTTTCATTAATTTCTTTTGCTTCTGACCTTTAGCAGTTTCTACTTCTGTTTCTAGTTCCTTAATGAGATCTCCTAAATTAATTTCATTAAGCAAGTCTTGAATAGCTTTAGCACCTATTCCTACACTGATTATTTTTTTCAGGCTGTCTGGCAAATCTCGAAAATCTGCTTCAGCGATTAAGGAATATTTTTCAAGTCTAGATGCTTGGTTTTGGAATACAGATAACTCTTTTTCAATCTCAGAAATTTCTTTGGTTTGAAGTTCAGCTAGAGCTTTAATATTAGCTTCTTTTTTTGCTGATTCAGTTTCGTATTTTTTAATAATTTGTTCTTTTTCTTGAGCTATTCGAGCCTCTTCATCTAAAATTAATTGTTCTTTTAATTCTGTATCAACCGATTTAATAATATATGAAGCAAAATATGCAACTTTTTCTAAGTTTTTTACGGTTATGCCCAAGACTTGACCTATAGCGCTCGGAGAACCTTTTAGAAACCAGATA
>JAJZMH010000009.1 GCA_021850365.1 bacterium
AATTAAGGCGCTATCCTTAAATGATTTACCTTTTCTAATAAGAACATACTTTGAGCTAAGTTTACTAGGATCTATTTGTTCTTGATTAAATCTTAGATTATTTAAATATATCCCGCCATCTTGAAGAAGCTTCCTAGCTTCGCTCTTTGATTTAGCAAATCCAAGATTAATTAGTACTTCACTTGTTTCAATTATATTAGTAATTTGTATACTCCCCACTTCTTTTTTTAGCTCAGATAATTCATCTTCTGAAATTAAACTAATATCTTTTCTTGAGGTTAAATACTCTGTTACATTTTGAGCTATTAAAGTATTCTTCTCTCCATGAACATAACTGGTTATTTCGCTAGCTAGTTTCTTTTGAGCTATTCTTAAGGAAGGTTCCTTATTATGTTCTTTTTCTAATTGATTAATCTCTTCTTTAGTCAGATAAGTATATATTTTAAGGTAATCAATTACATTTTGATCATCAATATTTATCCAGAATTGATAAAATTTGGTAATTGAGGTTTTCTTTTGATCAATCCAAATAGCACCTTCCTCAGATTTACCAAACTTTATACCTGTAGTCTTGTTTATAACTAAGGGCATCGTTAAAACATTTACCTCGTTTTGGTTTAATCTTCTTACTAGATCTACACCGGCTATAGCATTACCCCATTGATCAGCACCAGCTAATTGTAAATTGACACCGTATTTTTGATTTAAATAAAAGAAATCATATCCTTGTATTAAAGAATAGCTAAATTCACCATAGCTAATTCCATCATTTTCTTGATTAATTCTACTCTGCACAAATTCTCTAGATAACATAGTACGCAGTGGAATAAAGTATCCTACATCCCTTAAGAAATCTACGAATTTTATCTCTTTAAACCAGTCATAATTATCTACTATGGTTACTTGATTATTAAAAAGTTTATTTAATTGAATATTAATACTTTGCTTATATAAATTAATTTTAGCTTTATCTTTAAGTTCTCTTTTTTTAGATACTCCATCAGGATCTCCAATCAAACCTGTTGCACCACCAATTAATAAATAAACCTTATGCCCAGATTTTCTGAAATGATCAACCATAATTAATGATGCTAGATTACCAATTGTTAGCGAATCTGCACTAGGATCAAGACCTAAATATAGTATTTGTTTTTTCTTATCGATTTCTTGGATATCTTTAAAAGTAGTCTGATTAATAAACCCACGCCATTTTAATTCTTCACTTAAGCTCATAAGTTCATATTATATTCTATTTACTCTGTTAAATCTATTAATTTATTTAAATAATCAAAATAAGTTAACACGCGCTTAATAAATTGATATAATTTAAGAACTACCAAGAGAAGATTCAAATGAGGGAATTGTTGACTAATGCCAAGCAAAGATAAGTATAGAAGTTATAAACCGAAAACAAGAAGAAGTGCTATAAATCTGAATAAAAATATTGTTAGTTCGCGTAAAAGTAGAAAGGAATTAGCAGCCCAACAAAAAGCTTTGTATTTAAGTAGCCTACCTAAGAATAAATTTAAAAGAATATTATATAGATTAAAACCAAGCCATCTATTTCATTATTGGTTTAGCCGTCAAGGCCTTGTTATGGGTCTAAAACTAGTTGGCATTTTTGTAGTTTTAGGGTTTATATCTACTCTTGGCTTATTTGCCTATTATCGAAGGGATTTACCTCAATTAAAAGATATATCTGGTGATAATATTGGTGGAAGTGTATCTTATTATGATCGAACTGGTAAAGTACTTCTTTTTCAAGATTATTCTGGAATCAAGCGTATTCCAGTCCAGAGCAATCAGATCTCTAATTATATGAAAGAGGCTACTGTAGCGATTGAAGATAAAAATTTTTATACAGAAGGTGCTTTTGATATCCGGGGTATATTTAGAGCTGCTTTTCACGACATTTTTAATCGAGGGGGAGTTCTTGAAGGTGGATCGACAATTACTCAACAGTTAGTTAAATTAAATGAAAATTGGACGGATAATCGAACTATAACTCGAAAAATAAAGGAACTAATTTTAGCCGTTGAGGTAGGTAGAGAGTATACTAAAAGTCAAATCTTAACAGGCTATTTAAATATAGCTCCTTATGGTGGAGTAGATTACGGTGTTCAAAGTGCAGCTCAGGACTACTTTGGAGAAAATGCATCTCAACTTGATTTAGCTCAAGCAGCCCTACTGGCCGCTATGCCTCAATCTCCTTCACTATATTCTCCTTATGGATCTACTCAGTTTAATCCAGCTGCTGGAAATACCTTTGATGAACAAGCTTTACTCGGAAGACAACACTATATATTAAATTTAATGGTTCAACAACACCTTATAACCGCTTCTCAGGCAACTGCAGCAAAGAAAGAAAATGTTATGGCGGAAATTCATCCAATGAGTGGTAAATATACTCATATTATTGCCCCTTATTTTGTACTAGTTGCAAAGCAACAATTAGAAAATCAACTAGGTTCTCAGGTAGTAAGCAGAGGTGGACTTAAAGTTATAACTACCTTAAATCTATCTTTGCAGAAAGATGCTGAAACTGATGTTGCCAATAACTATAATAATGTGGTAAACGATTATGGTGATGAAGAAGCTGTTGTAGCTGAAAGTGTCAAAACAGGACAAATTGAAGCTTTAGTTGGAGGTGTTAATTTTAATAACCCACAATATGGTCAAATTAATTACGCAAATATCAATGTATCTCCTGGTTCTTCGGTGAAGCCAGTTGTTTATGGAACATTAATTAATAATAATACGGATGTTGGAGCTGGTTCGGTGCTTTATGATGTTCAACAACCAATAATGAACTATTATCCTTGCACGAATAAAGCTCTACCTCTTAATGGTGGTAATTGTTTGGAAGACTATGATTTTAAGTATCCGGGAGCTGAAAGTATTAGATATGCTTTAGCTGGATCTAGAAACGTTCCGGCAATAAAGGCTGTGCTATCCGAGGTTCCAAACGATACTTCTAACGGTCACTTAGCTTCGATAGATAAGTTCATATCAACCTTTAATTCAATGATGGACGTTAAGGATGGATATAATTGTTATCAACCAAATGTTAATGTTGAAACAGCTGGTCCAAGTCAACAAGCTCAATGTTACGCATCGGCTGGAATTGGAGATGGAGCTTATATCCATATAGATAATCAAGTTAATGCAGATGCAACTCTAGCAAGATTAGGACAAGCTATTCCTGAGACTTACATCTTAAATGTTACAGATGCTTCTGGAAAAACCTTATATAATTGGACTCAACCTAAGCCATATCAGGCTATTAGAACTGATGCTGCATATATTATTGATAATATCCTAAGTGATCCAAGAGCATCATATTTACCGGGTTATTGTACGGCTACAAACTGTACCCCACTATCTAGTTTTGGGTACAAGTTCCACAGATATAATGGTTGGGATAATGCTATTAAGACAGGTACTACAAACTATGGATTTGATGGTTTAATGACTTCTTGGAATACTCAATTTGCAATTGTTAGCTGGGTTGGATACCATACTAGAAATAGAACCCTTAAAGCTGGGCAGATGGAGTACTTAACTGAGCCTTTAACTAGGACTTTAATGGAACAAGCACTTAATTCTTTAAATATGAAGCCAGTTAATTGGGTGCAACCTTCGGACATTAAAGTTTTACCTGCATACATACAAAGAACACATATAGATTTTGGGGATCAAGAACCTGGACCATCGACAGAGCTATTTCCTTCATGGTATAAAGGTAAAAACTCCGGTAATACATCTGAAACTCTTGATAAAGTAAGTGGATTTATTGCTACTAGCTGTACGCCGGCATTAGCAAAAGAAGTTGTTGGTGGCGCAAATGATTCATCATTTTCAGCAGATATTTTCTATCCAACTTTTGTTGGTAACGAACAAACGCTTGAAGGTGGAGGTTTAGTTAAGAGTAGTGCTTCTTCTCAAACAGATAACATTCATAATTGTAATGATTCTCCTCCTACTATTACCGTAACTGTAACATCATCAAACCAAACTGCTAACTCTTGTTTAGATTCATGTACGATAACGGTTGCAGCTACTCAAGGAACACATCCATTGTCTGGTGGGACTTACACTACTGCACCTGCAAGTACGGTTCAAATATTATTAGGATCAAATCAGATAGAATCAATTAACATACCTACTTCATCGGCGGCAAATTTTAATTATTCATTTAATTATAGTCCTACTTCATCAGGTTCAGGTACCCTAACAGCTAATGTAATTGATAGTGTTTTATATCAAGGAACTTCATCCGTTAATATTAATTATTCACCAAAACCATCTAATCTGACTATTACAAGTGAAACTGGTAATTTAGACCAGTTTTCATGGAGTGGAGGAACTCCAAATTATACAATTACCGATCCATCTGGTACTACTATTTGTAGCTCTTCATCCGCAACCTCCTGCAACGCCACTATTCCAGTTATTTCTGGTACCACTTATACTTTAACAGATGGTGCTAATGATACAGTAACCCAAACTGCACCTTAATTTTAAGAACTATTTTAAATAGTCTATTAGAGTTTGTCTTAAGTCTTTCTGATCGTGGTAGAGTTTGTTTTTTATATTTGTTTTTGGACCAATAACACCATCAAAATGCATTTTAATAGATTCATCAAATCTTGTTTGTATTTGAGGAACATGTCTAATTTCTCCACTTAAACCAACCTCACCAAAAACAACAAAATCTTTCGTTAATTTTTTAGATGTTGCTCCAGATGCAATAGCCATACAGACCGCTAAGTCCGCTGATGGATCTTTAATATTAATTCCACCAACAACATTAATAAAAATATCTTTATCTGAAAGTCTAAGTTTAGTTCGTTTCTCGAGCATAGCTATCAATAAATTTAGTCTATTGGCATCAAAACCTGCTGCAGTTCTTTTTGGATAACCAAAAGTACTTTTATTAACTAAAGCTTGAATTTCAACTAATATTGCCTGATTTCCCTCAATAGTAGCATGTACTATAGAGCCATCACTATAGATTCGTTCTTTTAAGAGGGTCTCTGATGGGTTTTTAGCAATATTTAAACCCATTGAAGTCATTTCAAAGATTACAACTTGATTTACGGAACCAAATCTATTTTTTATTGCTTTTAAAATTTTAAATGTACCGTATTTGTCTCCTTCAAATTGAAAAACGCTGTCAACTAAATGTTCTAAAACTTTAGGACCTGCGATAAATCCATCTTTAGTAATATGTCCGATCATCAAAGTAGCAACGTTAGATTCTTTTGCGCTACTTATTATTAAAGAAGCAGAATTAGTAATCTGAGATACAGATCCAGTTTGTGATCCCACTAAATAAGTAGAAATGGTTTGGATCGAGTCGACAACAACTAAATCATATTTTTTGGTAGATATAGTTTTAGCGATATCATCTGCTGAAGTTTCTGATGCTATAAATAAGTTTTTATTGGTTATTTTAAGTCGTTTAAGTTTTAAATAAATTTGTTTAACAGACTCTTCTGCTGATACATAGAGTATTTTAATATTAGGATCTAAATAATTTGCTAATTGCAGTAAAAGAGTTGTTTTTCCTGAACCTGGAGCTCCTGCAATTAACGAGACACTTCCTCTAATAATACCCTCTCCGAAAATATTATTAAGTTGATCGATTCTTAATTTAATCGTAGATTTATCCAGCTTAGAATTAGATAATGGCTCTGGGATGATTTCCTTGGCTAAACTATCATCTTTTGCCCTAGGAGAAAGTTTATTTTCAATCAAACTATTCCAAGATCCACAGCTTGGACATCTTCCATTCCATTTATTAAAAACCTCTCCGCAATTAGTGCATAGAAAACTATTTTTAGAAGACTTTACCATTGGTTTTAATTATATAGTCAATCTTTATTTTTTGACAGTTAGTTCTTTTACTTCATTAGTAATAGAGTAAACAAGTTGATTATTTTTAGAACTAATTTTTAAAATATCTGCATATTTAATGTTATCTTTTAATATTAGATTGGCAATGTAGTCCTCAATAGTTGATTCGATTAGTCTTCTAAGAGGTCTAACTCCATTTTTTGGTTCGTACCCATTATTTAAAAGGTAATCTTTAGCTTTTTTATCTACTTCAATAATTATACCCTGTTTATTTAAGCGGAAGTTAATTTGCTCAATTTGAAGATCAATAATTTTATAGATAGTATCTTTAGATAAGTTCTTAAAGACTATAACCTTATCGATACGATTAAGTAGCTCTGGTCGTAATATTTTCTTTAGTTCCTTCATACTACTAGCTTCATTTTTAATATAAAGTTTTTCAAGGTCTAAATTGAGATTTTGATTGAATCCAAGACTACCTTCTTTTTGAAGTTTTTCTGCACCAATATTTGAAGTTAAAATAATTATTGTGTTTTTAAAGTCTATTTTTCTTCCTTTAGCATCGGTCAGAACACCATCTTCAAGAATTTGTAATAAAACGTTATAGATATCTGGATGAGCTTTTTCAATTTCATCAAATAAGACTAATGAATATGGTTTTCTTCTAATTTTATCTGTTAAATCTCCTTCGTTTTCATAGCCCACATACCCTGCCGGTGCACCTACTAATCGAGCAACATTATGATGTTCACTAAATTCACTCATGTCAATTTTAATTAAACTTTTTTCTGATCCAAAATATTCTTCTGCGAGAATACGTGCAAGTTCGGTTTTACCTACTCCAGTAGGTCCCATGAAAATAAATGAACCTATTGGCCTGTTTGGATTAGCAATTCCTGATCGATTACGTTTGATGGCTTTTACTACTTCATCAATGGCATGTTTTTGTCCTAATACTTTTTGAGCTAGGATTTGGTCTAGTTTAAGGATGTATTTTGCTTCAGATTTAATAACTTTAGCAACTGGAATACCTGTTATTCTAGAGACTACTTTTGCAATGTCGTCTGAGCTAAGCACTAGTTGATCTTTATGCTGATTATCTGTTTTGATTAACTTAATTTGTTCAAGTATCCTTGAGGCTTCAGTTTTATATTTGGCAGCTAATTCATAGTTCTGATTATCTACAGCGTCATCAATATTAAAGTTAATTATTTTTAATTCTTTTTCTAGTTTTCTAGCCTCAGGATTTGATTTAATTTTATCTATCCTTAAATTTGCTGATGCTTCATCTAGTAAATCGATTGCTTTATCCGGCATATACCTTTCAGTTAAATATCTCCGGGCGAATTCGACGGTATCAATTAAGACTTCTTCTGGAATCTTAATTCCATGAAAATTCTCGTAATGTTTAACTAATCCTTTTAGAATTTGGACAGTTTCCTCAGGAGTTGGTTCATCAACATCAATAGGCTGGAATCTTCGTTCTAGGGCTGAATCTTTCTCAATATATTTAGTATACTCATCCCTTGTTGTTGCTCCAATTAACTGAATTGTTTTCCTGGCTAACGCTGGTTTTAGGATATTTCCGGCATCCATTGAACCTTCAGCCGACCCTGCTCCTATAAGTAGATGAATTTCGTCTATAAATGCTATTATATTTTTATTTTTTTCAAGTTCATCGATTACTTTTTTGAGCCTCTCTTCAAATTCACCTCTATATTTAGTACCCGCTATCATTGCAGCTAAGTCTAAGACAAAGATCTTTTTATCTAATAAGCTCTCAGGAACATTCTCGGCAATTATTTTTTGAGCAAGTCCTTCAACAATAGCTGTTTTACCAACACCTGGCTCACCAATTAGAACTGGGTTATTCTTTAACCTTCGATTTAAGATGGTTATGATTCGTCTTAATTCATTTTCTCTTCCAACTAGAGGATCTAATTTATTGTTTTTGGCTTTTTCAGTTAGATCTATACCGTAACTATTTAATGCCGATTCTCTATTTTTTAATCCTTGACTCTTGTATTTCGAGAATCCAGCTAAATTATTAACTAAATGTTGATGATTAATAAATCTACCTACATTATTTAAAAGTGTGTCTACATCAACGTGCATATCTTTAAGCAGTAGTGTGCCTCTAGAGCTTTTCTGACTTAAAATACTATATAAAATATGTTCAGTTCCAGTTAATTCTTGATTTAATTCTTGAGCTACTTCATAAGCAGTCCTTAAGGTTAATTTAGCTGTTGCACTTAGGCCTTTTGCACCAATATTAGATTTATTCGCACCAGGACTTAAATTCTCTTTAACCTTAACTTTATCTATTGCTATGCCAAAATCTAGAAGTAATTTAGAAGCCGTTGAATCTTTAATTTGTAATATTCCTAGTAGTAAATGTTCCGTACCAATATAGGCACTGCCCATTTCGTTTGCCAGGCTATCTGAAATTCTTAAACTTTCCCTAGCATTTAAAGTCAAATGGCTTAAAAACTCATTAAAGATTGGATTATTTTCTGGTAGCATATTATTTCCTTATAGATTTATATAAATAATCTACAATAAGAATAATACATTTAGCACTCGGATGTCAAGAGTGCTAATTATTGATCTTGTTCATTGATTGCGTCAAGTAGAGAACTTTCTAGATCAGATTTTTTCTTTAGTTTTGGAGTAATCGGTTTAGGTTCAGGAACTGTCGCCTTATTTTTAGTATCATCAATAATATCCATTTCATAACCTACCAACTTAGAAGCTAATCGAACATTCTGACCACCTTTACCAATAGCAATGCTTAGTTGATCATCGTTAACATAAACTTTAATATTTTTAGACTTTTGATCAATTTCTATCTTATTGATTTGAGTTGGACTGAGAGCATTTTGAACTAATTCTTTTATGTCATCACTAAAAACAAGAATATCTATTTTTTCTTGCTCACCAATTTCACTCATAACAGCGTTAACTCTAATTCCATGACCTCCAACAAATGTTCCTACTGGATCTACTCCGTGAACATTAGATTTTACGGCTATTTTAGTTCGAACACCAGCTTCTCGAGCAATTGCTTTTATTTCAACAGCTTTGCTTTCCATTTCCGGAACCTCATTTTCAAATAATTTTTGGATAAATTCGACAGAGCCTCTAGAAACAACTAGTTGCGGACCCCTAACATCTTTTTCGATACTTTTAACTAAAACTTTTACTCGTTGACCAGGATACAAATATTCACCTTGGATTTGCTCGCTTCGAGGCATTATTGCCTGTACGCGCCCAAGGTCGATTTTAACTAGTCCATTTTCGATTCGTGAAACATTTCCATTCGCAATCGTACCTAGCTTATGCTCAAATTCAGAAAAGAGGATTTCTTTCTCAGCTTCTCTTAGTCTTTGAAGTATTACTTGTTTAGCTGTTTGAGCAGCTACTCTACCAAATCTAGAAATATTTTCATTGACATTAACAAATTCACCACTTTTAATATCTTTTTGAATATTCTTAGCATCACTTAGACTAATTTGGTACGCAGGATCTTCAACATTATCTACAACTTCTTTATTAACAATTATCTTAATATCTCCAGTATTAGGGTTAAAAATGACTTTAATCTCTTGGTCATTATCTCCAAAATCTTTTTTATAGGCAGCGATGATAGCTTGTTCAAGGATATCTTTAACTACATCCTCATCTAAGTTTTTTTCTTCAGCAATTGATCTAATTGCGACGGCCAATTGTTTTATATCTAAGTCCATCTTAATCTCTCCTTAATTTAAAAATTCCGACTATCATGCCGGAATTAACAGTATATTTTATAGTATATATGGAATAATTAAATATGTAAAATTATTATGATAAAATATTTTTAATGTCTAAATCTGTAGCGCGCTTATACAAATACATAAGACCCATCCAATATGATCTAGCTTTAGATATTGATGATCAAAAGTTAACTTTTCATTCAAAAGAAGAAATTATCTTTAATAAGACTAAAAATCCTACCAAACGATTAACCTTCCATCAAAAAGGGTTAAAAATAACCAAAGTAAACGTATATAAGTTTGACTCGAATGGTAATTTAGAAGAATTAAAAATTAAAAGAGTTAATAAACAGGATAAATCTAATGAGTTAAGAATTCATTTTGGTTTTTTAATCTTTCCTGGAAAGTATTTATTAAAAATAGAATATTCAGGAATAATTACTGAGGAAATGAATGGTATTTATCCAAGTAGCTATAATTTTAAAGGAAAAAAAGAAAGAATCATATCTACCCAATTTGAAAGTCACCATGCCCGGGAAGCTTTTGTTTGTATTGATGAGCCTGAAGCTAAAGCTACTTTCATTTTAAGTTTAATAACGTCTGAATTTAATACAATTCTTTCTAACTCCCCAGTTTTGAGTAGTTCTAAGAAAAAAGATAAGGTTCTAACAAAATTCAAATCATCTCCCATAATGAGTTCCTATTTAGTTGCCTTTGTAATTGGGAATTTCGATAGAATATCTTCTGAATCTAACAATGGTATAAAATTAAGTGTATTTGGTCCAATGGGTAAAGCAGATCAGTTAAAGTTTGGTCTATCTATTTTTAAAAAATGTCTAGATTTTTACCAAGAATATTTTAATATTAATTATCCCCTAGAAAAATGTGATCTTGTAGCTATTCCAGATTTTGCTTCAGGGGCAATGGAGAATTGGGGATTAATAACATTCAGAGAACATGCCTTGCTATATAATCCAAAAATTAGTTCTATTCAAAGTAAGGAGTACGTAGCCAATGTTATTGCTCACGAATTAACTCATCAATGGTTCGGAAACCTAGTTACAATGGAGTGGTGGTCAGATTTATGGCTAAATGAAAGTTTTGCTTCATGGATGAGCTATTTAGCAATCGATCATTTATATCCTGAGTGGAAGGTATGGGATAAATTTATTGTCGATGAACAAAATATTGCTTTAAAAGAGGATAGTCTTAAAAGTACCCATCCAATTTTAGTTAAAATTCATCATCCGGATGAGATTAGATCTATTTTTGATGTAATAAGCTATGAAAAAGGAGCCTCTGTGATTGCCATGCTTGAAGCTTTTATGGGTGCAGAAAACTTCAGAAAAGGAATTTCCTATTACTTAAAAAAACATCAATACAATAATGCCAGAACAGATGATTTATGGGAGGCTTTAGAAGCAAATTCAGATTTGCCAATTAAGAATTTTATGTATTATTGGATAAATTATGCAGGATTTCCTAAATTAAGTGTTAAATACAGAAACGGTATTTTAAGTTTTTCTCAAAAAAGATTTTTTGTAGATAAAGATAATAAGGAAGATAATCATCCTTGGCCAATACCAATAATTACCAATATAGCTAATTTTAAAATGAAAGTTTTTAATAAATTTAATCAGGAGCTAAGCTTTAATCTTAAACAGGATTTGTTTATTGCCAACAAATTAAGGAAAGGATTCTATAGAACGTCTTATGATTCAAAGCTACTTAGCAGAATTATAGACAATATTAAATCAATTAGTTTAATAGATCGATTCAGTATTTTAAATGATATGTTTGAGCTATCTAAAGCAAGAGAATTTAAAACAGTCGACTTACTTCGTAATCTAGATCAATTTATTTATGATAGAGAGTTAATTATTTGGGAAGAATTCGGATCAATTCTACGTTCAATTAGATTAATAATGTCTGATCAAAAATTAAATGAGAATATAAATCGATATATTTTAGCTAAAACTAAAGACATATTAGAATATTATGGCTTTTCTGAGAAAAAAACAGATAGCTACTTCGATAAACAACTAAGACCATTGATACTAGCCTTAAATGATTTGGCTAAAAATCCTGATATAAAAAAGTGGACCTTGACTGAGTATAGTAAAGATTCTCTACTTAGTGATGTATCTCCAGATATTAGACCTGTTATTTATTTATCAATTGCCCGAAATAATTTAAGAAAAGATTATTTAACGCTACTTAAAATTCACAATCATTCTTCTGATCCTGAACAAAGACTTATCCTAGCTAATGCACTTTGTATGTTTAAAGCACCCGATCTAATCAAATCTAATTTAGATTTATTGAAATCTGATGCTATTAGAATTCAAGATTTGATGTTTTGGATTAATTCATTATTGGCCAATAAATCATCAAGAAAATTAATCTGGAATTGGATTAAAGAAAATTGGAAATATCTTAATTTAAAAATTGGTAACGATCTTGGATTTTCTAGATTACCTGTATACGTAGCTAGAGTAAATTCATCTGAACAATTTTTGAATGAATATAAAGATTTTTTTGAGTCTAACTCAACTCCCGCTCTAAGAAGAAGTATTGATCAAGGAATTGAAATTATTACATGGCACTACAAATGGGTTAAAGAAGATTATAAAGATATTTCTAATTTCTTTAAAAAAGATAATCTATGAATCGGGCTTAAACCATTACTGAATATCTTTAAGTAGTGTTCTTTAGTTCCATACCCCATATTTTTTTCCAGTAAATAATTACTATATAAAGTAGCATAGGCACTCATTAGCTTATCTCTTGTTACTTTAGCTAAAATAGAGGCTGCTGCTATGTCTTGATTTAAAGAATCACCTTTAATAATAGTTTTTACGTTTTTAAGACCTAAAAAATTATAACTACCATCTATCAATATCTGATGCCTTAATATATCAATGTTTCCTAGTGCTCTCAAAATAGCTACTGCAGTCGCTTTGCTAAGACCTAATTTATCTATTTCATACGGCCAAACATATCCAACGCTGTGAAATTTTGAATTAATCATAATATTGTTGTATGCACTAATTCTTTGAGATTTAGTTAATTTTTTAGAATCTTTAAATTTAAATTTATTTTTCTTAAGACTAACACAACCAACCACTAGCGGTCCGCATAAACTACCTCTACCTACTTCATCAATTCCAATAATCACATATACTATTGTATGCTAATTTTTATTCTTGTGTAGTTACTTCTTCGGGTTCTTTCTCTTCCGTGATTTTTGTTTCTTCAACAAAGTTAGCTTTTTCTCGATCAAAATCTTGAGCATTTAAACGAGCTGATTTTCCAGTTCTATCTCTCATGTATGAAAGATAATTTCTACGAACTTTACTTCTTTTAATAATTTCAACCTTTGTAATTAGTGGGCTATGTAGCAAAAAAGATTTTTCAACTCCAACACCAGAAGATATTTTTCGAACATATATTCTACTTAAATGATTCTTTGGATTTGATGATTTTATAACTAAACCTTGGAATACCTGTACTCGTTCCTTATTGCCTTCCTTAATTTTTTGAGAAACTTTTACAGTATCACCGCTTCTAGGGCTTACAAACGAGCTTTTCATATATTGATTGCTAATATCTGTTATTATACTTCCCATAATCTGTTTGATTTTACACGATTATTACTAAATAATCAATTCTTTTTTAACCGACTACCCTAAAGACTTCTTCTAGAGTTGTGATGCCTTGAATTACCTTTAATATTCCGTCTTGAAGCATGGTTTGCATTCCTGATTGGATAGCTGCCTTTTCGATCTCTATTGCATTGGGTATATAATTTTTGTAATTATTAATTAAAGATATTATCTGATCAGATACTTTAAATTGTTCCCTGATTGCAATTTGTCCCTTATACCCAAATGGATTATCTTCAGTAGGATTAGCCTTATAAAATTTAACTTGACTAAGGTCTGGTTTTGAAACTGTACTAGGTAATGAATTAATCACTTCAGAAATTTTGTTCATCTCAGCTTCACTTGGAGAATATTCTACTTTAGAACTATCGTCTAATTTTCGGACTAGACGTTGAGCCATAATTAGTCTTATTGAAGAAACAAATAGTGGATTTTCTCCAATAATATCGATTAATCTAGAAACTGCACCAGCAGCTGAATCTGCGTGAAAAGTGGTTAAGACTAAATGTCCAGTTAGGGCTGCTTGGAGGGCTATTCTAGCTGTTTCTCCGTCACGGACCTCACCTACCATGATAATGTCTGGGTCTAATCTTAAAATACTTTTAATTTGATCTGAGAAATTAATTGGCTTAGACAAGTCAACGCCAGCTTCTACGGATATTTGAGTTATATCATCAAATTGATACTCAACAGGATCTTCTATGGTAATGATTTTCCGTTGATCAGTTGAAAGGGCATTAATCATAGAATAAAGAGTTGTTGTTTTTCCAGAACCAGTCGGTCCAACTATCATCACTAGTCCACTTGGTTTCTTAATAATTTGATCTACAGTTTCTCTCTCGGTCTGGGATAAGCCTAGATTATCTAAGCTATACATAGCTCGATCCATATTAAATAAACGCATGACTACATCAACATTATTAATTGTTTTAATGGTTTCAATTCTTACATTTACATCAATTAAACTTCCATCCGCCATTTTAACTTTTTGAGATATATGTCCTTGTTGAGCTTCTTTAGCGTTAGTTGAAATATTTCCAGCAGATGCAATTGCACCGAGTAATACCCTATATTTGTCATAAGAAACTTTAGCAATTGAATGAAGAATACCATCAATTCTAAATCTAATTAAAACAAACTCTTTTTTAGATTCTATATGAATATCTGATGCATTAAGTTTATGAGCCTCATTTACTAGATAGGCTAGCATATCAGCTGCGTTAATTTGTTCTAAAATGTTAGATACTTCAGAAACTAAATCAACATTTTCGGAAGTTTTTAGGCTAATATCCTTGTATTCAACCTTAGGAGGTGGATCATAAATATCGATATATTCTCTAAATCCACTTTCAGAAATTAGAGCGAAAGATATTAACTGATCCTGAAAACGATCTTTGAGTAAGGATAAAGTATTTGGGGGTGTAGTATTTAAAATACCAAAAAGAATATGATTCTGATCATGTCTTATAGGAACTATTTTAAGATTTCTCATCTCATCAACAGATATTAATCCTTTATAAGTTTCCTTAGGAGCACTGTCTGATGTATCATAATAGCTAAGGTTTAATATTTGAGAGCGTCTGGAAGTTGAACGTTCTTCATCTAATCTAGCATCGTTACTCATATGCAAACTATTATAACTGCTTAAGCTTTTAAAATGAATAAGAATTTAATTTTAGTAGCAGATAATATTAGAAGTGCCCAAAACGTCGGTTCTTTATTTAGAACGGCGGAATGTTTAGGCGTTAAGATGATCTACTTGTGTGGATACACACCATATCCAACCGAAGAAAATGACTCTAGACTTCCACATATAGCAAGAAAAAATGAATATCTTATTTCAAAGACAGCTCTTGGAGCTAATTCATATATTAAATGGTCCCATTTTGATAATATTCAATTACTTATTGAAAAGTTAAAAAAAGATGGATTCTTCATTATTGCTCTAGAACAATCTTCTAAAAGTATTTTGTTAAATGAACTTAAAATTAAGCACTCCAAGATAGCCTTAATAGTTGGGAATGAGCTTAAGGGAGTATCTGAAGACGTCCTTAATTTAGCTGATACTATATCTGAAATTAAAATGGAAGGGAAAAAAGAATCGTTAAATGTAGTTCAAGCTGCAGCTATTGCGATTTATGCTATCCTAAACATATAATTATAAGTATGACCCTAGTTAAGAAAAATCCTAATAAAAAAGAACTTAAAGCTATCCGTATCCGAAATGGTCATCATAAAAATATTAGACACTTACGTAAAATATATTGGCCTTACTTGCCTATTATTAGTGTAATTGGTTTATTCCTAGCAATTGTTGGCCAATATAACTTATTTAAAAATACTATCAATTTAGGTAATAGCTCAGCTGAAGCTTCTTTGGCAAATGGCAATCTAAAAATATTAATCATCTTAATCATTGCGCTTTTAATCCTAATTTCAATTATTTTAGTTATTCTTAAGTTGAAAAAAAGATAAATTATTTAATTACTACGTTTTCTTGACCAACTAAAAATTCAAATTTATCTAGCTGGTTCTTGGTACATTCAATCCGATCTGGAAGCTGAATTGCCTTTTTTTGATTATTTTCAGTATAGACTAAAATTACCTTGACACTACCCTTATCCTTATCTAGTACTTCTTTAATTGAAACTAAAAGTTTTGAATTATCTAGATTATCCACTTTTAGATATAGCTTATTTGGTTTGTTAGCTATCGTTTCTTTAATAGACTTTGCTCCTGGACCATTAAAATCTTCATCTTTGGTTTCTTTCTCTTCTTGATCAAATAATTTAATTGACTCAATTATTAAACTGTTTCCTCTTAAGCTATCTTTTGCTAGCTTTAATTTAAATTCATAAATATTACTTGAGTTTAAGATATTTTCGTACTCCATAAACTGTTTTGGAAAGATTATAGCTTCAAATTCTTGATTGATTGTCTCAATTTTAATAAAGGCCATTTTTTGATTTTTCTTAGTCGTAATATTGTGAATATTTTGTATTATCCCAATTATTTTGAGTATTGAATCTTGCCTTAAATCATCTAATTTATTTAAGTCTGAATTAAACTTAAGAATCATTTCCTTATTATCTTCCAAGGGGTGTTTACTTAAATACATCCCTAGTAATTCTCTTTCCCAGACTAGATAAGTTTGAGCTGAATTTTTAGTATCAATATTTTTATTCAAATTCAATTTTTGAGATACGTCAGTAGCTTGTTCTGTTAAGTTAAAAATACTTAATTGGTTATTGGTTTTATTTTTAGCAATTGCGTTACTATAAACTATCAATTGATCTATATTTTCAGATAGTATTAAACGGTTTTCGAAACTATCGAAGGTTCCCGTCTTAATTAAGCTTTCTAATACTTTTTTATTAACTATTCTAGGATCGATTCTAGACAAAAAATCTTCAATAGATTTAAATGGCTGATCGCCTCTAGTCTCAACGATATGCTCAGCTGCTGAAGTTCCAACATTTTTAATAGCATTCAGCGAGTATCTTATTTTATTTAGATCTTTATTAATTCCAAATTCTACAAATGATTCATTAAGATCTGGAGGTAAGATATCAATATTTAATTTATTTGCTTCTTTTATCTCTATTGCTAATCTATCTTTATCGTCATAATCTGAACTAAGTAGAGAAGCCATGAAGGCTAGGGGATAGTTTGCCTTAAGATAAGCGGTATAGTAAGCAATCATTGCATAACAAGTCGCATGCGCTTTATTAAATGAATAATCTGCAAAAGGTTGAATTAATGACCATAATTTTTCAGCAGATGATTTAGTTAGACCATTTATTCCTGCTTTTTTAATAAAATTTGGATATTCATTTTTCATAATATCCTTATTTTTCTTACCTATTGCTTTTCTAATTAAATCTGCCTCTCCAGCACTATATCCCGCAATAATTTGAAGCATTTGAATAATTTGCTCCTGATAGACAATTACCCCATAGGTATCTTCAAGGACGGGTTTTAATAAGTCACTCAAATAGGTTATTGACTCAGGATTATTTTTTCCCTTGATATAATTTGGTATTTCTAGCATAGGACCAGGACGATAAAGTGCATTCATAGCAATAATATCTTCAAATCTATTTGGTTTTAATTCCTTTAAATATCTCTTCATTCCAGTTGATTCAAATTGAAATACTCCAGTAGTTTTTCCCTCCTTGAACAAATCTAGTGTTTTGGGATCATCTAAGGCAACGGTACTAAGATCTATATCTAGAGAATAGACTTTTTTTAATATTCGTAAACAATTTTTAATAGTAGTTAGGTTGGATAATCCTAGAAAATCTATTTTTAATAGTCCAAGCTCCTCGATAGGCCCCATAGGATACTGGGTTGCTATGACTCCTTTTTGAGCCATTTCTAGGGGTACGTGATCAGATATTGAGGTTGGAGCAATAACTACACCGGCAGCGTGTACACCATGACTTCTAATTGTTCCTTCTATTCTTTTAGCATAATCTAATATTTTTTTGGATTGAGGATTTTGCTTATATTCTTCTATAAGCTCTCTATTTTCTTGAAGGAGTACATTTAATGGTGTATGTCTACCCTGGTTTGGTGGAGGAATTAACTTTGCTAAACGATCTGCATCTGCGTAAGGAACTTCTAGCACTCTAGCAACGTCTCTGACGGCATTACGAGCTGCCATTCGTCCAAATGTTACTATATTAGCAACTCGATCTTTGCCGTACTTAGAAACACAATACTCAATTACTTCATCCCTTCTAGTATCTTGGATATCGATATCAATATCTGGCATTGAAATTCTAGACGGATTTAGGAATCTTTCAAATATTAGGTTAAATCTAATTGGATCAATTTCAGTTATATTTAAAGCGTAAGAGACAATAGACCCTGCAGCTGATCCTCTACCAGGCCCAAAAATGATACCTTGTCCTTTACCCCAATTAATGAAATCTTGAACTATTAAGAAATATCCGGTGTATTTCATTTTAGATATAACATCAATTTCATATTCTGTTCTCTCGTAAATATCTTTTGGGATATCCTTTTTAATCTGTAAGTAGTCTATTTTAGTAATATTTTTATCTAGATATTTTTTATATATACCTTTATAAACTAAATCCTTTAAATATTGGTCTTCGGATACTCCTTTTGGCAAAAGAAACTTAGGAATTAAACTTTCACTGAATGAAATATCTACCTTACATTTTTGAGATATTTCTTTTGTATTTAAGATAACCTCAGGATTATCCTTTCCCCATCTCTCAAATATTTCAGCAGGAGGAGTAAGATGTAAATCAAAATCTTCAAGGCTAAATCTATTTTTTTGACTTAATAAAGAGTTTGTTTGAACACATAGTAATATTTCATGAATAATCTTATCCTCTTTTAAAAGATAGTGTGCATCAGCTGTTAGAACTACTTTAATATTTAATTCTTTGGCCAATTTAAGAATTTGTTGGTTTATTTTAAACTGTTCCTGTTGATATGTTGGATGGTGGAGGTGGCCGTGATCCTGAATTTCAAGATAATAATCATCCTCAAATATTTCTTTATAGAATAGAGCTATTTTTTTAGCTTCTTGGTATTGATCATTCTTTAGCGCATTGCCAATCTCACTACCCATACAACCACTTAATACAATTATTCCGTTGTGATATTGTTTTAGGAGTTGATGATCTATTCTTGGTTTATAATAATATCCTTCTAAATTGGCAATACTTGAGAGTTTAATTAAGTTATGATATCCCTGGTCGTTTTTTGCTAGCAAAATTAAATGGTAATTCTGCTTGTCTTTGTTAACATCTTTATCTGATATGGTTCTAGATGCAACGTAAGCTTCCATGCCTAAAATTGGATTTATACCAGCTTTTTTAGACTCCTTATAGAACTCGATTAACCCGGATAAGGTACCATGATCCGTTACGGCAACAGCGTTCATACCCTTATTTTTAACTAACTCAACCATTTGTGGAATCTTTGTCAATCCATCAAGCAAACTGTATTCAGTATGATTGTGTAAATGGACAAAATCGGTATACTTTATTTTTTCTATTTGTTTTGGCACCAGATAACCCTCCGTCAGTTATCACTCAATTTAATTAAAGTATATATTTTTTATGCTTATTGTAATAGGCTAACTTTTACAACAGAATTTTAGATTTAAGGTACTCTTTAAGTTCAGGTCCAATATCTTTACGCATCAGAGCAAAATCAAAGACTGTTTTATGATAATCAAGAACATTACCTACATCATAATATTTACCATTAGCAATCTTAAGAGCGTACATTTTTTGTTTATGCTTCAAGGCTAAATTAAGGGCTTCATTGGCATAAAATTCTTTTCCTTGCTTAAGATATTTTTGATATTGGTGGAAATATTTCAAAACATTTTTGGTTAATATAAATCCACTTACAGTCGCTAGTTTAGATGGTGCTTTCTTAATACCTGGTTTTTCAACTATTTTATCTACCAATAAAACATTCTTATCTATTTCTTTTCCGGAACAAAATCCATATTTTGAATAATCATCTGGATTATTTACTTCAATTGTACTAATTATTGGTGCCCTATATTTGTTATAAGCCTCAAGCATCTGTCCAAACCGAACGGGATTGGAAATAAAGAAATCATCACTCCAGGTATAATAAAATGGTTCATCTCCTAATAAATGCTCAGAGTTTAAAAGAGGAGTTGCAGATCCATAAACTCCTTTCTGACGAATATAAATAAAATTAGCTAAATCTGATATCTTTTCAACCTCATTAACTAAATGCATTTTTTTCTGACCACCTTGCATTAAATTAGTAATTAAGCTTTCGGTAGGTCGATCAAAATGATCTTCAATAGCACGTTTTGTATATCCTGTTACGATAATTATATCCTTAACACCTACACTTACTAACTCTTCTACTACGTATTGAATAATTGGTTTATTAATTAAGGGAAGCATTTCTTTGGGCATGGCTTTGGTTTGGGGAAGAAACCGGGTTCCAAATCCTGCTGCTGCTATAACTGCTTTTGTAATTACTTTTTTAGCCATTACTCCTCCTTTTTAATCTGTTCATTAAGAAGCTTGTTGATAAGTACTGGATTGGCTTGACCTTTAGTTTCTTTCATAATTTGTCCAATAAGAAAGCCGATTGCTTTTTGCACTCCTGCTTTAATGTCTTCTACAACTTTAGGATTTTCTAAAATTACCTTCTTAACGACCTCATTAAGTTGATCAAGGTCGGAGTTTTGGACTAGTTTATTTTGCGCAATATATTGGTCGATATCTGGTAATTTATCCAGTTTTAGAATATCTTTAATTAAAACTTTTATATTTGATGAACTAATTATGTTTTGTCTAGCTAGAGAACTAATTTTTAAATAGAGCTGCTGTCTTTGATCAATACTTAATATTGGAGCTTCTGAATTTTTAATTTCTGGCATTTCAATATTAACTATGTAATTTGATATTAATTTAGCATCCTGAGGATCAAGAGTAACTATAAATTGAAGATTACTAAATTGATTATCTAATCCATCTTCAAGAAGTGAATAGATTATAGACTCATCCAGATTTAATTTTTTTAGTTTATCAATCCAATAATCTGGGAGTAAGGGCATACTTTGTTTAATATTAGCTATATACATATCATCTAAAATTACTGGTGGCAGATCTGGATCGGGCATATAGCGATAATCATCAGCATTCTCTTTGCTGCGCATTAAATAAGTAATTCCTTTATTATCATCCCATCCCCTCGTTTCTTGATGGACTTGCTGATTATTTTTTAAGAGTTCTACTTGCCTTTTATATTCATAATTAATTGCTCTCTCAATTGATCTAAAACTATTAAGGTTTTTTATCTCAGCTCTTTTTCCCAAGTTCTCATCCTTAGAAACACTGACGTTCACGTCAAAACGCATATTACCAAAAAAAAGATTACCGACAGTAACGTCTGCATAACGCATTAACAAATATAGAGTTTGGGCATACTGCTTAGCTTGCAAGGCAGACTTTATATCGGGTTCTGAGACAATTTCAAGAAGAGGTGTTCCTGCTCTATTTAAGTCAACTAGTGAGTAATCAGTCCCTTCTGGATGAATGCTTTTGCCGGCATCTGATTCTAAATGTGCTCTTGTAATTCCTATTTTAACAATTTGGTCATTGCTCAAAAAATTAACACTACCACCTAATATTATTGGTTGGTCATACTGAGAGATCTGATATCCCATAGGTAAATCTGGATAAAAATAGTGTTTACGATCAAATTTAGAAAACTTTTGAGGTTGGCTATTGAGGGCAAATGCAGCTCGTGAAGCTAATTTTATAGCATCCTTATTCAAAACAGGTAGAGCACCAGGAAGGCCGAAATCAATATGATTAACGTCAACATTTGGTCTTGATTGATCGTCCTGATTAAGAGACCCTGAAAACAATTTAGTCTTGGTTTTTAATTGAACATGACATTCAATTCCAATAGTTAGTTTATATTCATTTTCTTCTGTCATTGTCTTTTTTTACTATTTTTAATGCATTTAGATCAACTAAGGCTTGTTTGAAACCATTAAGTGCTTTAATTATTTGACTCTTAGTAAATTTATTAATATTCTCTTCTGTGATTTTATTAGATAGCTTATGAGCGTACCAAATATCCTCAGAATCTTTGAACTTCTTTTGAGCAGATACTAATTTTTCACCAACTGAATTACCTTTATAGTGAGCCTTAGTTAGAGCTTCGTCTAAGAGTTTATCGGCATCAACTATTGCTTTGTACCAAAGTTTTTTTTCCCTTAAATAAGAAACTAACCTCAACCAATTTTCTAAATAATACTTCGGATTAATTAATTTGTTTTTATATCTTCTTAAACCAATATATAAAACGAGACAAAGTAAAACTAGAAGAATTATGTAATATAAGACTATAAGCATATTTCATCCTCAATTTGGTTACAAAAATCTAATAATTGATTATCCTTAGTAATTGGAGCCATAATTTGTAGTCCAACTGGTAAGTTATCAACCATACCAACTGGCATACTGATTGCTGGGATACCAACTAAATTAGCCGCTACAGTCATAATATCATTTAAATACATTTCCAATTTAGAATTGCTTTTCTCGCCTATTTTAAAAGCTGTATCTGGAACCGTTGGTCCTAATAAGAAATCATAGCTATTAAAAACTTGATTAAAATCATTAATTAATTTTGTTCTCACGGTTTGTGCCTTTTTATAGTAAGCATCATAATAACCACTACTCAAAACGTATGTACCAATCATTATTCGTGTTTTGGCTTCATCGCCAAATCCATTTGTTCGAGATTTTAAATAACTCTCATCTAAATTTTGGGCATCTGGATAACTATATCCAAATCTTTGCCCATCATATCTACTTAAGTTAGAAGCAATTTCGGCAGGACATAAAACATAATAGACTGCTAAGGCTAGATCTAGACTTGGAATGCTTACTTCTTGAACATTAACTCCTAAAAATTTTAACTTAGCAATACTAGATAATATAGTCTCCTTAACCTTAGGATTGATATTATCCGATAAATATTCTTTAATTATGCCTACTTTAATTGATTTAAAATCTATCTTTTCTAGGTTACTTGTAATCCTATATTGATCGGGTAAAGTTGTGCTATCTAGTGGATCATTGCCGGAAATTACACTACTTACTCTTTTAGAATCGGAGACATTTTTAGTAAATGTACCAATTGTATCTAAACTACTTCCCATGGCCACAACTCCAGATCTACTCACCATCCCATAACTAGGTTTAAAGCCAACTACCCCGCAAAAACTAGCTGGTTGACGGATCGATCCACCTGTATCCGTACCCAAACTAAAGGGAACAAGATCTAGGGCAACGCTGGCTGCTGAGCCTCCCGAACTTCCACCTGCCACTCGATTTATGTCATGAGGATTTTTTGTTATAAAGAAATCACTGTTTTCGGTACTTGATCCATGAGCAAAAGCATCCATATTCGCTTTTGCAACGCAAATGGCACCCTCATCTTCAAGTCGGTTAATTGCACTAGCCTGATAAGGGGCATAAAAGCCTTTTAGAATATTAGAGGCTGCAGTAGTTTGAACGTCAAATACTAAAAAATTATCTTTAGCTATAAATGGAACACCGGCTAATATTCCTACTTTTTTATTGGCTTTAATATCTTGATCTATTTTATTAGCTTTATCTAGGGCTTCTTTATCTAAGGTCGAGATTATGGCGTTATACTGACTATTTTTTTGAATATTATCTAGGGCTAATTGAACATTTAAAAGTGCACTATTTTCACCACTTAAAACAGCACTAACAATATCGTCTATCTTGGGCCAACTCATTCAATTACTCTTTTAACTTGTATAAAATTATCCTTAACTTTGGGTACATTTTCTAGTAGTGATTTTGGATCATATCCATATTCAATTCTTTGATCTTCTCTTGTAATATTATTAAGTCCGTTAACAGAAATTGTTGGATCTAAATTAGAAGTATCAACAGAATTTAGTTTTTGAACGTATTCAATAATTTCACTTAATTCTTCAGAATATTTTGAAATTTCATCTTTTGTTAGCTCTAATTTAGCTAATTTAGCAATTTTAATAACATCTTCCTTAGTTATCGCTTTGTCCATATTTAAATCTATTATACAAAATTTAGGTCTAATTTGTCAGTATTTTATTGACAATAAAGATATAAGATCTAATATATAAAATATGTATAGCTTAACTAGAGAACTAATTTCTAGACTCTTATGCCTTAGACTACTAGGGCTGTACTTTAGTTAAGCTAGTCTCCATCAATAAAAATATAAAGTACAGCCACCAAATCTTAAAGAGACTAGTAATATTTTAAATAAGGAGAAAAAATGGAAAAAGGATATGAAAATAGTCCAAATAACCCAATTGATTATAGTGCAATTATTAATTTCTTAGAGGAAAATAATTATATTATGAAGGATATTTTAGAAAATTTTGATCAAACTGGATTAGGAATAATTGACTCAGAACAATTTAATAAATTCGTTTATAACGCATTAAAAATACAAGAAGAACGAAATAATTTTAATAATAGACCAGCTTAAGAATTTAGATCTTTAATTAAATCCCTAAGTTTTGCTGCTTCTTCAAACTGAAGATTTTTTGCAGCAAATTCCATCTGGGTGTTTAATTGATTAATAATGTTCGATTTTTCGTTTTCGGTTAGTTTTAATTTATTGAAGTTTATAAATTGATCATTTTTCTTAGGGTTTAGGATAGAACTATCAAATAAGTTAGGTTTATGATTACTTTTGGTAATGCTTGTTGGCGTTATAGAGTGTTTGTTGTTAAATTCAGATTGAATTTTCCTTCTATAATTTGTCTTATCTAATGCATTTTGAATGCTTTTGGTAATAACATCGGCAAACATGATTACTTTCCCATCAATATGTCTTGCTGCCCTTCCAATTGTCTGGATTAAAGCTTGCTCGCTCCTAAGGAAACCTTCTTTATCGGCATCAAGAATAATAACTAGGGATACTTCAGGAAGATCAAGGCCTTCTCTTAATAGATTAATACCTACTAATACGTCATAGACTCCTTTTCGTAAATCATCGAGTATACCGGTTCTATCTAAAGTATCAATATCACTATGGATATAAGCTACTTTAAATTTTAGATTCTCTAAATATTCACTTAAATTCTCTGACATTCGCTTAGTTAATGTTGTTATGAGAACTCTTTGGTTTTTGGCTATTCTTTTCTTAATTTCTGATATTATTTTATCAATTTGATTTGACGTTGGTAGGATTTCTATTTCAGGATCTATTAATCCAGTTGGTCTAATAATTTGTTCTACTACCTGACTACTTCTAGAAAGTTCAAAATCTGCTGGTGTAGCGCTTACGTATATAACTCTATTGATATGTTTTTGAAATTCAATAAATGTTAAAGGTCTATTATCTAGGGCACTAGGAAGTCTAAAACCGTAATCGACCAATACTTTTTTACGAGCTAAATCACCATTATACATACCTCTTATTTGGGGAATAGTCATATGTGATTCATCGATAAACAAAAGGAAGTCATCAGGGAAATAATCTAATAAAGTTGCTGGTTGAACTCCTGGTTCACGAGAAGTTAAATACCGGGAATAATTTTCAATTCCTTTAACAAAACCTATTTCTTGAAGCATTTCTAAATCAAAATTAGTTTTTTGTTCTAATCTTTGTGCTTCGAGTAATTTATTATTTTCTTTAAAATATTTTAATCTAGTTTCTAATTCAGCTTTAATTTGACTAGTAGCTATTTCCATTCTTTGTTTAGGTGTAACAAAGTGAGAACTTGGATAGATATCCAGAAACTGAAGATTGGCTATTAATTCACCAGTAATTGGATTAAATGAACTTATTTTTTCTATCTGATCACCAAAAAAATGAATCCGGTATCCCAAATCATCACTAGCTAAGAAAATATCAACAATATCCCCTCTTACCCTAAACGTACCTCTTTTAAAATCTAAATCATTTCGTTGATATTGAATATCTGTTAACTGTCTTAACAATTTATCTCTATTTTTTTGCTCATTAAGCTTAATATTAATTTTTAAATCTGAATAATTTTCTACCGAGCCTATTCCATATATACAACTTACGCTGGCTACAATAATAACGTCTTTTCTTGATAATAAATCATCCGTTGCGCGGTGTCTTAATCGATCAATCTCATCATTAATCTTTGAGTCTTTTTCAATATAAGTATCCGAACTCGGAATATATGCCTCTGGTTGATAATAATCAAAATAGGAAACAAAATAATTGACTGCAGAATTTGGAAAGAATTGTTTAAATTCAAAATATAATTGAGCAGCTAGTGTTTTGTTATGGCTTATTATTAAAGTAGGTTTATTATACTTCTTTATAATATTAGCCATTGAAAAGGTTTTTCCTGAACCCGTTACTCCAAGTAAAGTTTGTTCTTTATACCCTTTGTTTAAACCATCTAACAATTGAGTAACGGCTTTAGGCTGATCACCAGCTAAATTAAAATCTGCTTTTAAATCAAAACTTGACATCTTACTTTTAAGTATATATAAAAGATGCTCTAAATAATAAACTAATAATAAATATCTTTATATTCACTAAATTTTTGATCTAAGTGTTTGGTAATTTTAGTCACTAATTCCTTAGGATCTTTACTAAAATAAATAAAGGCATCTTTTCTAAGAGGTTTAGCTAATTCAATTAATTTATTTATTTCTTGTTCTATCCCTCCAGATCCTTCTAAAAAACCAATCGGAGTATCCGACTCGATTGAAATTGTAAATTCATGCAACGTTCCAAGCCTACCTCCAATGCTTATTACAGCGTCAGAAGACGTAATTAAGAGCGAATCTCGACCAACATAATGCATTCCTGAATATAGAATACAATCATAATATTTTGTAGGAAGATTGTATTTAAGGATATGTTCAGCTTTAGAAGATGCTGGACTTATCCCGAGACTCATTTTACCGCCTGCTCTTTTATATCCTTCGGCAGCATAATTAGGTAATCCAATTGTGGCTCCGGTCATCAAGGTATGACCAGCATGAGCAATTTCTTGACCAATTTTAAGGGCCAGATCTTTACTTTCTTCAACAGAAATACCTTTAGCTGCTCCAGATACACAAATTTGATACATATAGCTACTATTCTATCAAGTTTATGCTTAATTTTCTACTGTCTGATATTCATAACTTAAAAGATTACTGGTTTGATTGTTTTTATTTAAATAACCAAGATAAAAGGCAACCTTCATTTCGTTAATAAAATGATTTATTTTGGTTCTTGGGTAATCTAAGTTATGGTAAAGATTATAGGCATTATCTAAAATATTAAATGAAACAAACTGATTATTCAAAAAACTGCCTAGATTGTATGTATCAAACCAGAAGTTAAGATCTTTGGATAATTCCAGTGATTTAAATATTTTTGTAAAATGAATAAATTCGTCGGTTTTAAATAATTCTAATTCTGAAAGATTATTTTTTTTGAATAAATATCGGTAAATAACTTCCCATGAGATATCTCTATTAAAAAATGAAGAGTGTATTTTTAATGGATGTTTAGTGGAATTGTAGAACAATTGGTTAAAGTTCTTATAAGGTAAATGATACTTTAAATAGGTTGAGTATAAATTAATTTTATAAATAGAGTAAATAATGGAACTATAATAATATATGCTCTTTCCAGGCTTATATGCATTTTGGCAAGGAACAATTATTAATGATCCTAATTCAGGGATTGAAAGATTAACTTTATCTATTTTTTTAATTAAGCCTTTAAGGGCAGTTTGCCATTTATTGTTTAAAAAAATTATTTCCAGGTCTGCTGTTTTAAAGTTAAGAGAATTTAAGTTTTTATAATTTAAATAATATTTATGAATATAGTTCTCACTTTCAAAATAATTGATACCTAGCACAATTAAGCTCAAATTTTCTCTCTTAATCAAAGAATCAACCGTTCTATAATGAAGAGCCTTTAAAAGATTTTTTGGTGGATTGTTCTTAAAATATTTTTTTAAGTAAGTTGGTTTAATAATTAGCAAATTTTCCAGCTTGATATTTTTAGTTAAGAGTTTAAAACCATCATTTAAATTAGCTTCGGCGTTAATCTTAGATCCAGCTAGGTTTCTAAGAGATAAATATAGTTTACGGTCATCTTCTTTTAATTTATTTAATAAACCGTGATAAATTTCGAAAGAATTTGAGTCTATAGGATCTAAATTTAATTCCTTTATTTTAGATATTAATTTAATGTTTAACTTATTATGTAGTCTAATATCCTGTCCAGAAAATCCAGTTTTTCTTTCTAAATCATTAATAAATTGTTTTAATTCAAGAAGGTTTTCATTAAATAATGTTTTATAAAACTTGAGCATATTTTTCTTTTCAAGCTTATTTTAACATAAGTTTAATAAATATTAATTGATATTTTTTGGATAGTACCAATCCGGAGCGTTTTTTAAAAAGTTATCTAGCTGATATTCAGTTAGAAGACCGGCTTGAGCACCAACTCTTTGGACAACATTCATTGAATTAATTGGAGCCCACATCAAGGCTTCTTCGGGACTAAGCCCCTTAATTAAAGCTGCTACAAAAGTCGAAGCGAAAGAATCTCCAGCTCCAGTTCGATCAATTGGAGGAGCAGGATCAGGATAAAGAGGCATTTGTAATCTTTTACCACCATCACTTAAATAGGCTCCATTAGGACCATCGGTAATCACTACAATCTTGGGTCCTATTTGGTGTAATTTGTCTAATAAATCATTTATATCCTCATGGTTTCCACCACCTACCGTTACGGCTTCTTCCCGATTTAGGATTAGGACTTCACTTTTTTGATATATTCTAGATAGTTTCTCTACTCCAAATTCCATTTGGAAAGTTCCTGGCTGAAATGCCAATTTTACTTCAGAGTTTTGGTCTAACCAATTGGCAATCTGATCGTGATAATCCTTACAATGTTCCGAGACAGAAGATAAATAAATCCATTTAGGCTTTTCTTTTTCGGTTAAATGAGGCCATTGATAATCATAGTCTTCATGTTTGATTAAAATAGTTCTTTCTTCTTTATACCAAAGTACATAATGATAATTACTTTTTTTGTCGTGGTTAATTCTGACTAAATGAGTCTCCACACCACTATTGTGGAGAGCTTGAATCATATCCCTACCATGAGCATCTCCTCCTACATTTGTAATAAAGGAACTCTTTAGTCCTAATTTAGCAAATGCGACGGCTGCATTTGAGGCATTACCAACTGCTTCAATTATCTCAGCATGGTCAAAAGGAAGTTTTGTACCAAATTCCATAGCAAGGAGTTGATCGTGATCTCTTTTAATTATCTCAGCATTTTCATCAATCAATTTTATAAATGCATCAGTTACTATGTCCCCAACGCTAATTACATCAAATTGATCATGCATACCCACCTCCTCTTAGCTAACTATTAGGTTTTAAAGCCTTATTAGCCGAATTAAAATCATCTAACTTACTCTCAACAACTTTAGTTACTGCATCAATAACATCTTTAGCAATTAATTTAGCAACAGAAAATTCATTAGGATTCTCCTGTAAAACCTTTTCTAGGGTTGTTCTATAGGCATAACGCATATCTGAATTGATATTAATTTTTGATACCCCAATCTTAACCGCTTCTCTAAAATAATGACCAGGTGTATCGCTTCCGCCGTGAAGTGATATATTGCAATCAATAGCTTCTCTAATCTTAGTAAGTAGATCTAGATCTAAAATTTTAGGAACAGGGTACTTGCCATGTAAATTACCGATAGCAGCCGCAAACGTATCTATTTTGGTCTCATCTACGAATTTTTTAGCTCCTTCTGGTGTCGAAAAAGTTTTTTTAATTTCTTGATAATCTATATTGGTACTAAATACATTAGAACCACCACTAAAATAATGTGGTTCACTCTCGACTGATGCTCCGGTTAACCTAGCATAGTTAACAACTTCTTTAGTTGCCGAAATTATCTGTTGATCAGTAGCATCATGGTTTGATTGAGAAATATCGATATGGATAAATTCAAATCCTGCCTCAATTCCTTTTTTGGCATCCTCAACACTAGGACTATGGTCCAAATTAACATATATTTCAACGTTATATTCTCTCTTAAAATTATCCACCATATCTCGGATATTATATAGTCCTAAATCATCAACTTCGCCCTGACTTACTTCGACTAAAACTGGTGCTTTTTTATTAACAGCAGCACGAACAACAGCTTTTAGGGTGGCTTCATCGTCTAAATTGAAGGCTCCAAAAGCCCAATGCTCCATTCTGGCTTGTTTCATTCTAAGCCTAGCTATAGCACAGTTTTTTCTAATTTCTGGTAGTGTTAATGGCATATTTTTTATTATACTACTTATGCTTATGCTGCCCAAGAAAATTAATTACTTGCTCATAAATTCCTTGGCTATCTAACTGAAAAAATTTAATTAATTGATCTGGACTTCCGGATTCACCAAATCGATCATATATTCCTAGACGTTTTAGTTTAACTGGATAGTTTTCGGCAATTACTTCAGCCACAGCCGAACCAAATCCACCATTAACCTGAGCTTCTTCTACGGTTAGGCCAATTTTTGTCTTTTTTACACTTTCAAGAATTGTTTGCTGATCTAAAGGCTTAATAGTTGGTAAATGAACTACCTCAGCATCGATTCCTTTTTTATAAAGTAATTCACTGGCTAAAAGTGCTTGAGCAGTCATTGTTCCAGTTGCAAATATAGATATATCACTACCCTTAGATAGAACGTACCCTTGACCAATCCGAAAGGGAGTCTTTTCGGTTGTAATGATCGGGGTTTTTTCTCGAGCTAATCTTAAGTAATTAGGTTTATTGTCTAAAACCATAGCTAAGGTTATTTTTTCTGCCTCTATACTGTCTGCTGGGGCGAATACTTTCATATTAGGTAGAACTCTCATTAGGGCAATATCTTCGAGCATTTGATGGGTGGCTCCATCAGGACCAACACTAACTCCGGCATGAGAGCCAACAATTTTAACTGGTCGATCGTTAAGACAAATTGTAGTTCTTATCTGCTCCCAATTTCTACCTGGACTAAATGCAGCGTAACTTGAAACAAAAGGAATTTTATTGACCGCTGCCAAGCCACTACCAACCGTCACTAGATTTTGTTCAGCTACACCAATTTCAAAAAATCGATCAGGAAATTGTTCTTTAAATAAATGCATCTGGGTAGATTCGGTCAAATCTGCACAAGCAGCAACAACGTTTAGGTTTAGATAACCTGCTTTAAGCAAACCTTTGCCAAAACCAGCTCTAATTGGTTCATAATTTAGGGGTTTAAGCAAATCTACTAGAAATAGATCATTATTTAATGATTCACTGATGTTCACTTTTAATCCTCCCTCCTAATGTTCTTAGTTCTTTGAGGGCTAATTTGGCTTGTTCGGGATTTGGTGGAACTCCGTGCCAATGAAAATCTTTTTCCATAAAATCTACCCCTTTTCCTGGAATTGTGTGAGCAATAATTATAACCGGTTTCTCAACTATAGCTTGAGCCATTGTTAATCCATCAATAATATC
The DNA here is from genome assembly GCA_021850365.1 of bacterium. Taxonomy (GTDB): domain Bacteria; phylum Patescibacteriota; class Saccharimonadia; order Saccharimonadales; family UBA4665; genus JAJZMH01. The sequence continues at coordinate 31,350 of JAJZMH010000009.1, forward strand.
CTCAATATTATTTCCATCAATTTCAATAACATGCCAATTAAATGCCTCCCATTTGTGTTTTAATTCTTCAAGTGGCATAACTTCTTCGGTAGGACCATCAATTTGAATGTTGTTTCGATCCAAAATTGCGGTAATGGAATTTAATTTATACTTAGGGATTAACATTGCAGCTTCCCAAATATTACCTTCGTCTATTTCTCCATCGCCTAAAACTACATAAATTCTTCTTTTGTTTTGTTTATCTAGCCTTAAACCTAAAGCCATTCCAGCCGCCTGAGATAATCCACAACCTAATGGTCCTGAAGTATTTTCTAATCCTGGTAGTCTTAATCTTTCTGGGTGACCTTGAAGTCTTGAACCAAATTTCCGAAGTGTCATTAATTCTTCTCTCTTAAAATATCCAGCTTCAGCCATTGCGGCGTATCTAACGGGAACACAATGACCATTACTAAGAAGTAAAATATCTCTCTCATCCCAATCGGGATTTTTAGGATCGTGATTTAGGATATCAAAATAAAGGGCAGTAAAGATATCGGCTAAGCCTAATGGTCCGGCAGAATGTCCGCTACCAGCTTCAACTAGCATACTAATAATATCTTCACGAATATTATTAGCAATTATTTCTAGCTGTTCGATTGAATATTTACCCATTTTATCCTTCCAGTGCCTTGATTAAATGCTGATATTGACTTTTTGGATCTATACTAAACTGGATAAATCCTCCAACATTAAAAACACTAACTCCAAGATCAAATAAGGGCTTGATATTAACGTCATTAATTCCACCATCCCATCCAATTTGGATATTTGGAAGTAATTTTTTAATTTGCTTTACTTTAGATGTATTACTCAAATCTATTTCTCCCCCTTGATAACCTAAATGTCCGCCAAATATTAAAACGTGATCAAATAAACTAATAATCTGAATATTATCTGCAGTTAGTTGAGTACTAGGCAATAGACCAATACCAGAACTAATATTATTATCATGCAACTTTGAAATCACTTGCTGATGATTAAATTTGCTTTCAATATGCAAAATAACCAAATTGGCTTTTTTAGATATTAATTGATCCAAATATGGTTCTGGATTTTCAAACATTAAATGAAAATCGGCTTTAATATTATCTGGCAGATCAATGTTAGCAATATCCGGAGATTTGCTAGGAGCAAAATTTCCATCCATCAAATCATAATGTATTCGGCTAGTAAAAGATTTTACTTTATCAATTTGTTCTACGAATTCTAGTTCGTTTTCAGAAGTAACGGTAGGACAAATGAAGTAATCGTTCATGATCCAAATTGATCCAATTCATTAATTCTTCTTATAAACCGTGGGGCTTTGGCGAATTCAGTATTTAACCAAACCGTTAATATATCTTTAGCCTGATTGAAAGAAGTTTGCTTAGAACTAAAGCAAAGAACATTGGAATCATCATCATTTCTAGAATCAATTGCTTCTTCTTTATTCCAACAGAGAGAAGCTCGTATATTTTTAAATCTATTGGCAGCTATTGCCATTCCTTGTCCACTGCCACAGATAAATATTCCTTTTGCGTTTTTATCATTTAAAATCTTATGGATAGTTTTAAAAGCATAATTTGGAAAATCATCATTTTTATCAAAAACGAGATTACCATCATCAATTACATTAAATTCCTTAAATTTCTTGAGATAATCTATGAGCTGATCCTTTAAGTAATACCCATTATGATCAGCCGCAAAATAAATATTCATTATTTTATTCCCTGGCAAGCACTCTGCCTAAATCAGCAACAACTTCAATAAGTCTATTACTATAGCCCCACTCATTGTCATACCAAGAAACTACTTTAAGCATATTTCCAGCTATAACAGAAGTAAGACTAAGATCAATTATCGCTGAATGGCTATTACCAATAAAATCACTACTGACTAATTCTTCATCAGTAACATCTAAAATACCCTGATAATACGGTTCTTTAGCAGCCCTTTTAAATGCTTCATTAACTTCTTCTTTGCTAACATCTCTTTTTGTTAAAATAACAAAATCTGCTAACGATACAACTGGGGTAGGTACACGTACTTCGAAACCACCAAATTTATCTTGTAGAACCGGAAAAGCCTTAGATGCTGCAATCGAAGCACCAGTAGTTGTTGGAGTTATATTAACAGCACCTCCTCTATCTTCTCTTAAGTTCTTGCCCGGTCCATCCTGAAGATGTTGTGAAGCTGTATAACTATGAATTGTTGTCATCATTAATTTCTCAATCCCAAAGTTTGTTTCAATTACTTTTGCAACAGGAGTAATGCAATTTGTAGTGCAAGATGCGTTACTAAAAATGTTACTTTCATTTTTTAATTTATCATCATTAACACCCAGAACTACGGTAGGTGCACTATCTGCATTTTCACCTTTTGCTGGGGCAGATATAACGACCTTTTTTGCTCCTGCTTTAATATGGACATCTGCCTTATCTGGATCAACAAAGAATCCGGTTGATTCAATCACAACATCAATCTCTAAATCTTTCCAAGGAAGATTAATAGGGTCTTTTTCGGCATATACTCGAATAGCTTTTTGATCAACAATAATATTATTATCATCATAACTAACATCTTTATCATAGGTACCGTAGGTTGAATCATGTTTTAGCAGATAAGCTAGTGTTTTAGTGTCCGTAAGATCATTAATTGCAATAATATCTAGGTCACTTCTACTAAATGCAATCTTAAATGCATTCCTTCCAATCCTACCAAACCCATTAATAGCTATCTTAGTGTTCATTCAACTTCCTTTATTTAGATTTATTTATATTCTTATATTTTAAATCTGGATGGTAATAAACACAAGCGTAATTGGTTAAGATTGCTTATATCTTTCTATACACTCAGCAATTATTTCTTTTGCTCTCTGAATATCTCCCCAACCTTTGACTATTGTACTAGCTGGTTTTTTAAGGTCTTTATAATGCTTAAAATGTTCTTCAATTTGAAGTTTAAGTTGATTAGATAGATCATCAAGACTATTAATACTATCTCCATTATTTCTATTATCTTTGGGTACACAAATAATTTTATAATCATTCTCCTGATCATCTTCAAAATCTAATACACCAATTATTTTAGCCTCAATCCAAATACCGGTAGGTAATGGTTCGTCGCAAATTACTAAGGTATCAAGTTCGTCGCCGTCTTCGTCAATAGTTTGCGGAATAAAACCATAATTAACCGGCTTAGTGTAAATAGCAGGTTCGATCCTATCTAGAGTAAAAGCAGCCCTTTTTCTATCCCATTCTATTTTCAGATTACTCCCCTTACTGATCTCAATAACTGTGTTAATTACTCCCTCCTGATAATTTCCTGGATCGAGTACTTGATTAAAATCTGGCATATATCTCCTTTATTTATTCTTATATTTAAGTATATTATACAAAAAAAATACAATCCTAGTTTAGATTTGTTCTATAATTATATTCAATGACTACAAGATTCATAAAACGAAAAAAAGAAGCTAGCAACATCTATTCATATTATTTTATAAAACCAACTAATTTTAAATATATTGCTGGTCAATATTTAGAATTAAGTTTAAATCACCAAAATCCTGATAAAAGAGGGATTAAGAGGTGGTATACTTTATCCTCATCTCCAGAAGAAGAATATTTAAGTATTACTACAAAGCACACAAAAGATGGAAGTTCATTTAAAAAAGCCCTCTTTGATATTAAAAAAGATCAACAAATAAAAATTAGTGAGTGTTATGGTGATTTTGTACTTCCAAAGGATAAGCACAAACATTTAGTATTTTTAGTTGGAGGAATTGGAATTACTCCTGTATTAAGTATTTTAAAAACATTAAAAATGTCTAATGATCAAGGGTACATAATTGACATTATTTATCTTTTGTCTAACTTAGATGAACTTGTCGATTTAAGTCCATATCATGATTTTATAAATAAGCTAACAATAATAGACACTTCTAAATTAAATAGCCTTTACTCTTCTAAAGAGTTAATAAAATATCTTAATGATCATCATATTTTGAATTATCTTATCTATCTTTCTGGACCTGAAAAAATGATTGATACTTTAACTAATGACTTAATAGCAAATAAAATAGATAAAAATAAAATAATATCCGACTATTTCGAAGGGTACAATCAAGTATAAAGCTTGACATAAACTTAGTTTGTCTTAAAATTAAGATATATAAACATAACAAAAATAAAAAGGATATAAATGCTAAAAATGATTAGTCACACAGAACGTCTTATTTATGATTGTTCGATTTTTATATTATCTTGTTTTCTAATTATCTTTCTGTTCAATTTTAAATTGGCTTTTGCTAGGACAGGCTCCCCTATACCGCTGAACTATTCAATTTTAAACAGGGTTATAGTTGGACCAGATGGTGATTTATGGTTCGGAGACAATCAAAATAACCAAATCGATGTTATGAACACTTCTTCTCAGATAATTGCAACTTATCCAGTTTCTGGAGGAGCATATTCAATGGCAGTTGGATCTGATGGAAATATTTGGTTCACAAATCCAGTCAATAATACTATTGGTAAAATTACTCCTACTGGAACTGTTAGTACATATTTAATACCTACATCTAATAGTCAGCCAATGGACATTACTTTAGGACCTAATGGCAATTTATGGTTTACCGAATATGGGGGTAACAAAATAGGGACTATTACTACTTCTGGTGTAATTACTGAATATTCTATTCCAACTTCTGGGAGTGAACCTGTCAGTATTACTTCAGGACCTGATGGCAATTTATGGTTTACCGAAGTTAATAGTAGTCAAATTGGTAAAATTAGTCCATCTGGAACTATTACTGAATATCCGACTCCGACCTCAAGTTCAGGTCCATGGGATATAACAACTGGACCTGATGGGAATTTATGGTTTACCGAAAATGGTGCTTCAAATATTGCTAAAATAACTACTTCTGGTGCCATTACGGAGTATCCTGCTTATCCTGCTTATAGTCCAGCACAAATTATAGATGGACCTGATGGTAATTTGTGGTTTAGCAATGTTTCAAACCATATATACAGCTTAAATCCTAACACTGATACGATTAGCGCTTTTAGCGGATCAGAAGGATATATTTCAAATTTATTAGTAGGACCAGATAATAATATTTGGTATGCATCGACTTATTATAATAATCCCATAGGCACTAGTGGCACTAATAGTAGCCTTATTAGCAATTATGTAATCAATAATAGTGGTAATTTCCATCAAAGATTTACAACTATAAAGAATTCAAATAATTCTAAGGTTAGTTTATTTACTAGAACTAGTACCCAAATTTCATGTTCTGCGGCAATAAGCCAAAGTAATTTAACAATAAATGATCCTAATTATAATTATCCTGATGGGCTGGTTAATCTATGTTTTTCAAAAAATCCCAATAACTTAAACTACGTCACTTTATTCTTCCAGACAAATTTAACGCCAGCACAAGTTGTTGCAAGAGACTATAATCCACTTACAAAAACATTTATGAATGTTCCTGGAGCAGTTATAAATGAATCAAGTTTTAATGGTTTACCAGCATTAGAATTAACCTACAATATTCCATCCAATAGTCCCTTAAACTCTAGTTCTAATCCAAATATAATTGAAGATCCAGTAGGTCTTGGGGTTCCTACTAGCAATACGACCTCATCAACAACTACTACAAGTCCTCCATCTACTAACACTAGTTCAAAATTGACACCAGATACTGGAGCAGGAAAACCAATTAATAAATTAAATCTAGTTTCTCCTATTATAATTTTGTCTTTCTTTGGTATTATTGTGTCTTTAGGTTATACTTCATATAAGAAGTTAACTACTCAAAGAAGCAAAAACAACTAATCTTTGATTAAACTCTGATGTGCCCTTAATGACAGATCCAGTACAAGTCATTAGGTTAAGACCTGGTAAATTGGGGTTTATTGGTGATAAGACCTGATTCATATTAACTGAGTTATATGGATATATTCTGACATTTTGAACTATGTATCTAAATATTTTACCCTCACCATTAGTAATATTTATTAAATCTCCTTTGGTTAGATATTTTAGGTTATAAAAAACACCCTTAGAGGTCCATGATGATACGTGACCATAAATAAACATTGCTCCCTTATTTCCTGGTAGGGCAGAATTCTTATACCACCCAGTTTCAAATACATTATCTGGGGTAGCAATAGATCCATTTGCCAATAATCCAAGACTAATAACAGGTATATTCTCTAGACCTATCCTATTAATAGTTATGTATTTTGGGTATGTTCCGTTGCTAACCGTATAATTCTGGATAAATTGTTTGGTAAGTGGTTTTGAAGATGGTATATTAGATAAATTTAAATTAGGAATCAATTTAAGATCATTATTTCCGTTTAATAGATAAATAGAGTAGATTAGTCCTAATACGGCTATAAATAGAACGATAGATATAAATAAAATGGTCCTTTTTTTCATATTTTCTTATTTTTAAAGTTTAATGATATTGAGTTTATGCAGTATCTAATTCCAGTTGTTTCTTTCGGTCCATCATTAAAAACGTGTCCAAGGTGAGCGTGACAATTTGCACAGGTTATTTCAATCCTTTGCATATTATGAGATAGATCTACTGTTTCAAGTACGCTATTTTTAAGAGCATTATCAAAACTAGGCCACCCACAGTTTGAATTAAATTTTGTTTTGGAATCAAATATTTTATTACCACAAGCTTTACATAGATAATACCCTTCCCTAGTTTCGGTTAATAAACTCCCACTAAATGGTATTTCGGTGTGTCCATTCTCGAGAACCTCTTTCTCTTCAGCAGTAAGTGTTGAATAGTATTTTGCCTTATTTCGATCAATCATTATATTAATTTTTGATCACTTCTAATAAAATGGCAAGTATATCCGCCTGGATGTTTTTTAAGATATTTCTGATGATATTCTTCGGCAGGATAAAATGTATCAAATTTTTCTAATTTTGTAACAATTTTGTCTTTCCAAAAGTGAGTATTATCTATTTTTTGTATTATACTTTTTGCTACCTGAAAATCTTTTAGATCTCTATAGAAAATAACCGATCTATATGAAGATCCTAGATCATTTCCTTGTCTATTAATAGTTGTAGGATCATGAATTCTAAAAAAATAGTCTAAAATATCTGCGTAAGATATTATTTTTGGATCATATACTATTTCAACGGTTTCTGCGTGTCCAGGATGATTCTGATAGGTTGGATTTTTGGTTTGACCTCCACAATAGCCAACTTTAGTTTTAGTTACGCCTTCTAAATTAGAAAATAGCTCCTCTAATCCCCAAAAGCATCCTCCACCAAGATAAATTTTATTCATTTATTTTTTTTCTAGATATTCACGAATTTTTAAGGCTGCCGTTGCACCTTCTCCTGATGCAGAAGCGATTTGCATCGTTGCACCGCTTCTGACATCTCCGGCTGCAAATACCCCAGGAAGATTAGTTTCTAAATTTAAATTTGTTTTAATAAAGTTTCTATCGTCTAAATCAATTAGTCCTTTAAGAAAAGCTGTATTTGGCAAAAGTCCAACAAATATAAAGACACCATCAACATTTAAGTCCGATACCTCACCATCCTGATTAATTTCAATTTTATTGACTAAATTATTTTCGCCCTTTATCTGGTTAATTGTAGTTTTTAGATGGACTTTTACTTTTCCACTATCAATATGCCTTTGAAGTTCCTTAATTAATACATCACTTGCTTTAATGGTTGATCTAACTAATAAATCAATGCTCGATGCGTACCTTGTTAAAAAAAGAGTTTCTTGAACTGCTGAGTTTCCACCTCCGACTACAGCTATTGGTTTATCCCTATAAAATGCACCATCACATGTAGCACAATAATGTACGCCACGAGATAAATATTCTTTTTCGCCAGGTACATCTATCTTTTTATAATCTGTTCCTGTAGCTATAAGGACAGTTTTAGCTCTATATTGATTGATCTCGCCTTGAAGTAATTTATATTTTCCTTCATCTTTAATGGAATTAATCTGATCATATTCAATTTTTGTACCAAATCTTTCGGCTTGTTTAGATAATTCATCAGATAACTCTAACCCAGAAATTCCTTTAGAAAAACCTGGATAATTATCTATAAGATCAGTTACTGAAGCCATACCACCAATAGCTCCTTTTTCGATTAAAAGAGTTTCAATATCTTCTCTGGTGGTATAGATAGCAGCAGTTAGGGCTGCAGGACCAGCACCAATAACCACAAGATCATATACTTTATCTTGATTCATTAATACGATTATACCTTCTTTAATGCTTTTTTAGGCAGAAATTGCAGGGGCTAATTTAGACAAATTATATCCTACGATTACTTCTCTACTATCATCTTCCTTAGTAACTACAGTAACTGGTACTGTCAATGCTCCCGAAATAGTTAAAGCTTCTTGTCTTTTTGCTGGATTTTCATCGAGATTAACTTCTTCATAATTAATTCCCTTAATTCCAAGATATTTTTTAACCATTCCGCAATAACCACATTGATTGGTGGTGAAAATTGTAACTTTCTTAGGCATTTTTAAATCCTCTTTTATTTTTAATATTTGTTCATTCTAGAGTGATATATCTATTATATATAGCGTTCATACTAAAAGCAATACACTATATATTGTGTAATTTAGTACATTTTAGTTGTTTTGGGGTATTGACAATAAGGTTACATCGAATACTAGAGGAGCATTAGCTGGTATACCTGATCCTGCAGGTGGATTTGCTCCATAGGCAAGAT
>JAJZMH010000022.1 GCA_021850365.1 bacterium
CATGTAATTCATTTAAAGCCCTTTTGGTTGGGTATTCATCGAAGCTAACAACTAAATCTTCTTTTATCTTCTGATTAACAATATCTTCAACCTTTTGAATTTCTTCCGGAGTCATTTTTTGAGGATGTGAAAAATCAAAACGAAGACGTTCTTCGGTGATATTACTTCCATGCTGAATAACGTGTTCACCTAATACTTCTTTAAGTGCTTTATACATTAAATGAGTTGCCGTATGGTATTTCTTGTGTATATCTTGATGTCCACCAAGACCGCCCTTAAATGTACCTTTGGTAGCAGTTTGACTACGAGTTTTTTGATCCTGAATTAGTTTCTGAAATTCAGTTTGCCAGTTTGGATCAATTTCTAGATTATTTTTGAAGGCTTCTTCTAAAGCAAGTTCTACCGGAAACCCATATGTATCATAGAGTTTAAAGATGTCCGCTCCACTTAAAGATTTTGTTTTTAACTTAGCTAACTCTTTGATACCTTTTCGAAGGGTTTGTCTGAATAAACTTTCTTCCTTAATTAAAGTTTGAATAATTTCTTCTTTTTTATCTTTAATTTGAATGTAATATTCTCCAAAGATATCGGCAATTATCTCTCCAATTTGGCTAAGAAAATTATTTTCAATTCCTAAGTCAAAACTAAATCTAATTGCTCTTCGAATTAATCTTCTTAGAACATAACCTTGTTCTTTATTTGAGGGGAAAACCCCATCAAGACAAAGAAAAAATGCCCCTCTTAAATGATCGGTAATTACTCTCATAGCCGTCGTTTCAGATTGATAACTCTTTCCACTTAACTTTTCTAATCGATCAATGATTGGACCGAGCAGACTAATTTTAAATATATCTGGACTATTGATTGCTGCTGCTGCAATTCTTTCTAAACCTCCACCGAAGTCTACATTTTTTTTAGGTAATGATTTAAATCCATCTTCAGTTCTAAGATATTCCATAAATACAGAATTTCCAATTTCAATATATCTCCCACAATCACAGTTTGGGTGACAATATTTACCGAATTTAGGATCATGCTCTATTTGATCAAATAAATAAAAAACTTCAGTATCTGGACCACCAGGCTCATTGACTGGCATATCCTCTATTTTAGATGCACGGCACCACCAATTTTTCTCTTGATAGTAAAATATTCTACCGTTCTGAGTTCCAAGTTCAGAAGCATTTTGCTCATTAATTAGTTCTACCTGAGCATGATCAATATTTAATTTTTTAAAAATACCTTCCCATATTTGTCCACTTTGGACATCCTTTGGAATAGCAAACTGCTCATTCCCAAAATAGCATGTAACATATATTCGCTTCGGGTTTAGACCTATTTCTTTAGTTAAAAACTCAAAAAACCAATTAATTTGTTCTTCCTTAAAATAATCTCCGAGACTCCAGTTTCCCAACATTTCAAAAAAGGTAGTATGCCTGTTATCTCCTATTTCATCAATGTCCGAGACTCTAATACAAGGTTGTGAATCTACCAAACGATTTCCTTCGGGATGCTCTTCTCCTAAAAGATAAGGAATGATGGGCTGCATTCCACTTCCAGTGAACAAAGTACTAGGATCATTTTGGGGTACCAAAAGAGCAGGAGCGATTACTTTATGTCCTCTTTTTTGGAAATAAGTTATATACTTTTGTCTAATCTGTTGAGCATTCATCATAAATTAATCTAAATTATACTATAATTCCACCACCTACGCAGTATGAGTTATAGTACAATACTGCAGATTGTCCTTTAGCTATCGCCTTAACCGATTCATCTAACTCCAGTTTTGCTTTTTGGCCAGTTACCTTTAACTTACAATTAACTAAATCTCCACGATAACGTATACGTACTTTAAGTTTCTTATTTATATAATCAAAGTTGTTATATGTAAAGTAAAAGTTATTTAAATTAACCTCGTTAGCCCATAGTTTCTGATTGTCTAAATTACGACTAACATAAACTATATTCTTAGGAATATCCTTATCTATGACGTAGTAGGGAAGTCCACCTCCAATATTTAGGCCATGTCTTTGTCCAATGGTATAAAATATTGCCCCATCATGCCAACCCACTTCTTTACCTTGATCATCTATTATTGGGCCTCTGGGTTGAGGTCCTAGTTCGTTAATCAAAAATTCTTTTATGCCTACTTCACCAATAAAACATATTCCCTGACTATCTTTTTTATCTGCTGTTGCCAAATTATGTTCTTTAGCAATTTTCCGTATTTCAGTCTTCTTATAGTCTCCGACAGGCATCAGTGTTTTTGTTAACGACTCTTGACTCATTCTATATAAAAAATAAGTTTGGTCCTTACTTTGATCAATTGCTGTTTTTAAATGTCCATTAACTATTTTAGCGTAATGCCCAGTTGCAATCAGATCTGCTCCATTCTGAAGAGACAAATCATAAAACAATTTAAATTTTATTTCTTGATTACAGATTATATCTGGATTTGGAGTTATTCCTTCTTTATAGCCATTAATCATATAGTCAACGACTTTTGTTCTATATTCTTTTTCAAAATCATAGACTAAAAGGGGGATATCTAAATCAACGCTGACTCTTTTAACGTCACGATAATCATCTCTCCAGGGACACTTAAAGCTCCCTATACTTTTAGTCCAGTTTTTCATATAGACACCAGTAACCCTATAACCCCTTTGCCTTAAAAGTAAGGCAGTTACTGAACTATCTACTCCACCAGACATGCCGACAAATACATTTTTAGACATATAAAATTAATTTTATCAATAAACAGGCTAGATATCTAAAAAAACTTGAACATCGTTATTTTTAACATGCAATAATCCGCCACTTATTTTCAATTCATCAATTTGTTTATGTGTTGTGCGAATCGCAACAGTGCAGGGGACTAAAAGGCAGATGAAGTTATGATGCTCAGGGAGAATATCGAAAGGTCCTGTTAAATTAACGGCACTGATACTTAAAGCCAGATCGTCAAAATATGTAACTAAAGGACTAGCTACGGTTACTTTCAATTTTTTAATTGGTCCTTTTTCTTGATTTATAATCTCATCCAACGCAATATCGGCATATTTATCGCCCTGATCTCGATTATCTATTATTCTGTTTTTAATAACTTGGGATTTATCTTCTTGATTCATATCAATATTTCTTCAATACTTTTTAGAGTCTGTTCACGAGTGAAATAATCACCCTTAACTCCGGTTAATTTAGTCATTACATTCATATTGTGTCTAAAATTGTTAATTAGTTTTAAGGCCTTTTGAAAATCTGATCGATCTTTTGGACTTAATTCATTTTCTCCTATAATTGCCACGATGTTTTTTAGGGATTGATATTTCTTAAGTAAGGAAGACACTTCTATGCTCAGTAAATAATGTCTCTCTCCAACAACTTCTGGTGTTAGCAGGGAAGAGGTAGTCAAATTTAAATCAACTGCTGGACGAATCCCCTGCTCAGCTACTTTCCTAGACAGAACAATGACCGAATCCATTTCATTTTGAATTAATTGTACTGCTGGATCAGTTATATCGTCTGCAGGAATATAGATTGTCTGAACAGAAGTGATTGAACCATTGTCATTCGAACTCAAACGATCTTCCAAGATTTTAATATCTGAAAATAGAGTTGAACCGTAACCCCCTTCGTTTGGAACTTGATTTAGGATTGAAGAAAGTTCATTTTTGGCCTGAACATATCGGTACATGTTATCGGCAAAGAAAAGGATATCTCGACTTAATTCATCTCTGAAATATTCTGCAGCTGTGGCTGCTGCCATACCAATTAGAGATCGTTGAATAGGATTTTCGTTAGTTTGGGCAAAAAACATTGATGTGTTTTTTAATAAATCGTTATCTTTTAAGGTTTCCCAGAGTTCGTGGCCCTCTCTGATTCGTTCACCCATTCCGCAAAACATTGCTAAACCTTTATCGATTTTAGCAACATTATTAATTAACTCCATAGTAAGAACCGTTTTTCCTACCCCTGCCCCACCAATTATTCCGATCTTACGTCCTTTAACAAATGGAGTGAAAAAATCTATAACTTTAATTCCTGTTTCTAGAATTTCGGTCTTTTTAGGAACAAATTCTGTATTCTTAGTTGGTAATTTAATAATATTATCTCTCTTAACTTGATCAGAAATTGGTTCTAAACCATCTAAAGGATCACCGAAAGGACCTAAGACTCTTCCTATAATTTGTTCTCCGACAGGAATATCTGGGAATTTTTTGGACCTTTTAACTTTTTGTCCTCTCGATATGGTTAAATCATTGCGAATATTTAAGCCATAAACTAATCCGTTTTGATCAATATGATCCACTATTAGCTCTGTTTTTTGATCATTTTGAACTATCAATAATTCATTTATTTTAGGTAAATTTTCATCAAAAAAAACACTTACAATTAATTCTGATACTGATTCAACTATGCCCGCCATTTAACTACTACTCCTTGATAAACTGATTTTATAGGCACTAACAATTTCCTGAAGACGTCTATCACCAAGATTTCTTTTAGTTCTATTATATAAAAGTTTGGTATCGTCTTTTAATTGATTGGCGATCTGATTTGAAATACTCATTGCCTTAAATCTAGATGCATATTGAGCTAATTTTGAACTTAAGATCTTTTGGTTTAATGCAATACGGACAAATGAGGCTTCAACGTGTCTCGCAACATCTCTAGCATTAGGTTCAAAGATGTAGTTTTTTTGGTTAATGATTTCTGTTGAATTTTGATCTATATTTAACTTAATTGCTTTATTTAAGTCTATTTTATTAACTTCTTGGTTAAGTAAAGAAATATACTCCTGATAATATATTGTGGTTGACTGATATTTAATAATTTCTGTAATTAACGGTTCAGTATTTATATTTTGATCAGATTTAGGTAATTTGAAATACTTAATATAATCAACACCTCTTTGAGCAAGTTGAATTGCGCCGTGATAACCGATAACCAAAATATCATTTTTAGTTGAGTTATAGTCTGAAAGCATCATTTCGATAAGCTTGAGATCGATATCTCCCCCAAAACCACTTTCGGAGGTAATAATAATAAACAATTCTTTATTTAAAATGTTTTTTTGAGCTATTGATTTATTGTATTTAAAATCTTCATCAATTTTTAAAAGTCTATAAATGGCCCAAAGTCTATTAAAATAATTAGCTAGGTTCAAGACACTATCTTTAATTTGGGATACTCTCAAACTAGCAATACCCTCAAAAGCGCCTGTTAATTCAGCTAGAATTTGATAATCATCAACTTCATTTTTTAAAGATTCAATTAGATTCATGTTTTATCTCCGATTTTTTGAGGACTTAATCCAATAAAATCATTCCTTAAGTTTTGAAATTGAACTTCAAAATCATCTTTAGCCAAGATTTTAGATGCATACTGTTTAATCTTTTGTTTAAGTTCAATAATATTTAATTTGTTCGTTAATTTCATATCAATTATTAAATTAAGCATTAATTGTTGTTCGATAAGCGAAAATACTTTGGTAGGTTCTTGATTTAAAAGTTCTAAAATTAAGTCACCAATATATAGTGCAGTTTTAGATTGATCCGAAAGCTCATTTCCGAAATGAGAAAATTCTTTTGCTTCTTGGTAATCTGCTAATATCTTGAATGTTTCTTGGGCTAATTTCTTTTGTCTAGAATTATGCCCTAACCCACCTGCCCTGGTGACACTTAAACCAATATTTAAGGCTGGTCGTTGACCATCTTTAAATAAGTTCATATCCAATATCCACTGTCCATCAGTTATAGACATGATGTTAGTCGGTAAATAGGCAGTAATATCCCCATTGGATACATTTACGATAGCAATAGCTGTTAAACATTTAGAATTCTTGTTTAGCTTTCCTGCCCTTTCCAGTAATCTGGAATGTGTGTAAAAAGTATCTCCTGGATATGAGTCTCTTCCTGGACTTGAACCTTGTAGCAAAGATATTTCTCGATGCACCTGAGCGTGTGCACTTAGGTCATCATAGACAATAATTACGTCCTCATTTTCTTCTTGCCAAAGATATTCAGCCATTGAACAAGCTACGTATGGAGCTAAAAAATTAATCGTTAATGAATCATACAGGGTTGCTACAATTATAATGGAATTATCTAATCCTCCGTTTTGACTTAGTCTGGAAATAATTTGATCGACATCTACTTTTTTCTTAGCAATTAGACAATAAACTACTATTTGGTTGGTATTTTTTTGATTAATTATCATCTGAGTTGCAAGAGAGCTTTTTCCGGATTTACTATCACCAAGTAGGGCCATTCTCTGTCCTTTTACAATAGGAAAAAGACTATCAACAGCAGTTACGCCAGTTTCAACTTGGTCCTTAAGCAATTCTCTTTGATTAATATTAGGCGCATTATTAAAAACATTCCAAGAGCTAAAGTCTAGTATAGGACCTTTTCCGTCCAAAGGCTCACCGGTAACTGAAATAATTCTGCCAATAAAACCTTTACCTACTTTTGTCAGGAGTCGATCATGTTGGACTATTCCTAAAGTACCTACTTTAGGTGGTTTATTTCCTAAATGAAGAACTATTGTAGAATCTTTATTAATCTTTTGAACAAATCCTTTAGAGCCATCTTCAAATAAGATAAGCGAAAATACGTTACAAGGTTGAATACCCTTAAGGGTTAAAATAAATCGATTAACCGCGGTAACCTCACCAACTGGTTTGCCTTCATCTAAAAACTTTTGAAAAATATTTTTATTTCTACTCATTACTCAATCCTTGAAGTGCATTAATTTTATCAAGTAGTAGTTTTCTTTTTTGTTTTAAGCGAGATTTCAGAGAAAAATCAAAGTACTTATTGGTAGTTCTAATCCGACAACCAATTACAATGCTTGGATCTAAACCTACCGTAATTAAAACATTTGGATAAATATTTTCCCGTGCGTAGCTTACTAATTTTTGAAGGGTAAAAGGATCTGCTTCTTGGTTAAAACTAAAATGAATAACCGCTGGATGATTACCGATTTGTTCTAGAAAATCTTTTAATTTTTGTAAGTCAGATATGTTATTTCTATCAAGATTATTAAGTTCTATTAATTGATTAAGTTCTAAACCAAAATTAGCTTGATCTTCCTGGTATTGATCATTAGTAATTCTATTTTGTTCAATTTTTGAAATCAACAGACCTAATTCAAAAGTTATTCTTCTAAGTTGAGCCAGTTTATAGATTGAATTATCTAGCTTAAATTCCATTCTTGATATCCTCAATAATAGCTTCTTTATTAGCTTCTAGATCAGCAAATATGTATTCTAATTGATCGGACAAATCGACCTGGTCACCAATTGCTTCTAAAATGTAGTGGTTCAAGATTTCAGTCATATGCTGTTCGAATCTAGAAACTAATTTATCTTTGTCTCTGAATACTTCTTCTTTAATCTGATTGGCTAGTTCTGTTCTCTGATTCTCCAAAGATGCAAGTGTTTTTTGAATTGATTCAACGGCTAATTGCTTAGCATCACTAATTGATTGTTCATATTTAGAAAATTCGTCCTTAAGCGTTTTTGTGATTTGATCTTTCAAGAAGTCATTTAACTGAGAAGTGGTAAGACGTAAATCTTGTTGCAAAAACATTGCATTATCTCCAATAATCTTTTCGAAATAGAGTCTACCCCTGTTTCTAAGTTCTTCTCTAAATTCATTATTAAAGACATGCTCAACATCTTTTTCAGCAGCTTTATCCAAAGAACTACTTAGTTTATCTTGAGTAATACTATTCTGATTTTTTAAAATAGCGTTTAATTTTAAAGCTAACCACAAAAAACCGATAGTTGCTACAGCTAGAACTGTGATAATTAATCCAAGCCACCAGATTGTCATAAAATATAACCCACCTTAATATCTTAAAGCGATAATGGTTATATTATATCAGTTTGTTTAATATTTTTAGCAATTTTTTAATATCTTCTAAAGTAGTTTTTCGACCTAGTGTAATTCTTATACTGTTTCGAACCTCATCATCAGATAAATTTATTGCTTTTAAAACGTGCGATAATTCTTCTTTTGCGGCATTACAGGCTGATCCGGAAGCAACCATAATGCCTTGTTGATCTAATTTTAAAATGAGCCATTCATTATCTACCCCATCAATCCTAAAGTTAATATTATTAGCAATTCTTTTTGTTAGCGATCCATTAATTTTTATCCTGGGGTTTAAACTTAACTGCCTAATTAAATAATCTCTAATCTGAATAGTTCTTCTGCTTTCTTCTTCTTTAATTTGATGAGCCTTCTTTATAGCAAGGCAAAAACCATAAATATTGGCTAAATTTTCACTACCACTTCTCAAATTATTTTCTTGTCCACCTCCTAGAATAAGTGCTTTTATTTTAGTATTGTTTTTAACATATAAAGCACCAGATTGTTTTGGACCATAAATTTTAGATCCATTTAAAGTCATTAAATCTACCCCTAAACTTGCTGGTTTTAGATTAAGATAATTAACTGCCTGACATGCGTCTGTGTGTAGATAAAGTGGGAGGTTATTTCCATTTTTTAGTCTCTTACTTAATATTTTATTGATCAGTCCTGAAATTAATCTTAGATCCTGAATAACTCCAATTTCGTTATTAGCTAAAATGACACTAATTAAAACCGTCTTTTGATCAATTAATTTTTCAAGTTTATCTATTTCGATGATCCCTTGATTATTAACAGGGATAATCTTATGGTTATATTGCTCTGCTGGTTTTAGAATAGAATCATGTTCTATTGCAGAAACAAGAAGATTAGAACCTTTAAAGTTCTGCATTATTCCTGAAATGGCTAGATTATTGGCTTCTGTTCCCCCGCCAACAAAAATAATTTCAGAAGCTTTAACTTCTAGAATATGAGCAACATCGTATCTTGACTGTTCAAGAATATTTTTGGCTTTTAGACTCTCTTGATAAATTTCTGATGGATTATAGAAATGGTTTAAATAAATTTGATCCATCTGATTTAAAATATCCGGATCAATAGGAGTAGCAGCAGCATAATCTAGGTAGATTGATCGGCTTTTATTCATCTAACTATTCTAAAACTGCTTTACTTATTTAATCCAGTAAGAATTAAATTATACTCGTTCCGAATTGTTTTAACGTATTCTTTAATAGCAATTAAAAGATTTCTACTTTCAGCTTTGGAGACTATTTTGTACTCACTACCGTTTTGACTTTTTAAAATATCTCGATTCCTCAGAACAAATTTAGTAGTGTTTTCTATGATAGATCCATTGCTTTGTTTAGATTTCTCATACCAGATCCATGTTTTATTATCTAGGCAAAAAAATTCTCTTTGGGTATTTTGAGGAATTGGACCAAATAATTTTCGTCCAAAAGTAGATTCAAATTGAATCAGTTTTCTTTCTCTAGATAGTTTAGCTTTAGGATTATTTGTACTTCCTAAAAGATAAGAAAAAAATGACATTTTAAGCAGCCTCACTATAAATTAGATCTAATTCGTTCCTTAGGTCTGTAATTCTATTAGTCTCAGGATCATTAGGTTCTTGTTGATTAAGGTTAATTATATTATCATCTTCACCCTTAACACTCGGCTTGTTATTAACAGTTGTAATCTCTTCTTTTTTCTCTTCTTTTTCAAGTCCTAAAATTTCTTCTAATTGGTCTGCTCTATTCTCAGATAGATATAATTCTGATAATCTTTTTTGAATCTCTTCTCCCAGTTTCTCATTTTTTATACCTTCAATATTACCATTCAGGTCTTTATTATCATTCAGGTCTTTACCATTAATTAAACTAATAATTCCCATTTAAATCCTTTTTAATTAAATACTAAACAACTTTTGACTGTTGTTGGTAGTATATTCTGCTAAATATTCTAGTTCCTCACCCCTTAGTTCTGCTAAAAATCTTGCGATTTGTTTAACATTTTTAGGCGTATTGATTGTACCACGAAAAGGGATAGGAGTCAAGTACGGTGAATCTGTTTCAAGAATTAAATTTTGGGTTGGAATTTTTTTGTAAAGCTTAAGTAAGTTATCATCCTTACAAAATGTAGCAATGCCATTAACGCCTATATAGAGATTTTGGGATAACGCAAGTTCTAGATTCTGCAGATTATCGGTATAACTATGCAAAACTCCACGAATCTGGGATTTAGAATTATATTTATCAAAGATTTTAAAGAATTGATCAAATCCATCCCGAACATGAAAAATGATTGGTTTATCTACGGATAAGGCTAGCTCTATTTGTTGTTCTAGAATCTTAAGCTGATTTGTTTGCCGGGAATAATTGTAATGAAAATCTAGACCGCATTCTCCTACGGCCACAACCTTGGGATCCTGGATAAGAGACTTGAACACTTCAATCCACTCTTTATCTATCGAATAATTATCTGCTTCGTGAGGATGAATTCCTATTGAACAAAAAACATTAGGATATTTTCTAGCAACTTCTACCGCCCAAATACTTTCATCTAAATTACAACCAACAACTATTAGTTTTTGGACTTCCGCATCAATAGCTTCTTTTATGACTTGATCAATTGTCTGATCTAATTTTGCCCAAATATTAGTAGTATTGTTATCCTTAAGGTTATGCCCTATATCTTGGATATGGCAATGAGTATCAATTAGCTTCATGTTTAGCCGGCTCTTCTAACTTTGGAAAAAGGATTTCTAGTTTACTAGGAAGTTTCTTTGATTTAAAAATATCTTCTATTTTTTTAGAGGTTTCAGGAAGAAATGGTTTAAGTAAAAAAGCGATTTCCAGAATTGAGCTTGCAAGATATTCCAGTACTTCTTTCAAATGATCTTTATCGTTTTGTTTGGCAATAACCCACGGCTTGGTTTCATCAATATACTGATTGAGTGATCTTACTTGTTTAAAAACTTCATCAAGCGCTTGATCTAAATGGAAGGCCTCAATAGCCCTTTTGTATGGAATTATGTCATGCTCAGGTGGTGGTATACTCCCAATTTCGCCATTTAAATATTTATTAATCATTACCAGGGATCTTTGAATTAAATTACCTAGCTCATTGGCAAGTTCGTTATTATAGGCATCATCCATTGCTTCAAAACTAAAGTCTCCGTCAGAAGAGGAAGAGATATGTCTTAAGAAATAATAACGAGTTGGGTCAACGCCATATTTTTTAATAATCTGAGTAGGATTAATGCTATTCCCAAGGCTTTTTCCCATTTTTTTGCCATTAACACTTACAAAACCATGGATGTAGAGATTCTGAGGTAATTCTAAATCTAAGCTCATTAAAATTGCCGGAAGAATAATTGCATGAAACCTGGCAATATCTTTACCAACAACCTGAATATTTGCTGGCCAATATTGTTGAAAGTCAGAATGTTCAGGATAACCTAAAACCGTAATGTAATTAAGCAAAGCCTCAAACCATACATAGATAGTTTGTTTCTTATCTCCGGGTACTTCTATTCCCCAAGGAACTTTCTTAATAGGTCTTGATACGCTAATATCTTCAAGTCCATCATTTAGGAAACTAAGCATTTCATTTCTTTTGCCTTTTGGATAAATTTTAAATTTGTTATCAATAATTGCCTGATAGATCTTTTCAGAATATTTAGATAAAGGGAAGAAATAGTTTTCTTCCTCGATTTTTTCAAAAGGTTTATTATGATTCGGACAAATACCGTTATTTTCTCTTACTTCTGAATCAGTGAAATAAGCTTCATCACCATCACAATACCAACCGATATATTTACTTTTGTAAAAATCTTTAGACATTTTTTGCCATATTAATTGAACTCGATCAATGTGATTTTGATCAGTAGTTCGAACAAAACGGTTGTTTGATACGTTTAAATCCTTTGCTAATTTCTTAAATTGATCACTGGTTTGGTTAACAAAATCTTGAACATCTAATTTTAAATCTTTTGCCTTATTATAGATCTTAGAACCATGTTCATCTGTTCCGGTAGAAAAAATAACCTGTTTATTAAGCTCCCTGGCATACCTAGCCATAGAATCTGCCAATATAAATTCTAGAGCATGCCCGAGATGGGGTTCTCCATTAACATAGGGAATAGAAGTAGTAATATAAAACTGGTTCATTTTATCCTAATTATATTAAATATTTTGACTAATTAACAATCTAACTGGCTCGATCAACATACTCTTGAGCTAATCTTTCAAATATTGCATTTGTCCAACCAAAACCATCCTGGGAGGGATAAACACCCTTCATCGGTGGCTTATCTGGATTAACGACGTTGTATTTTTCTAAGAAAACTTGATCTTTATTAAACCAATTTAGATTAGTTTTAAGCCATTTAATTGCAATTCTTCTGGCATCATTATGATATCCATATCTTTCTAAACCTTTAATTACAATATAATGAAGTGGTGCCCAACCATTTGGAAATGCCCATTGGGTAGGCATTGTCCCAAAAACAAATTGATTAAATAAAAGTTGATCTGTTGTTGATAGTCCACCACGATGTTCAAATTTCCTTAAATTCTTAACTAGTTGATCTGCTTGTTCTTTTGAAGCAAGTCCTGACCACATTGAATAATAAGCAGCTAAGGAAGATACTGGGGATTTTTTGTTTTTGACATAGTCATAGTCAAAAAAGAAACCCTTAGATTCATCCCACATTAACTCATTAACTTTACTCTTTCGTTGTTCAGCACTGTCTTTCCACCTAATACTTTTACGACTCTCACCTATTATTTTATAAAACCGGGCAAAATCCATTTCGTATTTATACAGTAGACAGTTTAAATCGATCCCTAAATAATCTAGGGCATGACGGTTAAATCTAGGGGTTAAATCCCAACCACTCTCTGCTTCTGCCAGGTCATGGATATTATTAACATCATAATAACGAGACAATCCCTTAAATACTTTATGGTTAAAAGGATGTTTTGAATTTAACCAAACTAAGTTATATTCATCTTCCGCAACCTTGATATGTTCCTTGAGCCATTTATTATCTAGGTTATATTTCTGATAGATATCGAAAATTAAAGAAGTTAAAAAAGGTGGTTGACTCCTACCGAGGAGATATATTCTAGATGCATTTGGAATAATCCCAAATTTTTTAAACATAAAAATTAGATTATCTAAAATACCAATCACCAAATCTTTATTTTTTTGATCCAGTAAGCCCTGAACGATAAAATAACTATCCCAATAGTACATTTCTGAAAAATCAAAAGATATTTTTTCAGATTTTGATGGGACAATGTATGGATGTGGCAGACCTAATAAATTTTGATCGTCTTTTGGATGATAAACTGTAATTTTGGGATAATAATTTTGGATATATTTTCTAGCTTTCTTAACGTCTTCTGGAGTCAAATTTAAATTAGACCTAAAGGAAAAAATTTCTGTTGGGATAATTTTGGATATTTTCATCTCTAGAAGATAGACTAAAACCAATTTTAAATTTTAGCAAATAAAAAAAACACACCTTATCCAAAAATGTTTAAGATGTGTTAATTCAGTTTTTTTTATCGTCTAGAGTTTTCTTCTCTAGGTCTAGCTTCGCTAACGATAATGTTTCTCCCATCGAGATCTTTACCATTGAGCTCGCTAATAGCTTTTTTTGCTTCTTCGTCGGTTGACATTTCAACAAATCCGAATCCTTTTGATCGATTACTGTCTCGATCAACTATTACGGTTGCTGAGTTGACGGTTCCAACGCTTGCAAAAAAGTTCTTTAATTGGTCATCATTGGTTCCCCAAGATAATGATCCAACAAATAATCTGTTTGCCATTAACCTTTCACTCCTTTTTCGTCTTGAGGTAATCTGACAAACAGTTAGCTGCGCCTCAAAAAACTTACTTTTTAATATACATTCCTAGAAAACTTAACCTAAACAGTTACCTTAGCAGCTTCATCTAGTGTAGATATAGGATAATGAAAATGCTTTCTAAATGCAAATCTTTATTGGTGGAGCTGCCGGTTATTGCGACCGGGTCCGTTCGTTTACCTGATTGAATCTCTACAAGTTTAGTTATTTTTGATTAAAGAAAAGTATCTAAAAATAACAAAAAAACTTTTCTTTTCCTAATTTAAGCTTACTTACTTGATAGTTTAGGAAATGCTAGCAAATAAGGCATCCAGATAATATTAAGCACTTAATCCGTATCTGAAGTAAAGAATAAGCACTGCTCTTGACTTATTTCTTAAGCAAAAGCTGGCGCAAAGTTTAATGGTCTAAAAAGATCAGCAACTTTACTAAAAATAGATTTTGCATCTATAAATTTTGCCTATAACGCTGACAAGCGACTTGCTAATTCAACCGATAAAGTACAAACGTCGAGCTTAAATTCAGCCCCATCTAGCTTATGATTATATACTTTTTTTATAAATATTGCAAAATTTTTAATAATATATTAAGATATATGGTTATTATGGAAAAATTGTCAAACAAAATCACTGATCTAGCTAATTATAAACTGTACGGTGACACTGAACCAAGATATCCCATAAAAACTGACTTAGCTAGAAAAGTTAATGTAAATATCTTTGATAAACGAGGATGTAAGGGAGAAAACCCAAATATGTGGTTTGCGACTCCAGATGATGACGAATTACCCAAATTATATGACTATAGTAGAAAGGCAAAACAGCTGTGTTTTAGATGTCCAATCCAACAAGAATGTTTTGATACCGCTATCGATAACGGAGAAGAATTTGGAATATGGGGTGGAATAAATATTGGGGTACTTCGGAGAGCATTAATAGCGGATTATAATAGCAAACAATAATGTCCCCTGAGTATAAGATAAGGTACCCGGTTGCATCTATTTCCTTAGAGGAAAAAGTAGGAAATATTAAGTACGAAGAAAGAAATTGTAAGAACGTATCAAAAGATATATTTTTTCCAAAAAAAGTTATTGATAGTTTTGTAGAAAACGGTGTGGAGAATATTAAGACAAGCCAGAGCTTTCAAAAAGAAATTGAAAAAGCTAAAAGTATATGTCAAGACTGTGATATTAAAGATCAATGCTTAATCGTAGCCATCGAAAATAATGAGCGTGATGGTGTTTTTGGAGGAGAATATTTTGGTGGACGGAATGGTTATAAAGTCAGAAAAAAAATTAATAATGTTAAAGAAAATTAAAAATATCTATCCACTGATCTAAATCGATTGCTTGAGCTCTGATTAGTTGATCCATTTGATGATCAATGAGATACTTCTTGAATTTTTCTTTTGGGAAATTAGGTAACGTACCAAGATTATTTATTAAAGTTTTTCTTTTTGAACTAAAACCTATTTTAATTAATCTAAATAATTGATTAGTGTCAATGTCTGGTAATTTAAGTTTGGGTTTTAAGATAACTATTTTTGAATCAACTTTCGGAACTGGATAAAACTTATCTTTTTCTATGTCATCACCCAAAGTTACTTCCCAATAAAATTGCGTTAAAAGACTTAAAATGCTATGTTTTCCTTTTGTTGCTGACATTCTAAGGGCAACTTCTTTTTGAACTAAGAGAACTATTAGAGTCGGCTTATATTTAATGTTTGAGAGAATTCGTATTAGATGTGATGTTAAATAATATGGAATATTACCAACTATTTTGTATTCTTCTTTAAGCTCATTGAAATTAAATCTTAAAATATCTTGATGAATTAATTTTAGATTAGCTAATTTTTGTTTTTCTAGATCGTGAATTAGATTTTGATCTAGTTCAATAGCTATTACTTTTTTAACTTGAGAAAGTAAAAGCTTAGTTAAATTACCCGTTCCTGGCCCTATTTCTAAAATTAGATCATTTGGTTTAAGTTCGGTCCATGACGCTATATTAATTAAACTTTTTTGATCTACTAACCAATTCTGTCCTAATGATTTTTTTGGTTCAATCATCTATTACCACCATCTATAGTTGATCCAATGTAAATATGCATTGTACCAACCACCATATTTAGAAACTGCATAATTATTGCACCATTCCAGTTGAGTTATTGGATTTGTAGCCCAATCTGATCCAAAGCTTGCCATCTTAGTTCCGGGTGTAGCCTGACAAAGTCCATATCCATATGATGTATAGGGATTATCTGGTATAGCAGGACAATAATGTTCTCCTTGAGCTTTAGTTGGACACCAACCGGACTCGTGAGAAATTATATAATCTGCATATTGATAACTGTCTGCAGGTATACCAGCAAGGGCCATGTCTCCCTTAATTCCACTAAGACTGGTTCCTTCAACCACTATTTCTGGAACTGGTGGAACAGTTACGATTACTTGGAGTTGAGTTTGGGAAGCTATTACTCCATTTACCAGATTGTTTTGATAAGTTATTACTTCTTGTCCAGAAGATCCTGCCTGACGAATGGCTGACGTTCCAAAGGCAAGACTACTATCATAAATGGTTTGAATTGGCATAGGAATTGTTTGATTTTGAGTACTAACGCTGATTCCTTTTTCAATTACTAGTATTGCCATACCTGCTGTAATTGGTGAAGATGAATTTGGGATTAATTGAGCGCCTTTTTTAAGAGCGATGTGTTCAGAGTTAATAAACTGACCAACAGTTGTAGCATGGGTTCTAATTGGAATAATTTTGCCATACAAACTCAAACTAATTGGGGTAGCTGGATCAATCTCAATTTCACTTCCTATAATGCCTGATTTTAGGAAATTAAGAGTTGGCTTTTGGTAAACATAGTCCTGAGGATAAATCTTTATATTAGCTTGATTAACAATTGCCCTTGGTGTTTTAGCGGCACTCATTAAATAGTCAACTTGGCCTAAATAATTAATGGCAACTGGCTTTGCTCTATAAATATTAATCCTAAAATCGTCCTGATTAATTGGCGTATTTAACGAAGGCTCAACCACATCGCCCGGGCGTAATTTAATATTTAATTTATTTAACAAAGCTTGAATTGTCTTTTGTTTTGTCGGAATCACTCTCTGTACATTGTCATAGGAAATAATTACTATTTTTGAATCCGGCGTAACTTTAATAACAGATGAGTTCTGGAAAAAATGATATAAAATAAAGCTAGTTAATAAAAGAGTAAATATGGAAACAAAAGGAACATAAAAAGATGGATGCTTAATTAGGAATTTAATTTTTCTGAATTGACGACGTAAAAATCGCCTTTTCTTTTTCAATTTAATATTAGATCTTAAAGCCATCAATAGCTACTTAATTATTCAAGCTAAACCGTTTAACTGTATTAATTCTAACATAAAATTATCTATGACTTTAGATTTTGTTCCATTTAAGATCTGGATAAAATATGTTTAAATACTTAAGGTTATTTTTACTGAATTTATATTGTTCAAGTTCATTTAATTTAAACCATCTTATATAACTAATTTCATGTTTTTGAGGATGAATATTTGGTTTTTGCTTAAGGGTCACTTTATATAAATAGATATTTTGCTTAAAGATTAGAAATCTACTGTCCAACTTAGCTACAAAAGTTGGCATATTTTTATCTAGCTTAATTGCAGTTTCTTCTAAAACTTCTCTGATCAATCCTTCCTCAATTGCTTCAGATTTTTTAATTCCACCACCAGGAAACCCCCAAGTATTATCTGAAATATAACCCTTAACTAATAAGATTTGATTTTGGTAATTAATTAGTACTCTTGTTCTATTTGAATTATTTGTTAAAAAATAAATAAATGGCTTTAACCAAAAATGAATCTGTCTTCCTAAAAAAATATGTATCTTTTTCATAATTTTGAAATATTAGCATAATCTAAATTGAGTTTTTTAATTCCTTTATTCTTAAAATAAACGGCCACAAAAGATTGATCTATTTCAACAACTGTTCCTTCTCCAAAAATAGAATGTCTAACTTGATCTCCTTCTACGAGGTCCGGAACATAATGCGGTTCATTTTGATCAAATAAACTTTGTTTTATTTCTGTTGTTCCTAAATTATCTGATTCGATTTTAAATTCTCCATCGATGTCAGATAAAAAACGACTAGGAGGATTGTGATTTAAACCTCCGTATAAAAGTCTAGTATTAGCGTAAAATAGATAAAGTTCTTTCATTGCTCGAGTCATTCCAACATACATTAATCTTCTTTCTTCTTCCAGTTCATTGTTATCGTAAAGTGCTTTAGTGTGCGGAAATATTCCTTCTTCTAGACCTGGCATTAATACGATAGGAAACTCTAATCCCTTAGCAGAATGAACAGTCATTAAGGTTACACTATCTTTTTTAAAATCTGCATTGTCTAGATCACTTATTAAAGCAACTTCTTCTATAAACCCATCAAGACCAAGATCAATATATTCGTTTGCTACACTTAAGAGTTCTTTAACATTTTCTTGTCTTGATTCTGATTGAATCGTACCGTCATCAAGATAATTTAAATAATTTAGTCTACGAATTAAAGAATCTATTAGCCCTACTAAGCTAGTATTTTTTGAAATATCTCTTAGATCATTGATTAGTTTATAGATTTGATTAAAACTTTCTTTAGCTTTTGGTGTTAGTTCATCACATTTTAAAACTAAGCCAAGTGCATTTTGAAGATTGTTATGTTTATCTAAAAATTGATTAAATAATGCAATACTTTTAGGACCAATACCTCTAGTTGGCACATTAACAATTCGAAGGAATGAAATTAAATCATTGGGCTGATAAATTAATCTTAAATAAGCAATTAAATCCTTAATCTCTTTTCTGTCGTAAAATCTGACTCCACCAATTATTTGATAAGGGATATTATATCGAACAAATATTTCTTCGATTACTCTACTTTGTGCATTAGTCCGGTATAGAATAGCGAAATCTTTATAGCTATTTTTTGACGCATTAACTTTAGATTGAATGATTGAAATAATATTTTCAACTTCTGCCCTCTCATTACTTACTTGAAGTATCTGAACTGGCATTCCAGAATCAGACTTTGTCCATATTTTTTTATCACTTCGTTGATTATTCTTTGATATAACCATGTAAGCAGCATCTAAAATATTAGCCGTTGAGCGATAATTCTGTTCTAACTTAACAACTCTTACATTTTTATAGTCTTTTTCAAAATTTAAGATATTCCTGTAATCCGCACCTCTCCAGCTATATATGCTCTGCCAATCATCACCAACTACGGCAATGTTTTGGTTTTTTGATGAAAGCAATTTAATTAGTTGATACTGAGCGTTATTAGTATCTTGATATTCATCTACTAAAATATATTTAAACTTATCCTGCCATCTTGCTAGAACTTCTGGATATTTTTTGAATAATTGAACAGTTTTTAAGATTAGATCATCAAAGTCAAGTGCGCCTAGTTTCCTAAGCTCTTCTTCGTAAATTGGATAAATATCTGCTGCTATTTTTTGTGCTGGATTAATCAAATATTGTTCTTTGTATTTATTTGGGCTAATTAATTCAGTTTTAGCTGAACTAATGTAATATGCGCATTGTCTTAAAGGATAATTTTTTTGATCGATTCCAAGTTTTTTATATATCTTTTTGAGTAAACTTAATTGATCAGCTTCATCAAATATAATAAAGTTCTTGGACATTTTAAGATACTCTCCATCTTTCCGGAGTATTTTTACGGCTATACCATGAAAAGTTCCCATGAACGGCATAAAGTTGTAACCCGAGGAATTTAAATTAAGTAGTTTCCCAATTCGATCCCGCATTTCTTTTGCTGCTTTATTTGTAAATGTAACAGCTAAGATTTGATCAGTATCTGCTTTTTTTGTAGTTAAAAGATAAAATATTCTATAAGTTAGGGTTTTTGTTTTACCACTACCTGCGCCTGCTAAAATTAACAATGGCCCTTCAGTGTTAATAACCGCTTGATATTGATTAGGATTAAGTTCCCTGCTAAATAGATTATCCATTACCTATATATTAACAAGAAAATGTGGATTTATTAGATTTATTTTATGAAAAAAAATGAGTTATTGGATGAATTCCATTGATTTTAATTAGTCCTGCATCAAGGGCAAGATCAAGCCAAATTAGAATTAAAATTAATCCAAGAATAATACCGAGGATAAGAATCCGTTTGTTTTTAGCTTTTTGAGTTTTATTAAACGGTAAAAAGTATTTTTTGCTTAAAATCAAATTATTGATCGTTAGATCATGTTGTTTTTGCTTATCTTCTTCGAGTTGTTCTTGTTTTGTTTGAGAATCTTCATTAACTTGTTTTCTTTGAATCAAGCCATCCGGTATTCCTTTGCTATCTTCATTATTTTTCAAGTTCTCTTCTTTAAGTTCAGCCTCATTGTCGTCTGGTTTTTCGAGGCTTTCTTTTTCTGGTTTCTCTTGGCTTACTTCATCTTCTTTAACTACACTTTCTTGATCAGTTGATTCATCGTTTTCTTCGTTTTTAACTTCTATCTTTTCTTCTTGATCTTTTAAATCATCATGAATTGGTTCAATATTAAGCTTTTTATTAAGTCCCATCTTTAAAGGTGGTGGTCCGCTTAATTGACTCTGATCATCTTGATCATCCAAGACCATCGGATCTTTGATTATAGGCGTAGATTTAATAATAATATTTTTTGAATTTGTAGCTGGTTTGATAGTACCTGGCTTGGATACATCCATTATATTTTTTTTATTGTCTTCTTTCATATTTATCCTAACTTATCTATTAAGTAACCTTTTTCGATTATTTTTGAAAATTCTAAATAGTTTAAACTAGCTCCTCCGACAAGAGCACCGTCACATCCATCCAAAGCAAGATAGGCTGAGACACTATTGGAATTGACACTACCACCATACAAAACTCTAACTTGATTAGCGATCTTTAGTCCATAAAGTTCGGAGATCTGATATCTAATATAGTCTATAGCTTTTTGGATATCGGTTGGTTTCGGAATTTCTCCGCCAAATGTAGATATTGCCCAAATCGGTTCATAGGCAATTACTATTTTAGCTACTTCGTCCGACGTAAGATTATAGAGTGCGCTTGTCAGCTGATCGGATAATACTTTTTTAGTCTCATTAGCTACTCGTTCTGATTTATTTTCACCAATACATAAAATAGGTATAATACCATTTCTGGTAGCAGCGGCTACTTTATCTCTAATCATTTGATGATCTTCATTGAAATAAATCCTTCGTTCACTATGACCAATAATTGCATATTTGACCAAATCCTTTAACATAGCAAAGCTAACTTCTCCAGTGTATGCTCCTTGATCTTTAAAGTATCCATTTTGGGCAGCCAAACTAAATTTACGATGATCTATTTCTAGGCTAAGGGGATGTAATAAAGTAAAAGCCGGTGCAATAATTACTTCTAAGTTTCGATGAATGCTAGTTAGTTTATTTAAATTATTTAAATAAATACTGCCGTTGGCTATATTCATATTCATCTTCCAGTTTGCAGCTATTATTCTTCTTCGCATTATTTTTAGTTTAACAAAAAAAGCATAACTATTATATAGTTAATCTTTATTCAAAAGTGCTTCTACGCCAGGTAATTGATGTCCGGACATTAATTCTAAGCTAGCACCTCCTCCAGTAGATAGGTGATTAAACCCATCACTCAATCCTCTTTCTCTAATATACCCAACCGTATCTCCACCACCAACCAAACTAAACGGCTTATTCCCAAAATCTCCTAAGATTGCTTGAATCAATAAATCGGTTCCATGGGCATAAGGTCCAACCTGATTATGATAACCTTTTATTTCCGTTACACCTAGAGTACCATTCCAAACGACTGTTTTAGCTAATTGGACACCACCGGCTATAAATGCTCCTGAAAACGGACCAATGTCTAAAATTTTTTCATCTTTTTTTATTTTAAAATCTTCTTTTGGTGGTTTCTTTGGATAATTCTCAATATCTGCAATTGCATAGGTTGACCAATCTACAATACGGGTTGGAATATTTTCTTTTGGGTCTTTAGATACTACCCCATCAAAAGGAATTAAGAAAATAAAGTTCCTTTTCTTTTTTTGTTCCTCAGCTTTTTGGATTAAATCTTTGGCTAATTTTAACTCATCCTTATCGTAAAGACTCTCTCCTATATGATGACCTTGGGCACTAAGAAATGTATTTGACATTGCTCCTCCAAGAACTAAAAAATCGGCACTTTCAATAAATCTTTCTATAATCTCAATTTTGTCTACAATTTTAGCTCCGCCAATAACTGCACATAATGGTCTATCGGGGTTTTTCATAACGTTTGTAATAGTATCTACCTCTTTTTCAAGAAGTAAACCAGCGACACTTGGTAAAAATTTAGTTACAGCTGATGTCGAAGCATGGGCTCTATGAACAACTCCAAAACCGTCTTGGACAAAAACATCCGCATATGAAGCCAAAGCTTTTCCAAATTCAGGATCATTATTCTCCTCTTCTGGGTGAAATCTCAAATTCTCTAGAAGTAAGATTTCTCGAGGTTTTAAATTGGCTTTTAGCTGATCAGTTTTAGGCCCAATACAATCTAGCCCAAATTGAACATCTTTAGATAGAATTTGACCTAAACTTTTAGCTACTGGAAACAGGCTAAATTTATCATTAACCTTTCCCTCCGGTCTACCGAGATGAGATATGATGATTATTTTACAATTTTTGGAAAGTAAATAATTAATTGTTTCAAGTGATTGTTTAATCCTATAGTCATCGGCGATCTGATCATTAATTAAGGGAACGTTATAGTCTGTTCTTAATAGAACCGTCTTGTTTTCTAAGTCTATATCCCTGATAGTTTTTTTTAAGAACATTAAGCTTTTCCACCCTTATAATTTAATTATACATTACTTTTAGTCTTCAATTAGTCTTACTTTAATCGTATCGGTTGTTCCAACTACACCTGGATATTTACCGGAAGCACTAACTACCAAGTCACCTTTATTTAAGATATTGTTCAGTTTCAACCAATTAGTTAATTTGGTTGCAGCGTATTTTTCTGCTGGTCTTAAATAACTTTTGACTCCATATACTATGGCAAGTGAATTGGCAGTTGCCATATCGTTAGTTACTGCAATAATTGGAGTAAAGGTTCGTTTTGAAGAAATATTTCTTGCTGTTGCCCCTGACTTTGTTTCAGCCACTATTGCTTTGGCGTGAATTTGACTAGCAAGTTTAACGACAGAAATACTAATGGCGGCCCTGACGTCTTCTTCTTCATAAGTTTGTTCCTTGAAGTCATTTTTAATTGCTTTTTCTGTATAGAGAATTACTCTTTTCATTAACTTAACTGCTTCAATTGGATGATTTCCGCTAGCAGTTTCATCACTTAGCATTAAACAATCTACTCTCTCATAAACAGCATTGGCAATGTCTGAAACTTCTGCCCTTGTTGGAGATTCGGAAGTCGTCATACTAAAAAGCATCTGGGTAGCAATAATCACCGGTTTAGACTGTTTAATTGCTTCCTTTACTATATCTTTTTGAAGTTTTGGAACTGCTTCGGGTAATACCTCATATGCTAGATCTCCTCTTGCAACCATAGCACCATCAGCTTCGCTAATAATCTCTGGAATATTTAAGGTAGCCATTTTTGTTTCAAATTTTACAATTACTTTCGCCCTCGAATTTAAACTTGTTAATATTTTTTTCAAGGATCTGACGTTATCTACGTTCTGAACAAAGCTTTGGGCAACATAATCAATATCATGGATTGAACCAAAAACCAGATCCGCCCTATCTTTTGACGTAATTATTTCGCTTCCTAGATCTGTATCTGGTAAATTTATACCTTTCCTGGATAAGATCTGGCCGCCGGTTTCAATTTTTAGATAAATTAATTTGTCTTTTACTGACTGAACGACGCCCTTAACTCTTCCGTCAAATATAAATAACCTATCCCCTCTTTTTAATTTTTTAGTTAAATCAAATTGGATTGGAATGACATGATCTTTTAGATAATCACCATTAATACCAAGGACAACTACCTGGTTTTTGCTTAGTTCAATTACTCCATTAAAATCACCAAGTCGAATTTTAGGACCCTGCAAATCTTGTATAATACTGACTGGTTTTTTTAGTTCCTTTGATGCTTCTCTAATCCAGTTTATTTGTTGTTCTTTTTCTTGATGTGTACCATGAGAAAAATTAAGTCTCAGTCCATTAGCTCCAGCTTTAATCAGCCGATAAATAGCATCATAACTATTCGTACTTGGTCCTATTGTAGCTATGATTTTAGTTCGTTTATAATTTTCGTTTAAATTTATTTTACTATTTATATCCAATTTATATTCCCACCGATTGCTAATTTTTATAAGTTATCCTTATTATAACTATTTAGTTTATAATTTTAAAGTATGGATCAACAATTATTAAAAACTTTAAAACCAAAAGGTTTAAAGGATGAAGATCTAGCTAAATTTAGAAAACGTTTAGCGGCTCGGGCTATACTATTTTACGATCATCGAATATGTCTTATTTTTGTGGCTAAACATAATTATTATATGCTCCCAGGTGGTGGAATAGAGAATGAAACAATTGAAGTTGGTTTAAGACGTGAGTTAAAAGAAGAGGTTGGAATAAATGTAGACATTATTACAGAAATTGGTCAAACCATATTATACAACCCAAGATTTAGGGTAAGACAATTGGATCGCTGTTTTATTGTCAGACAAAAAGGAGATTCTAAGTTACGCAATATAACTCCTTTAGAAAAAAGTGATGGTCATCAAATTGTTTGGGCAAATAGCCTAAAAGATACCTACAATTTAGCCTTAAATACTGATCCAAAAACTGATGATGGAATATTAATTAAACAAAGAGATTTAATCTTTATTAACAAAGTTATTAAAGATAATAAGTTTAGCCTATAATTATTTAAATAAACATAGATCTAAAAGATAAAAAGTAGTTTATTTAATCCGACATGGTCAAAGTGAAGATAATTTAAGACCGGTTTTTCATTTCGACAACAGGAGTTCGATCCCCTTGGTATCACCAAGAAATATATATAGACTTATTTTGTCAATTTTGCTATACTTAAGTTATCACCAAGACAGGCTACCCTGCAGAGTACGTCTCGCAAGATTATGCCTGTCACTTTTTATTTATGTTCAAGCTTTGCTCGTTTAGTGCTTATATAATCAATTCTTGCCATAAACGGCTTGAGGAGTTTGGAGTACTTTAATTTGTTGGGAACTAAAATCTTTTCAAGTTTTCCGATTTCTTCTAGGTACTCATAAAGGCAAAGAAAATCCCCATCTCCACTAACTACTACAGCTGTATCGTATTCTTTAACTAATCTTGCAGCGGCATATAACACGAGTTCGGCATCTACATTACCTTTTGTGGTTTATTTACCATCCTTAAAATAATGCTGAGTTGGTTTAAAAATAAGAGTGAAACCAGCTCGCTGCAAGTAGTGATATAGTAGTTGGTTCTCGGGCATTTGGCCAATAAACAGATAAGCTTGATCTATTCTGTATGTATCACTTAAAAACTTTCGGAACTTGACAAAATCCAACTTCCACCCAGCATCACGTACACCTAAATTGAGGTTCTGGCTATCGATAAATGCATAAACTTGCTTATGTTTAACCCCTGACATACCTCTATTATCTCACTTTTACTAGATAGATTATAGTCTTGGGCATTTAAATAGCCTTGAATTGTTCTAGTTTATAATCCAGAGCCCTTAAATCAAAAAAATGATTTCCGTCGAAGCGCCTCGTTTGGACATTATGTTCTAGGGAGCTTTTTTATTGAAAAAACTCCATTGACCTTAACGTACATCTAGTTGTACAATAGGAATGTAACATAGGAATAAGATTATGAGTACTAAGACAATAGATACCACCGATTTACGTAATAATCTATCGACTACTATTAATGCCCTAGGAAAAAACGATATTCTGTTTATTAAAAGAAGAGGTAAACTCACCGGAAAAGTTATTGTTGATGACGATTTATTAGAAGACCTACTGTTATTAAATGATAGTAAGTATATAGCCTCTATATCTAAGGCTCGTGATGAAATAAAGCGTGGTGACATTTATACATTTGATGAGGTTTTTGGGGACGTATTATAAATGAACAAATACCGCATTGTATTTGCGGGTAGTAGTAAAAAAGATTTAGATAAACTTGACCAAACTACACGTAAAAGAATAGCAAAAAAACTTCAATTCTTTCTTGAGCAAAAAGACCCTTTGGCTTATGCAAGGCCACTGGTTCATTCCAGTATCGGTAGTTATAGATTCCGCATTGGTCATTATCGTATTGTTTTTGACATAGACAGAAATATAATGCAAGTGATTAATATTAAACATAGAAAAGATGTATACAGAGGATAAACGTAATTTAGCCCAATATTAAAAAAGCTTAATGAGTTATTCCATCATAGTATTTTTCAGACATTAAATATTTTGTAATATAATAATCTAAAATATGTTATTAATACTTAGGAGTTATTAAAGGCAATGAGTTTAGACTATAATTATTTAAATGAACATAGATCTAAAAGATAAAAAAATAGTTTATTTAATCCGACATGGTCAAAGTGAAGATAATTTAAGGCCAGTTTTTCAAAGACCGCAAGCACCATTGACTAAAAATGGTTTAAGTCAAGCAAAACTAATAGCCAATCGTTTGTCTGATATTAACTTTGACATAATTCTATCTAGTCCATATCAAAGAGCATTCCAAACAGCAGAAATTATAGGAAATAAAATAAATAAAAGTGTATTTGTTAAGGATTTTTTAAGAGAGATAACTAGTCCAAAAAGCATTCAAGGTAAAAAATATGATGATCCAATTGCTTCTAAGAAATGGAGAAAGTGGGAAAAAACTTTAAGGAATGGGGATCTAAAATTTGAAGACGGAGAAAATTATATAGAACATATTCAAAGAGTTGATCAAATCTTAACTTACCTTAAAAACTTGCCATTTTCAAAAATTGCTCTAGTCAGTCATGGGTATCTTATCCGAGCTTTAATTTTTAGAGCAGTTTTAGACAACAGCCTTAATCCAGAAATATTAAACAAAATTCAAAACAAAATTAAATCTGAAAATACGGGAATATCGATCTTATTTTATAGCGATGATTTTGAACAAGACTTCTCCTTTAGATTATATACCTACAATGATCACGCGCATTTTAGTTAATCTTACTATGAATAAAGTTATATTTAGATATTTGATTAAAACTTATTGTTCGAGTATCTACTTCATCAAATCCAACCCTGTTCATTTCACTAATAGTAAAACTTTTTCCTTGAACTACATTAGTTACAAAGGCTACATGTCCTAAACCACCATAGGCATTAGGATCCTGCATAATAGCTCCAAATGATGGAATATCGTCTACTAAATATCCACTTTTTTGAGCATTTTTAGCCCAAGATATAGCATTTCCCCAGTCGGTCGGAATTGGTTCTTTTATCAATTCTCTTAAGTAATAAACCCAATAGGTGCAATTTCCAAATGCATAATAATCCCCTTTTATTAAAGGTCCACTATAAATAAAAATATTCTTGTTATTCAAATATGAGTTTGAGCTAAGGGCACTTAAATTTGTTAGACTTGAGAGAGCGATCGCTGGTAGGATCATTAATAAAATTATAATGCCTAGTATTAGCCCGTAAATACTTTTCATTTTATGTAAAGTTCACTTGGGTCTGTTGTAATTAGCGGGTGTTCCTTTTTAGAGGCTATGATTTTAAGAGCTAAATGAGTCTGATCTACAATCATTAGCGCTTCCCCACGATCGGAAGTTAGCAAAAAATCTCTTTCAAATTCACTAAGATTAAAAGATTTTTGAACCTGATCAATACTAGTACTATCTTGACGCATCAATATACGAATCATGCTCTGGGATGCAACAATTTTTCCATATGGATTGTTTAAAAAGTCATTAGCTTGTTGGCTAATAATACTAATGCCTAAATAATATTTCCTTGCTCTTCTTACTAAACCTGCAATAAATTTAGCTGAAGTTGGATTTTCGAATAATAACCAACCTTCATCTATTATAAGAATTTGTTTACTTTTATTTTGTTTGACTGAGTTTGAGACAAAATTAGAAATCATAAACATCATAATTGGTCTAATATTTTCAGATAAATCTTTTATATCAAAAACAATTAAACGATTATCCAAAGCTATATTTGTTTGAGAGTTAAATAGCTCGGATAAACTACCAGTTACATATTTCTCTATTTTGGATAATAGATCTTTTTGATGATATTTTCTTAATCTTAGATAAAAATCTTTAAGAAGAGGTGGCGTTTTGGTTTCCTTTGCGTAGAGCTCTAAAAGTATTTTATCTACGATTGCTTTTTCATTTGTCTTTAATCCCTCGGCCATAACCTGAATAAAACTAGTTAAGTCTTGAATGTGTTGAGTTTTATCTTTGTTGTTTAATTTTGAATAAAGAGAATCAAATGGATTAATTTTTTGTTTTGAGTTTATAGTTATTTTGATATACGACCCAGATAACGATTCAGCCAATGAACGGTACTCACCTTCTGGATCAATTACTATAACCTTAGTACCGTCATTTAATTGACGAATAATCTCAACTTTTGTTAGATAACTTTTTCCACTTCCACTTTGAGCAAATATTATTGAATTAGCATTTGCTAAACTAAACCGATCAACAATCACTAATGAATTATTGGATTTATTTATTCCATAAAGAACTCCCGAAGGATGTACTAAATCTGAAGACATAAATGGGAAGGTTAATGCGAGCGAAGAACTATCTATGTTTCTTTGATGAGTTAAATTATTTTCGGCTCTTGGCAGAATTGATCGGAGTGCTTCAATTTGTTGATACCTGGAAACTTTAGTATAAAAGAGTTTTGAAGCCATTACCGATTCCAACATTGAAGTTATTTTGTTAAGTTCAGAAAGCGAGTTCGCACGAAGTCCAATATAGATACTCAGTTGAAATAATTTTTGTTGCCCTCTAAGTATCTTGTCTCTCAAATCTATTGCTGAGTCTAGAGGATCAGTAATTTCGGAACCTATAATCTTACCATCTCTTAACATAGTTCTTTTTGTTGATTCAAGTTCAGTAATCTTACGATTCAACTTAGGTAGAGCCTGAGAAGATGGAATTTCTTGAATATGATATGAAATATCTGAGTTATACCCAAAATTAATTAAATTATCTAACCATCCGCTAACTGCTACAAATGGAAATCCAACAATGTATAAACAGCGTAAATATTGATTATCTATTTTTAAATAATCTTCATTCTCTTTAAGACCTTCATATGAGAATAAATCAATTATCGTTAGTGAATCGTTTTTGATTAAATTTGGCAAATTAACTTTTTTATCTAGAATTTCTTTGATCTTCATTTAATTTCTCCTTTTTAGAAATTGGGGTGTCTTGAATATTAAACTGATCTAAAATAATAGGCTGGATTTTGGCTTTTATTGGATTATAAAAACTATAAAATAAATCGATTATAGCTAGTGAATCTAGTGGAAATGAAATAATATTTAATTTTTTTAAATTTTTTTGAATTAATTCTATTCTTAATTCTAGTTGTTTTTTAACTAAATTAAATTCTTGCCCTTGATCTAGTTCAATAGGAATAATTACATAAAAGAATTTAGAGAGTATCTTATTTTGGCTCACTAACTCTAGCACAAAGTTTTTATATTCTTTTAAGTTTTGTAAGTATATTGAATTTTTTTCTTTTTTTATTTTCTGATTAATACTACCTAAGTAATCGTCTATATCCATTTCCCTAGTACGGATCAATATTTGGATAGGAAAGTTTAGTGAGTTCAAAAATCCTTCATAAATATCTATCACATTGTCTTGTTCTGACTCATTTTTTAGTTGAAAGTTTATTGAGGAAGTTTGGATGATTGTAAAATATTTATAGTTGTTTATTTTGACTATTCCAGAACGAATATCTTGAATGCCTATTTGATCAATTGAAGACCCTTTCTTATTAAATATTTGAAATTTGAACATAAAGTTTTCCTTTCTTATTAAATTTAAAAACGTACTTATCTGAATCTTTGACTAGTTCGCTTAAATGATCAGTTTGTCTTGAGGATGGGATTATTTCTGATCTTACTTTTTTTGAAGACATTTTAGTTATATTCAATTCTGGATTATGATTATATTTACTTGACGGAGTTAAGACATATATCCTGGGTCTAAGTAAAAAACTAAGGTATAAAATTAAATAATTTAGAACTAAGTTTTGATCACGTCTTCGTATTGCCAGGACAGAAATGGAGCCACTAAGAATAATGCTGGGAATTAATTTTAAAAGACTAAATTTTAAAAATGGAGGAATTACCAAATATATAAAGAAACTTATCAGGAGAGCCAATATTAAAATAATGATTTGGGTGATACTAAGTGATGATGTAATTTTATCTTCTACGTTAGTAATTTGAGCTGGTATAACGGAAACACGCATCGTGACCTTTTAAGTCCTTTCTCCGTAGTAACTTGGTTGAGAATTTTTTTGGTTGGATGAAAAAGGAGTATACTCTATTCTTTTTTTAGTACTCCCTCCAGGAATAACAAGTTGAATACTTCTTCTAAGAATTCCAGCAGTTTGACTAAATCCTCCTAATAATTTTGAAGTACTTTTGCTGGCATATCTTGCGCTTGTAGACAGATAACTTAAATTACTAATTACACCTTGAGTTTTTAAAAGAGTAACTAAGGTGGCTAGACCTAGCAAAATAGACATTAATGGATCCGGGAGACCGTTATTAGCCGCTGCCATTCCAGCCATTAATGAGGCTGCTAGTTCAATAATTACAACGTGAAAAAATAAAACAAAAATAGTACTTATATATTTTTTAAGAGCAGTTACCGCTAAGTCTCTTAAACCAGGGATTATAAAAAGTAAAATAACAATTGGAGCAAGGATTATTCCAAGATAAATTGTCACAATCCGAAGTAGATAATAAATAATCAAGATTACGCTTAAAATAATAAAAATAAGCATAATCAACAGTACAGCTAAGCTATAAACTGAGGATTGATTTATAACTAGTTTTAAAATATTCCAAAATGAATTAATAACGTTTGTATTTGAGATAGCTTTGATCATGATATTAGAGATCTGGATAATAAAATCAATTATGTAAATTGAGCTATTAATTAAAACAAATGCAAAACCAATTTGGGGAAGTAATTGTGAAATACTAACTTCCGTAAATCCAAATACAGAAAAACTCATTATTCTAAAACCAAGTAATACTATAACTAAAAATAACAGCCCGTCAGCAATACCGACTGAGCTTAGCCATAGATCATAAACTGCTTTATTATTAGCTCCTAGTGAAGTACCCGCGGTAAAGTAAGATATTGCTTTAATAAAAGGAGAGCCAATGGTTTCGATAATGCTCCCAAAAACCCCTGCAATAGCCTTAATAATAATTGCCACAATTCCAGAAGAAGGATTTTTGGGTTTTATGTTTGAAAGTAATGGAATCTGATTATTAACTTTGCTAGATCCAACCTGACCGTAACTTGAGATAAATAAGTTACTTAAAAACATTCCAGAGATAATGATCACTAATCCAATGACAGAATTTAAAATTATTTTCTTAGCCTTAGTTAATTTATAAATATTTCCAGAAGAAGTTATGTAACTATACCCACCAATTAGAATAAATAAAACAGCCACAATAGCACCTAATCCTGACAGCATATCTATAATTGGAAGTAGCGATGAATGAACTGAGGAAGTGATTGAGGATACGGTTGAAAACAATCCTAAATCTATCAAAGTTTTATCCCCCAAATGCATTAGTAGCTAGAGACGTAACAATATTGGATAGAACAAATGATCCTATAGTTATAGCTAATCCAATAGCTGAATATAAGATAGTTCTTTTAGCTTTTTCTAATTTATGGGGATTGCCACTTGAGGTTATGTAACTAAATCCACCTACTATAAAGTACCCTGTAGCAACTAAACCAGCTAAACCAGCCATAATTTGAATAATGCTTTTAATAAAACTAGATATTTGACTTACGCTAGCCGTAGAGGAGAATGCAAATACATTATTAAAATCAAGTAAGATAATAAAAACACTAATAATCAGTAGCTCGATCCATTTTTTAATTCTATTTTTCAATTTGTTCCTCCACTTTAATAATTTGACATAGTCGTATCCTACTTGGTATCAGTTTAAATAAGAAACATAAGCAAATTATTTATATTAAAAAATAATTAAACTGTTCCTACTAACTTCGTAAGATGTTGTTTTTAATACTAAATTATTTTATTTAATAATAATTAACCGCCGATGTATCCACCGCCGTATTGTAAGCTAAAATAAGTCCAAGTTACTATAAGAACTATTAAGCAAACCTTTTGAAGTAGAGCTTTGTTTTTTAAATAATCATAGGCCATAAATTGAAGAGGAAAGGCCATTAAAACATACCTATTAAAACCGCCGAATTGATTACCAAGTATTGGTATTAGTAAAAACGACAATAAATAAATTGAGAAACTTTTCCGTTTTTTATACCAATAGATAGCTCCTAAAATTAAAAGTATTATAAAAACTAGAGTAAAAATATTAAAACTGGATACAAGCTCAGTAAAATGACCATTTAACCAACCATTACTTTTTTGGGATAAAATAAAAGCAAGTGGACTGTTAAACTTATCCAATAAATAAATAGAATAACCAATTATACCAATAAGACTAATACCTAAGTAGGTTATTAATTTTACGATTTTTTGTTTCTGCTCAAATAAAATTAATAAGATAAAAAGTAATGTTAAAAATCCATAAGTATTCGTAATTAAAAATAAACTACTTAAGATGCCGGCTAAAATGTAACGGTTTTTAAGGGCAAGATAGACTGCTCCTAAGGCAAGCATGGCAAATAAACTTTCGGAATATGTGGCTACAAAAAAGATAGCGCTAGGAAAAAAGATATAAAATATTAAATAATTGAATCGATTGAGATTATTCTTAACGCCAAATAAAACATCTACAATTTTTAAATAAAAATAAATACTAAAGACTAAACATACCCAGCTTATTAAGAGAGCCGCAATTAGAGTTGAGGGGATAAGATAATTAAATGCATGAACCAAAATTGGATATAAAGGTAAAAATTTGGTTAAGGTTGAATCGGTATATCCGTTTTTAGAAATTCGTAAGTATTGAGGACCATCCCAAT
The DNA here is from genome assembly GCA_021850365.1 of bacterium. GTDB lineage: Bacteria > Patescibacteriota > Saccharimonadia > Saccharimonadales > UBA4665 > JAJZMH01. Next base: position 32,996 of record JAJZMH010000022.1, read on the forward strand.
TAGATAAAAATTTCAGTGGATTATTTGGTTCTAGGAGATAATGCGCTAAAGGATCAGGATTAGACAAAACTAATTTATTAAACTCCCATGAAAGCCCCACACTAAATAGAATAAATAATATCGTAATTAATAACGAAAATAAAAAAGTATTTTTCTTAAATAGATTAATAACAATAGATATTTTTGATTTCATTGTTGTTTTTTATTTATACTCTAATATTCTTTAAATGTAAAAATTATTTTATTACTTCTAGACTGTTCTGCTTTTTAATATTGATCTTTTTATTTATATGAAAGATTACTATTAAAATACCTATTACTAAAAGAAATGCTATATAAATTGAGCGATCAATTAAATTAGCAAATACTATTGTTGAGCTGTTTAAGTGATTAATTTTCTCGGTTAGAAGTAAAAAGCTTTCTCTAATTCCAATTGCTCCTGGAGTAAGGGCAACAAATAGGGCTAATCCGGCAGTACCGGTATAACTAATTACGTCTTTAAGTGGTAAATTTTTTTTGATTGAATGAATCTCTAAGTAATAAATTACAAACTGCACAATAAATTGGAATAAAGTTACCACGACAAGTTTAAAGAGCGTATTTAAATGAATCTTGAAGTCTGCTTTCTTTTTTTTGAGATAATACCTTAAAAATAAATAAGAGCCGAAGCTTAAAATTACTAAGCTTAAAATGAAAAGATAAACATTGAATACCCCAAAGCCTATGAATAAAACGGCTATAACTGCGTATATTCCAAAATAGATTAGAGTTGATAGACTAAATTGACGTATTTTTAACTTATGTTCAGTTTTCATGTAATATGCTCTATAAATTGGTCCTGATTGTCCAGGAATAAAAAAATTCATAAAGAGAGAAACCATATTTAAAAAAAGGTTATTTTTAAAGTGAAGATCAATATTATTAAGTTTCATTGTAAATTTAAAAATTAAAACAAGGACGATTAACATTACAAAATATAAGATAAATACTTCAAAAAGAAGTAAGGGAGAAATACTTAAAAACTTATTAATCAAGTTCTTGTGATTATCTAAAAAATAGACAACTAGGAATAATGTTATTAGAATAATAACCAGGCTAATTAAAGATTTGGTGGTTTTATTTATCTTTAACATAGTTTCATTCTATCTAAAAAATATTAAATTTAATATTAGTTTAATTTCAGGTAGGTGTTAGATACTAGAAAAATATATGTTTTTAAAAATAACTAATTTTTTTTATAAAGTATTAAAATCTAATAAGTTTTATATTTTTATCTTGATCTTTTTTATATTTGAATCTGTATGGATTGCTCTATCTGCAGCCTATCCCCAAGCGTTTGATGAAAATTTTCACTTTGGTTTAATTAAATACTTTTCGACTCACCTAAATCCTTTTACGTCTTCAGAGCCTAAAAGCGCCTACCAATTTGGATTAGTTTTTAGAGATCCATCTTATCTTTATCATTATTTAATGAGTTATCTGTATTTAATAATTAAACATTTTACATCTGTCCAAATTTATCAAATTGTTATATTAAGATTTATTGACATTATCTTTTTTAGTATTGGATTGATCTTTTTTAGAAAAATATTTATAAAATTAAAAATATCTAAAGCTCTAACGAATATATCATTGCTTTTATTTTGTTTAATTCCAATTGTTCCTCAAATGGCTGGTCAAATTAATTACGATGACCTATTGTTTGCACTAGTTGGAATTATTGGAGTCTTGTCACTTAAAATCATTGATCAACTAAAAAATAAGGATGTTCATTCTAGGGATATAGCGATATTATTTATTCTTTGTACATTTACAGCTTTAGTGAAATATGCTTTTTTGCCCATCTACTTAGGGATTGTTTTGTTTTTTATATATCTTACTTATAGAGTATTTGATAAAAAATTAGGCGTCTTTTTTAATAAATTGTGGCGTGATTTTATTAAACAAAAGTTAGTGTCTAAAATATTGATTGTTTTTTTTATAATTTTGAGCCTATTTATGTTTACCCAAAGAGATCTAGTTAACTTAATTGAATACGGGGCTATATCACCAAACTGTTCCAAAGTTTTAACCGTTAAGGATTGTAGCCAATATTATGTATGGAAATCGGACTATAAAAGGCATCAGCTGGTTCTTGATCATAAAGTTAAAGCTTCATCCAACCCTTTTTATTACACCTATCAATGGTTTTATTGGATGTGGTATAGATTGTTTTTTGCTATAAACGGACCAAAATCAGGTTATACTAATTATCCCCCTTTGCCCCTTCCTAGTGCAGCAGCTATTATTATTTTCTTATCTGGTCTATTCTTCGCAGTTAAATATTTTAGGAAGATATTTTCAAAAAATTATTACTTTAAGCTGCTTTTAGTTATTTCTTTAATATATTTGATTGCTTTATTTGTACAGGGATACATTACATATAATTATACGGCGGTTCTAGAAAACATGAATGGAAGATATCTGATACCAATTTTGTTATTTATTATTATTATTTTAGCTAAAGGATTTGAGTATGGTTTAAATAAATTTAATAAATTAAAAGTATTAATCGCAATTCTAGCCTTACTACTTTTTATCGAAGGTGGAGGATTTTTAACATACGTAGTAAGAAGTGATGATAGTTGGTATATAAATAGTAATAAAATAATTAAGATTAATAAAGCCGTTAAAAAGATAACCAAAAAAGCGATTATTAAAGATAAAAAAACTTATTCAACTAATATGTGGTTCTTTAATTAATAAAATGTATAATTCAATAATTTGGTGTATAATACTAAAATATTTTAAGGGAGTTAAATATAAATGAAACTAGTAATTATGATCCCGTGTCTAAACGAAGAAAAGACTCTACCAATTGTTTTAAAAAGCATTCCTAAAAAGATTCCAGGAATTGATAAAATAGATATTTTACTAATTGATGACGGCAGTACCGATAAAACTATTCAAGTTGCTAAAAAGTTAGGTGTCAAAAACTTTTTATACCATACCAAAAATCAAGGTTTATCCAAATCATTTAAACACGGTTTATTTAGGTCCTTAGAACTAGGAGCAGATATTATTGTTTTAACCGAAGGAGACAATCAATATCCTCAAGAAAAAATTCCGGAATTAATTAAGCCAATACTTGATAATAAGGCTGATTTGGTTATTGGAGATAGACAAACTCATAAAATTAAACATTTTAGTTGGTCAAAAAAAATGTTTCAGAAACTAGGAACTGGCGTTCTTAACTTCGCGGCTAACAGCGATATTCCGGATGCTATAAGTGGCTTTAGAGCTTATTCAAAATTAGCCGCAATTCAACTCAATCCAATTGCAGATTATAGCTGGGCTACTGAGACAACCATCCAAGCTTCTCAAAAGAAGCATAAAATTGTTATTTTACCCATTAAAACAAATCCTAAACTAAGAGATTCAAGACAATTTAAATCTTCTTGGCAACACATAAGAAAATCAGCACCAACCATAATTAGGGCTTTTATAATGTATAGGCCTTATGCATTTTTCTTTAGCATTGGTTTTATTCAATTAGTTATTGGTCTTATTCCAATGATTAATTTTATAAATATAGCAATCAATCATCATCAGAAAGCTTTTGGACCCCACCACCTCCAGTCTCTATTAATTGGATCTATCTTTATCTTTGCTTCTTTTATTTCATTCGCACTAGGAATTATTGCTGATCTAATTAGGATTAATAGAATTATTCTTGAAGACAGTCTTGAAATAATTAAGAAAGATCACCTTAAAGTTAAAGACTAATTACCACTTACTTTTTGGCAAAATTGTTCTCTTATCTACTCGAGAAACATATTTTTTAGCAATTTCAGTTACTTCGTCCAAAAGACCCCCATCTAGTGTAGTAGGATTTAGCCCAAGTTTTAAGAATTTCTTATTTTCTACAACCAATTCGTTTTCAGAGGCTTCTTTTCTAGGGTTTTTAAGATATTCAATCTTTGCGCCTGTCTTTTTAGATACAATTGCAGCTAACTCAGAAACTCTTCTAGTCTCTGTTACCTGGTTAAAAATAAGTGGTCTATCACCTTTTTTTGGAGGATTTTTAATAGCTATATTTATACATTTAACCGTATCACTAATATGAATAAATGCCCTTGTTTGCCCTCCTGTACCATAAATTGTTAAAGGATAATTAATAGCTGCCTGCATTAAGAATC
>JAJZMH010000013.1 GCA_021850365.1 bacterium
CTTAAATCAGGATTAAAATTCTCCATTGCGGTTATTGTTCCTCTTTTATTTAATTACCAAATCACTATTTTAGTCCAATATTTTAAAAATACAATAACAATTTAATCTTTATTAACTACTTTTTAGCATATCTTAGTATTGATTGAGTAATGCCGATACTTACCTCTGGGGGAACAACATTGTAATCAACTCTTTCTGAATCTACGGTAAAAAATCTTACAGCCTTTAACATACCAAAATAAATATTATAATCTTTGAAACATGAATCAGATAAAATAGGCTTAATTAAAAATATTGGATTATTCAACAAATAGTTTTTCGAGTTTGATAAATATTTGAGAGAGAAAAGATTACGTAGATTAGGATATAATTCTAGAAATATATCTTTATCTTTATTAAGTGATATTTTAGTATTTAGCAAAGCTCCGGTTTGATGTTGTTCTTGGTCCCATTCCATATATTCTAAAACAACTGGAGGAACCCAAAACTTTTTTTCAAAAGTTATATGATTCTTATTTTTAAGATCATATTTGTTGGATAAATCTTTATGAAAAATACATTCTCCAATTGTTCTAAATAAGTTGTTAAAGTCTGGAATAGTGTGATCTTTAACTTCTGGGTATAAATTTTCTTTTTCCTCTGACATAGGTCTAATATATCTCTGACATAGGTCTAATATATAAGGTTATTTTGTTACATTGTCAAGATTCGTTCAAATCATAGGATTTTAGCTTTGTAGATGCTTTATGACTATGCCCTTCCTGAAGTTTCAATAACTGCGAGTATATTCCTCCCGAGGATGATAATTGACTTGGAGTACCAACCTCATCTACTTGACCGTTTTTAATAGTTATAATCTTATCGACATGTTGAATAGTACTTAATCTATGGGCAATGATTATTGTCGTTCGATTCTTAAACAGTTCTTCTAGAGCATCTTGAACCATTTTTTCGCTCTTACTATCTAAACTTGAAGTTGCTTCATCTAGAATTAAAATGGGAGCATTTTTGAGAAGGGCTCTTGCGATTGCAATTCTCTGTTTTTGACCTCCACTTAGTTTTAATCCTTTTTCGCCTATTTGACTTTGGTATTTATCCTTAAATTTTTGAATAAAATCATCTGCATTAGCTTTTTTTGAAACATCAATAATTTTTGAGTTATCTACCTTTGAATCTGAATAGGCAATGTTTTCGGCAATTGTTCCGCTAAATAATGCTGGATCTTGAAAAACTACCCCAATTTTTTCTCTTAGGCTATTTCTGCTTATCGACGATATATCTTGTCCGTCAATTAATATCTGGCCTCTATTTAGTTTATAAAGACCCAATAACAAATTTGCGATAGTTGTTTTTCCTTCACCACTTTCACCCACTAATGCTACTTTGGTATTTGGTTCAATTTTAAAACTTAAATTATTTAAGATTGTTTCATCGCTGTATGAGAAATAGACATTTTTAAATTCAATCTCTGGATTTTTTATCTTTAATTTTGGCTTATTTAAATCATCATCAACGTCTGGTAATATGTCCATTGTTTCAAAATAGTCTTTAGTATTAGCAATTGCACGTTGAGATTGATCAACTAAAAAGCTAATGGAAAAAATTGGAATTCTAATAAGCATTGCATATTGAATTAAAAGAACCATTGTTCCAATTGAAAAATGTCCCTTAGCGGTCATTATAAAGATATAGATAAAAACAAATAAAAAGATAATATTTAATACGACGCGTCTGTACGTATCTTGTTTGTGCCAAAATAAGCTTTGTGGTTTTGTGGTTTTAATAATTTTTTTATATTTATTTTCAAAAAACTTTAGCTCAAATTTTTCTTTAATGAAACTCTTTACAACTTTGACTTGAGAAATAACTTCATTAAAGCGTCCAAGCGCTATATCCTGATCTGAATTTATTTCTTTTTGATATTTTTGCCATTTTGAAGATGTAAATGCGGTAAATCCAATAAATATTGGGTAAAGTAAAAAAAGCATTAAAGCCACTACCCAGGAATAATAAGCAACAATAATAAGAGAAAAAACAGTACTAAATATAAACTGCAAAAAATTATTACTAAGCATATTAATAAATTGGGATATTTGATCAATACCTCGATTCATTCTATTGACAATTTTTCCGGTTAATTCATTATCGAAATAACTTTGCGGTAAAGATAGTAAATGTTCATAGTATTTATTGCTCATAAAACTTTGTAGTTTTATGGCAAAAATATCTCCTAGATAGCCACCAATATTAGAAAATAAAGTTTGACCTAAGTCTGATACAAAAATAAGTACGGCATATAGCCCGACTACAAAAATATCAACATGTCCGTGTCCAAGATTACTAATTTGATCAATTGCGCCTTTCGTAAATAATGGAGTTAACTGATTTAAGACAGCCAAGAAGATTGTAAAAAAACTAATAGCCAAGTAATACGGCCATAAATTTTTAGCAAACTTAAATATTCTAATTAATATATTCATAGCTTGATATTATCTATGAAGTAGATAAGATAAACAACCTTAAACTCTAGTACTTTTATTTAATGCGGCCTTTGAACTTGCAAAGAATTTAAAAATTAATAAGAGGAAAATAATTAATGGCGCGCTATTAGGGTCGGTTGCTTCAAAAATTAATATCCCACCAAAATTTTGAGCCACTACCCAAAAAAATAAAGCTAGAATAATCCCAAGATAGATAGCTATATTCCTAATTCGTTGATTGAAGAAAACGGCAAACATTAAAAAAAGATATATAAGAATGGTCATCAAAATTATTAAATCTGAAGAGCTATTTAAGAAATGAGATACCCAATAATCTAGTTTGGAGATTATACCGGGACTGTTTTGGGCATTGTTTAAAATTGAGGAAGCTAAATTCATCCGTGGATTCATAAAGCTCGATAAAATCAATAATATAGCTAGTAAATAATACCCGAATATCGAATACTTAAACCAATTTATGACAAAACCGATTGATCTTTTTTGAAACAGATAAATAGCTAATGATATCAACGCGTAAATTAATCCTGCGCCTGGTGCCCCAGTACTAATTAAGGCTTGCCGGGTAAATAAATTGCCCATTCCTTCACCAAAAATCCAGATAAATAAAGACCAAAATATGGAAAGTATTAAACCTGTTTTGTATCCTTTCTTGGTAAATAACAAAATTCCGATTAAAAGTTCAATGAATCCAAAAATTGCATTATAAAGAGCAGGGTGAAGTAAAAGCAAATGAACTGAGTTTTGAATAATATCCGCTATAACTTTTGGTTGATTATATATTGTACTTTTTAAAATATTAGAACCTAGAAATGCACTAAACATCTTAGGTTGAAATTCTAATAAAGCATCAATAATCCAAAAAGCGGCTAGTGTTTTTAAAATCCAAGAATATGATTTATAACGCATCTATTTTAAGTATAACCTTTTTGGGGCTATTCTACTTTGAATTTCTTTTTTTAATTAGAAGGTCTATAATTTAGATATAATTCAAGGAGTCAAGATGGCACTAATCATAGTTATCATTATAGTTGTAATCTTAGCTTTGATAATTAAAGGTATTAGAATAATTAAACAATACGAGCGGGGAGTTGTTTTTAGGTTAGGAAAAGCTCAGAAAAATGTAAAAGAACCAGGAATTAGATTAATCATCCCATTTATTGATCAAATAAAAATCATTAGCTTGCGTATTGTTACTCTTCCGGTAGAAAGTCAGAAAATCATTACAAAAGATAATGTCTCAATAGATGTTGCTGCGGTTGCTTATTACCAGATTCAAGATCCAACTAAATCTGTAATAGCTATTCAAAATGCTGAGGCTGCTATTTACCAAATTGCTCAAACTACAGTTAGAAATGTCGTTGGTCAAAGCTCACTGGATGACGTTCTAAGTAACACAACTAAAATTAATAATTCAATTAAGGGTATCTTAGATAATGTTGGTGAGCAGTGGGGAGTTTATGTTAGTGCTGTTGAATTAAAAGATATTCAACTTCCACTTGAGATGCAATCAGCCATGGCAGCTGAAGCTGTAGCAGAAAGAGAGAAGAGAGCAAAAATTATTGCAGCTGAGGGAGAACAATTAAGTGCCGGTAAACTTGCGGAAGCAGCCGATATTATTAATAAACATCCAATCGCCCTACAGCTTCGAAATCTGCAAGTTTTAACCGAAATTTCATCAGATAAAAATAGTACCATTATTTTTCCAGCCCAATTTATGGACACAGTTCAAAGCGTTAAAAACTTCATTCAAAAAGAATCAAAATAATAAGTTAAATATTGATTTTACAAATTAATAGAATCTATTAGTTTTTCTTCTCCAAGTTGTATAAATAGTTCAATTGCATTATTAACACCAGTACAAAAACCATTAGAAATATAATCTACTACATTTGCTGGCCAATACCTATACCTGTATAGCAGTAGATTTTCTAGAATTGAAAATAAATTAAAGACTTTCCCAGAATTATTAAAATAATCCTCTGAATCTAAATAAACAACATCCTTACTATTAACAACGTCCGGAAAGTTCTTATATCTTCCGTTATCAATATAACATTTACCCATAATGAAATCTACTATCCGTTGATGTGTTTTTGGTTCAAAATTTAATTCATGTAAGTTTCGGTACAAATCTAAATCTTCTCTTTCTCCTTTGGATATTAAATAAAAAAGACCGAATGTTGATTGATAGCCCTCTTCTAGACCATACAGAAAATTATTAAGAAATCGAAGTCGATCGTATTGATGCTTTTCTCGGTAGTATTCAATATTTTTATTGACTATTTTTTTAAGCGAAGTTGATTCATCAATAATTCCTTCGCCGATAACAGAAGCTAACATAGGATGTTCTATTATCTCACCTCGAATTGACTGAAACTCTTGATCATCGTTGACAATGGGAAGACCAAGATAAGTGTTTGGTGGTTTTTCAAATAGGTTACCAAATTGATTTAAATCACCATCAACTTTCGATTCTAACTTAGCTAATTGATAAGATCGATAAATCATCTCTAGGCCGTTAACTAAACCCCGATTAAAACCAATTTCAACTCCATTCTTCTGGTTTGGATATAATTTTTCTATTTGTTTTTGAATATCTAAAAAGTACTGATTAGCTAACGGGTAATCATTGATAAAATCTATAAACCTCTTAACTGAAAGTGGTTGAAGAATCTCTAAACACTCTCTAGATATACGTTGATCGGCTCCTTCTAAATCTACCTTTGTCCTAGAAGTAAATTCACCTTTAAAATATGCATCCATAACCGAAACAGTGTTATTATTAATTTTTGAGTATTCTGGCATTCTACCAGGATATCTATCCGATTCAAGAAATTCGTATTTAAAAAATAAAGAACAAACCGTCATATATCCGTATTGGGTGTTTTCTAATAAAGCTTTGGCAGTTAAATCATCACCGCCGTTAATAAGTTCATGAAAATCACATAAAGACCATCCACGATCTAGATCTATAATTTTAGAAACACTAGTAGATTTTATATACTCCTTAAACTTCTTATCCAAATTGGAGATGCGTTGATCGGCAATGTCTAAATTTTTATTTTCAAGACATTGAATTAGTGTTTGAGCGTTAAGATCAAAAATTTTACCAATATTATCCTCGTTCGATGGACAACTTTCCATAATACTATTATACAATAATCTCTTATTTAAACAACTTAAATAATATTTTTAATTCTCCGATAATTTCAAGTTAATCCATTTTTAAATCTTATTTAAAATTAATTTAAGTTCTCTTTTTAGAGCTTTAGCATCGTGCCGAATAAGTGTTCGTTTGATCTTTTGATCCACTTGATTTTGTTGATATGGATTCAAATTAACTAAATTAGATCCTATAAATTGAGTCTTTAGATTTCTAAAATCGTTCTCCTGATAGCCTACTGGAAATTCTTGATCTTGGGCGTATTTATCTAATAATTCCTGTTTGATTGGATGATTATTATAGAGTACAAAATCTATGGTCTCTTGGTATAAATACTTATTAATTTGTTTCCAATAGTCTAAAACAGTCCAATTAAAGGTTTGTTTTGGTTTATTAATTAAATTACTAATCATCACCACTTTAGCTTTAGTTTGGGCTAATGCTTGCTTCATTCCATCAACTAGTAAAGGGGGGATAAGTGATCCAAAAAAATTTCCTGGAGCTATAATTACTAATTCAGCATTTAAGATAGCTCGCCTTGCTTTAGGGTTAATTTTTACTTTTTGAGGTTCTAAATAAAACAATGGATTAATACTTTTAATCTGATGTTTTAGGATATTTGTTTCACCTTTAATTATTCTCTTTTGATCGATTAAGCAAATTTGGTGTTTTTGAGTGGATACCGGTAAAACTTCGCCTTTTAAACGCAACAATTGGGAGACAACATCGATAGCCTTAGCGAAGTCATTATAATAAAGCTCCAAGGCTGACAAGATAATGTTTCCAACTGGATGATTTTTTAACTTTCCTTTATTAAACCTATAATTAAACAAATCCCTAGCGTCGGGATAATCACTTAACGCCACTAAACATTGTCGAATATCTCCAGGAGGTAAAACTCCAAGCTCATCCCTTAAAACACCAGACGATCCGCCATCATCACTCATATTAACAATTGCGGTAATATTAGTTGT